>NZ_JBFUCN010000021.1:0-79903 GCF_056405195.1 Polaromonas sp. P1_H6
CCTTGTGGACCTTGTGGATGCGCCGAGGAGCGGAGGTTCAGGCGGATCAGGGATCGCGTTGTTTGAGCCGAAGGCGAGTTTAGCGAGACCCCGCCTGAACCGAGCACCGCAGGTTGCCCGTAGCGAAGCGGAGGGACGCAGCAACCAGGGTCGCCTTTTCTTTTGCTTACTTTTCTTTTGGCGAAGCAAAAGAAAAGTGAGTAGCTGCCGGGCTACCCCCGGCCAGCAGACCTCAGCAAGAGGCATGAGCGCCAGGCCGCAGGCGGCCCGGAGACTGATTAGAGCAAGCCCTGTGTGCGAGCCAGGTGGCTAGCCTGCGACCGGCTCTTGACGTTGAGGCGCCTGAAGAGGCGCCACAAATGAACCTTGACCGTGTGCTCACTGATCTGCAGTTCTTCAGCGATGTCGCGGTTGCTCATGCCCTTGTCCAGCATCACCAGCAGCTGTTTTTGCCGCTTGGAGAGCTTTTCGGTCGGAGTGGAGGGTTCCGGGTCCAGGTCTTCGCTGAGGAAGACGCGCAGCACGTTGGAGATCTCGGTGGCGCCTGCCGACTTCTGGATGTAGGCATCCGCGCCCGCCTCGATCGAGAGATCCTCGTAGTCCTGGGCCGGCGCGGCCGACAGTACCACCAGGGGCACGCCGGGGAATTGCTGCTTGAGTTCGCGCACGCCGGAAACACCGTTGGTGTCGGGCAGGCGCAGATCCAGGCAGATCAGTTCGGGAATGCCCTGTTCCTGCACGGCGGGCATGACGGCAGCGAGCCGGTCCAGCTCGGTCACGGTGGCCTTGCTGCTCAGGCGGCGGATCAACATAACAACCGCTTCGCGCATGAGCGGGTGGTCATCTATTACAAAAATACTCATTAATCAGGTCTAAAGTATTGGTCCTATTAGCCATCGAGCATAACTGCTGTGTGTCAACTTTGGGGCATAAATAAACGGGCAATTGCGGTATTTTTTCAGAACGCTGATCCAAAAAAACAACAAGGCCCAGGCCGTGGACTGTTCCTAGGAAGCCGCCGCCTCCGCAAAAAACCGCAAGGCCGCCGCCACGTCGGTGTCGCTGACGCCCGGCAAAACCTGGACCTGCCCCTGCGCCAGCAGCCCCGCCAAGGCCGCCTGGCCGTCTTGCTGCAACGCGGCAATCATCTGCGCGGCGTCCCGCGGCGCTTCAAAGCCGCGGCTTTGCAGCAGCACCCGGGCCTCGGCGTCCTGCAGCTTGAAATAAAACAGGCCGTCCTTTTCGCGGTACTGCTTGAAGGCCGGCACGGCGCTCTTCGCTGTTTTTGCCGCCTTGGCCCCGGCCGGCGTGGCCGGGCGGGTGTCCAGCTTGCGCAGGCCCACGGCGCGCCGCAGCTCGGCCATGAAGGGCGTGGCCTCGGCGCGGGCCTTTTGCGCGCCGGCCTGCAGGATGGCTTCAATCTTGCCGGGGTCGGCCATCAGGGCGTGGTAGCGCTCGCGCATGGGCGCGACTTCGCGGTCTATGCGCTCGAACAGCAGCTGCTTGGCGTCGCCCCAGGCGATGCCTTCGGCGTAAGCCTTGCGTAACGCTTCGGTTTCCTCGGCGCCGGCGAAGGCCTGGTAGATCTGGAACAGCGCCGAGCCCTCAACGTCCTTGGGTTCGCCGGGCGCGCGCGAGTCGGTGACGATGCCGGCGATCAGCTTGCGCATCTGCTCGCGCGGCGTGAACAGCGGAATCGTGTTGTCGTAGCTCTTGCTCATCTTGCGCCCGTCCAGGCCGGGCAGCAGGGCGACCGATTCCTCGATCACCGCCTCGGGCAGCACCAGGTGCTCGCCGTAGAGGTGGTTGTAGCGCTGGGCCATGTCGCGCGCCATCTCGATGTGCTGGATCTGGTCGCGCCCGACCGGCACCTTGTGCGTCTTGAACAGCAGGATGTCCGCGCCCATCAGCACCGGGTACATGAAGAGCCCGGCGGTGACGTCGGCGTCCGGGTCGTTGCCGGCCGCCTCGTTCTTGTCGACCGAGGCCTTGTAGGCATGGGCACGGTTCAGCACGCCCTTACCGGTGACGCAGGTGAGCAGCCAGGTCAGCTCGGGAATCTCGGGGATGTCGGACTGGCGGTAGAAGGTCACGCGCTCCGGGTCCAGCCCGGCGGCCAGCCAGCTGGCGGCGATCTCGAGTGTGGACTGCTGGATGCGGGCAGGCTCGTCGCACTTGATCAGCGCGTGGTAGTCGGCCAGGAAATAAAAGCTGCGCACGTCGGCGCGGAAGCTGGCCTGCACCGAGGGCCGGATGGAGCCGACAAAATTGCCCAGGTGGGGCGTGCCGGTGGTGGTGATGCCGGTCAGGAAGCGGGTGGGGGACGGTGAACTCATAGCAGTCTTGGGGGCAGGGAGATGGTGAGATTGAGCAGGTCCAGCAGGCCGTAGCCGAGCACGACCAGTGGCCAGAGCCAGTAGGCGCTGACGACGCCGAGGAGGACAAGCCCCATGACGATGAAAAAGCCCCATGGCTCGAGGTGCGCGAGAAACTGCGCCTGCTTCCATGGCAACAGGCCCATCAGGATGCGCCCGCCGTCAAGCGGCGGAAACGGAAACAGGTTGAAGGCCCACATCACGAGGTTGACGAGCACGCCGGCCTGGCACATCACGAGGAAGAAAGGCTCGGAGATACCGGCCCCGACGAGCAATGCGTACACCACGGCCCACATGATCACCTGGATGAAGTTGGCGGCGGGGCCGGCCAGCGCCACCCAGATCATGTCGCGCTTGGGCTTGCGCAGGTTGCCGAACTGCACCGGCACCGGCTTGGCATACCCAAACAGGAAAGTCCCCGAAGTTGCGAAGTACAGCAGCAGCGGCATCAGGATGGTGCCGACCGGGTCTATGTGCTTGATGGGGTTGAGCGTCACGCGGCCCATCATCCAGGCTGTGTTGTCACCAAAGTGACGGGCCACATAGCCGTGCGCGGCTTCGTGCACCGTGATGGCGAACAGCACCGGCAGCGCATAGATGGCGACGGTTTGAATCAGGTTGGCGATATCCATCCCGGGATTGTCTCACTGGACTGTGTGCCCCCACGTTCGCTCGCTGCGCGTAGCTCTCTGCCCCCCGAGGGGGCGCTGCGCCTGCGGCCCGGCAAAGCGGGTTCCGCGGCCCCTGCTTGGAAGGGAGCTCGTGGGTTAAAGGCCCAGCGCCGCTAAGTCACCTCGCCCCTGCCGCACCACCACGGGATCGCCGCCCTCACCCATGGGCGTCAGGTCTATCACCGTGGTGGCTTCCTGGTGGCAGGCGCCGGCGTCTATCACGGCGGCCAGTTCGTGCTCCAGCAATTCGCGTATCTCGTGCGCGTCGTTGAGCGGCTCGCCGCCGCCGCGCGGGATCAGCGTGGTGGCCAGCAGCGGCGCGCCGTGCAGCTCGAGCAGCGCCTGCAGCACCTTGTGTTCGGGCACCCGCAGGCCTATGGTCTTGCGCGAAGGGTGGCTCACGCGGCGCGGCACTTCCTTACTGGCTTCGAGGATGAAGGTGTAGGGCCCGGGCGTGGCGGCTTTCAGCAGGCGGAACTGTTTGTTGTCGACACGCGCGTAATTGGCCAGCTCGCTCAAGTCGCGGCACAGCAACGTCAGGTGATGCTTGTCGTCCACCCCGCGTATGCGGCGCAGGCTGTCGGCCGCGGCCTTGTCGTCGAGGTGGCAGACCAGGGCATAGCTTGAATCGGTCGGCACGGCCGCGATGCCGCCGCGCTCCAGCAATGCCACCGCCTGCTTGAGCAGCCGGGTGTGCGGGTTCTCGGGGTGAACTTCAAAAAACTGGGCCATAGCGTCAGATGGTTTTCAAAGCGCTGGATTCAAGACTCGACGGGCTCTATCGGCACGCGGCCCTGGCGCACCGCGAGCCAGGCGCCTACCGCGCCGCAGACGGCGACCATCCCCATACCCACCATGGACCAGCGGTCCGGCACATGCGAAAACGCGATCCAGCCGCCCAGCATGGCAAAGCCGATCTGCGCATAAAGAAAAGGCGTGAGCGTGGACACCGGCGCGCGGCCGTAGGCCAGGATCATCATGAAATGGCCGACCGTGCCCATCAGGCCCATCAGCGCCAGGCTGGCCCACAGCGTCCAGGAGTCCAGCGAGGCCCAGACAAAGGGCAGGGCCAGCGAGGCGGCCAGCGTACCCACCCAGCCGGTGTAGAAGTGCATGGTGAAAGGGTCTTCGGTGCGCGCCAGCCGGCTGGTCAGGATCTGGAACCAGGCGTTGCAGATCACCAAACCTATCGGCAGCAGCATCGCCCAGTTGAAGTCGTCGCCGTCGGGCCGGATGATGATGATTGTCCCCGCGAAGCCGCCCACCACCAGCGTCCAGCGCAGCCAGGACACGCGCTCGCCCAGCGTCAGCGAGGCCAGCAGGGTGATGACCAGCGGCGTGATCATCACGATGGCGGTGAACTCGCCCACCGGCATGTGCCGCAGGCTGTAGAACGCAAAAAGGCTGGTGAACAGCAGCAGCAGGCCGCGCAGCAGCTGGTATTTCGGGTGCGCCGTGCGCAGCACCGAAAGGCCGCGCGACGGCAGCACCGCCAGGGTGGTGGCCACGGCCTGGAAGGCATAACGGAACCACAGCGCCATCAGCAGCGGCACGCTGTTGGAAATGACCTTGGTGGTGGTGTCCAGCACCGCGAAACAGCCGACCGCGCCCACCAGGAGCGCGATGCCGGTCGGGGCGTGGGAGGTATTTTTGGCGGGACCGGCCATCACTGGATGCGGTCCGCCAGCAGTTCCCAGACCGGCGTGAGTTCACCCGGCAGGAAGGGCAGGGTGCCCAGGTCGGTGTGGCTCTCGTCGGGGCTGTGGAAGTCGCTGCCGCGCGAGGCGGCCAGGCCGAATTCCTTGGCCGTCTCGGCGTACTTGAGGTATTCCTGGGGTGTGTGGCTGCCCGTGACAACCTCCACGCCGCGCCCGCCGTGGGACTTGAACTCGGTGAACAAGGCGTATTCCTCGTTGGGGGTGAACTTGTAGCGGCCCGGGTGGGCGATCACCGCGACGCCCTGGGCCTGGGTGATCCAGGTCACGGCGTCGCGCAGCGTCGCCCAGCGGTGCGGCACGTAGCCGGGTTTGCCTTCGGTCAGGTATTTGCGGAAGACTTCGTTGGTTTCGCGGCACACGCCGCTTTCGACCAGGAAACGCGCGAAATGCGTGCGCGAGATCAGCTCGGGGTTGCCGACAAACTTCAGCGCGCCCTCGTAAGCACCCTTGATGCCGGCCTTGGCCAGCGAGTCCGACATCTCCATCGCGCGCTGTTCGCGCCCGCCGCGCGTGTTGCGCAGGCCTTGCACGATGTCGGGATTTTCGGCGTCAAAACCCAGGCCCACGATGTGCACGGTCTGCCCGGCGAAGGTGACGGAGACCTCAGTGCCCGTCAGGTAGTGCATGCCCTGGGCCTTGGCGGCCGCCGCGGCGCGCTGCTGGCCGCCGATTTCGTCGTGGTCGGTCAGGGCCCAGAGTTCCACCCCGTTGGCCTTGGCCCGTTCGGCCAGCGCCTCCGGCGTCAGCGTGCCGTCCGAGACCACAGAGTGGCAATGCAGGTCGGCATTCAGGATGTTTTGCGGGGTCACAGGGACATTTTAGGCTTTATGACTGCCAGCTGCAGTGCGCGCTCACATATCCCTGCCTCCTGCCCGTTCGGCCGGGATCTACAGACCCAAAGCGCTCAGTTCCGGCGAGAGGTTTTCCCAGGGCACGTCGAAGCCCGGCGTGCCGCGCTGCGGCGGCGGCGCATGGCTGCGCAGGGCCCAATGGGCGCCGGCCAGCACGCTGTCGATGAGCGGCACGCCGACCCCGGGCTGCAGGGCCGCGGCCATGCCCGCCAGGCCCGCCCCACCCAGGATCACCGCCTGCGCGCCCAGCTGGCGCACCGCATCGCGGCAGGCCTGGGCCAGCAGGGTGCGCGCGGCGGCCGGGTCGGCGGCGAGCTGTGCGCCGGTCGGCGCCACGGTGTGGATGCCGGCCAGCGAAGGCGCATGGCCCAGCGCCTGGGCCAGCCGCTGCAGCATGGGGCCCCAGCGCTCGCCCCCGGTAACGATGGCAAAGCGGCCATGGCGCGCCGCCTCGATGAAGGCCGCCTCGGCCAGGCCGGTGACGGGGACCGGGCTGCTTTCGCGCAGCGCCAGCAGTCCGGGGTCGCCAAAGCAGCCTATCAGCACCGCGTCGGGCGCTTCCTTCGCGCCGGCCAGGGCAGCCGCCCAGGTGTCCAGCGTGGCATGCGCGGCCACCGCGTAACTGGCTTCGTCCGAAATGTAGGGCGCGCCGAAACGCGCGGTGACGGTGCTGACCTGCACGTGCAGCCCGGCGGCGGCCTGCACATGGGTTTGCAGCAATGCGCTGACCGACGCTGAAGTGTTCGGATTGATGACCAAAAGCCTACGCATGAAAGAACTCACCCCCGTCCAGGCTCACTGCGTGTAGCCTGTTCCCCCCTCGAGGGGGCGGCGCCTGGGGCCGGCAAAGCCGGACCCGCGGCCCCCGCTGGTGGAATACCTCTACGGGTTGCACTCCCAGAATTCTTCATAGGCCACATCAGGAGAACAGCGCCGACAGATCCGGCGCCTCACCCGCCGGCGGCGTGAACTGCAGCTGCGACTCCAGGCGGGTCAGGTGCTCGCGCATGTGGCGCGTCGCTTCCCGCGGGTCGCGCAGGCGGATGGCGTCCAGCAGGACGCGGTGTTCGCGGCAGCCGCAGGCGGCAGCCTCGTCACGGCTGTCCTTGTGGCCTGTGCTGTAGGTCATCAGGATCAGCGAGGTGCGCGAGGTCAGTTCGCGCAGGATGCGGCCCAGCGTCTGGTGGCCGGCGCGCTCGGCGATCTGCAGGTGGAAGTCGCCCGACAGCCGGATCGCGCGGTGCATGTCGCCGGCCAGCCGCGCGGCTTCCTCGTCGTCGATGCAGCGCTTGAGCTGGCGCATGTCGGCCTCATTGGCCCTGGCGATGAACAGCTCCACCAGCGTGGGTTCTATCAGCCGGCGCACCTCGAAGACCTCGCGCGCTTCCTGTTCGGTGGGCTGGGCCACGGTGGCGCCGCGATTCGGGACCAAGGTGACCACCTGCTCATTGGCCAGGCGCACCAGCACCGGACGTATGCGCGTGCGCGACACGCCGAAGGCACCGGCCAGCTTGTCTTCCCCCAGTTTGGTGCCCGGCGGCAGGCGGTGGTCGAGGATGGCCGAGACCACGCGCTCATACATCTCGCTGTCGGTCAGGGGCGTTGCGGAAGCTGCCGTATTCGCGGGGCTCATCGATGTCCTTTTTTCTGCCGCCTGCCGAGCCACCATGCCAGGCCCATGGCCAGGGCCATCACCCCCAGCGACACCACGGTGGTGACGGTGCCCAGCGCGTAGATGGACGGCGTGGTGACGGTGGTCGTCAGGCCCTGCAGTTCCAGCGGCAGCGTGTTGACGTCGCCGATGGCCTGCGAGGTGCGGGCGATTTCGTCCCAGCTCAGGGTAAAGCCGAACATGCCTATGCCCACGACCGAGGGAGCGACCAGCGGCAGCACCACGTGGCGAAAGCCCTGCCACGGCGTGGCGCCCAGGTCGCGCGCGGCTTCCTCGTAAGCCGGGTTGAAGCGGTTGAAGACGGCGAACATGATCAGCAGGCCGAAGGGCAGCGTCCAGGTCAGGTGCGCGCCCAGCGCCGAGGTAAAGAGGCCCAGCGCCGTGCCGTAATCTTCCAGCGCGCCGGACATGCCCAGCAGCTCCAGCGCTTTCTTGATGCCGTTGTCCAGCAGCCGGAACTCCAGGCCTATGCCCAGCGACACGATGATGGACGGCATGATCAGGCTGGACACCACCACAAAAAACAGGGTGTTGCCGCCCGCGAGCTTTTTGCGGAAAGCCAGGCCGGCCAGCACCGACAGCACGACCGTGAACGCCGTCACCGCCAGGCCCAGGCCTAGCGAACGTTTCAGCGCCGCGCCTATGTCCACCACGCCCAGGCCCTCGGCCAGCTTGTGGAACCAGTGCAGCGAGACACCGCGCAGCGGAAAGGTCAGCCCGCCTTCCGGGCCCTGGAAGCTCAGCAGCACGATGACGAACATCGGGCCGTACAGGAACAGTACAAAGAGCGCAAAAAATGCGGCGAGGAACCAGAAACCGGCAGAGCGTTTATCGGACATAGCTTAGAACCTCCGCAGGAGGGGCCGCAGCGCCGGGCCGCCCCAAGCAAGGCCAGCCCCCTCGGGGGGGCAGCGTAGTACACGAAGTGACAAGCGTGGGGGTCATAGTTCTTTCCGGATGTCGACCAGCCGCGTCAAGGCCCAGATGATCATCAGCACCAGCGCCAGCAGGATCACCGCATTGGCCGCCGCCAGCGGAAACTGCAGGTAGGAGGTCTGCACCTGGATGACCTTGCCGATGGAGGCGATCTGCTGGCCGCCCATGACGCCTATGGTCACGAAGTCGCCCATCACGATGGTGATGACGAAGATGGAGCCGATGATGATGCCGGTGCGCGACAGCGGCACGATGACGTTCCACAGCGTCTGCCAGGCCGAGGCGCCGCTGTCGTTGGCCGCCTCGATCAGGCTGCGGTCTATGCGCATCATCGAGTTGAAGATGGGCACGATCATGAACATCGTGTAGAGGTGCACAAAGGCCAGCACCACCGAAAAGTCCGAGAATAGCAGCCACTCCACCGGCTGGTTCACCACGCCCATGCCCACCAGGCTCTGGTTGACCAGGCCGTTGCGGCCCAGCAGCGGCACCCACGAAATCATGCGGATCACGTTGGATGTCCAGAACGGGATGGTGCACAGCACGAAGAGCAGCGTCTGCACCCCTTGCGATCGCACGTGAAACGCCAGGAAGTAGGACGCCATGAAACCCGTCACCAGCGTGATCAGCCACACCAGGAAGCTGAACTTGAAGGTCGACAAATAGGTCTTGAAGGTCACGCACAGCTCGGCGGTGTTGCCGCAGCCATCGAAGATGGCGAAGTAGTTCTTCAGCGTGAAGCCCGGCAGCAACTCGTATTCATTGAAGTCCCAGAAACTCACCGCCAGCACCAGCGCCAGCGGGACCAGGAAGAACAGCACAAACACCGCTGTCAGCGGCATGGCCTGCCACCAGGCGGCCAGCGCACGCCCGGGCGCCTTGGCCGGGGCGGAATGTGCAGCGACAGCAGGAGCACTCATAGAAATCCAGTTGAACGACGACAAAACCAAGGGCAAGCGAAGCGAGCCGAATCAGCCCAGCGTCCGCGCGGAACCGGCTTTGCCGGGCCGCAGCGGGCGCCCCCTGCAAGGGGGGAGGACGCTACACGAAGTGAGCGTCAACGGGGGTGTGCCTACTTCTAGGCTGCTACAAATTCATTCCACTTTTGGACCATGTAATTGTTTTCGTCCATCACCGCATTCCAGCAGGCAATCCCGCCCATGCGCGCTTCGTAGCTGCCGCCGTCGCGCACCGCGCCGGCCTTGGCCAGCACGTCGCCGGTGGGGCTCTTGATGTCTTGCGACGCCGGTTTGCCTTCCATCCAGTAGGCCCACTCATAGGCTTCCATCTTGGCCTTGGCGGTTTCCAGCACGGCGCTGTAATAGCCCTGGCGGTTCAGGTAGGCGCCGGCCCAGCCGTCGAGAAACCAGTTGATGAATTCATAGGCGCCGTCCAGCTTCTTGCCCGAGAGCGTGGCGGGCAGGCCGAAGCCGGCGGCCCAGGCGCGGTAGCCCTCTTTCAGCGGCTGGAAGTTGCAGGCGATGCCCTTGGTGCGCACGGCCGTCACGGCGGGGCTCCACATCGACTGGATCACCACCTCGCCCGACGCCATCAGGTTGACCGACTCGTTGAAGTCCTTCCACAGCGCGCGGAACTGGCCGGCCTTCTTGGCCTCGATCAGCGTGGCGATCGTCAGGTCGATCTCCTTTTTCGTCATGTTGCCCTTGTCCGGGTATTTGTAGATGCCTTTCGCCTCCACCACCATGGCCGCGTCCATGATGCCGATGGACGGGATGTTCAGGATCGCGGCCTTGCCCTTGAACTCGGGGTTCAGCAACTCGGCCCAGGAGCTGATGGGGCGCTTGATCAGGTCGGGGCGTATGCCCAGCGTGTCGGCGTTGTACACCGTGGGAATCAGCGACATGAACTGCGTCGGGCTCTTGGCGAAGACCTTGCTCTTTTCGCCTTCGAGGTAAATCACCTTCTTGGGCGCCGTGCCCTGGTCGCCCACAGCCTTGCCGGCCACCGTGCCGGTGGTGAACAGCGAGGTGATCTTGTCGGCGTTCTTGATCTTCTTGGTGTCTATGCCCTTGAGGTTGCCGGTGGGCACGATCTTCTTGAGCGAGAAGTACTCGGTGTCTATCAGGTCAAAGCTGTTGGGCGCGGTCACCGCGCGCTTGGTCACGTCGTCGGTGGTGACGGCCACGTACTGGATGGTGATGCCGGTGTCGGCCTTGAACTTCTCGGCAATCGCCTTGTCCTGGTTCACCGCGGTGCCCAGGTAGCGCAGCACGATTTTTTCCTGCGCATGCACGGCCGGGAACATGCCCGTGGCCAGGATGCCGGCCGTGCCCTTGAGCAGGGAACGGCGGGCCACGCCGCCTGCCGGTGTGTCAGCGGCGATGTCTTGGGGAGCTTGTTGATCAGGAAGAGCGTCGGACATGGTGAAAACTCCTGTGCTGGGGGTGGAAACTTCTTGCGAAGGGACGGTTGAAAACAGAAAAACAAAAATGGTCAGGCAGGCGCCGCGGCCTGCAGCGTGTGCGCCGCCTCGGGCGCCCATGACAGCTGCACGCTGTCGCCGGGCGCATAGGGCCGGGCCGCGAATGCCGCTTCCGGCACCATCACCGACAGCTCCGCCGTGCTGCTGGCGCTCAGCGATACGCCGGGGTTCTGCAGGCCCAGCAGCACATAGGTGCCCTGGTACTCGACATCGGTGACCACCGCGCGCCGGTTGTGCGCCGCGTCGGGGGCCGCCTGGCCGGCTGGGGTGATCTGCATGTGGTCGGTGCGCACGCCTATGCGGCCCGCCGGCGTGTCCAGCACGTTGTGGCCGCCCATGAAACGCGCGACGAATTCGCTCGCGGGGCGGTTGTAGATCTCGTGCGGCGAGCCCACCTGCTCGATCAGCCCGTGGTTCATCACCACCATGGTGTCGGCCAGCGCCATCGCCTCTTCCTGCGAATGCGTGACGTGGATGAAGGTCAGGCCCAGCTCCTTCTGCCAGCGGCGCAGCTCGGCGCGCATCTGGATACGCAAAAACGGGTCCAGCGCCGACAGCGGCTCGTCCAGCAGCAGCACGCGCGGCTGCGTGATCAGCGCGCGCGCCAGCGCCACGCGCTGTTGCTGCCCGCCGGAAAGCTCGGCCGGCTTGCGTTCGGCCAGGTGGCCCATGGCCACCCGTTCCAGCAGGGCCCCGGCCTGTTGCCGCCGCGCCGCCTTGTCCACGCCTTTCATCTTGAGGCTGAAGGCCACGTTGTCCAGCGCCGACAGGTGCGGGAACAGCGCGAAGCTCTGGAACATCATGGCCGTGCCGCGGCCGGCGGCCGGCAGGTTGGTGATGTTGCGGTTGTCCAGCAGGATGTCCCCGCTGGTGACGGACTCATGGCCCGCCATCATGCGCAGCGTCGTGCTCTTGCCGCAGCCCGACGGCCCCAGCAGGCAACAGTAGCTGCCGCTGGCGATGCGCAGGTTGATGGCGTCCACCGCAGGCCGGTCCTGCGGCGCGTACCGTTTGGTCAGCGCGACGGCTTCAATGGCGGCGGGCGTGGGGCTGGCAAGGGCGTTCATGCCAGCCTTGAGTGCAAGGCTTGTGCCAGGTTTTGTATGCGATCAGCGACAGGATTGTGTACAAAATGCCTGTTTGTGGTGCCCGCTCGCCCCTGCCGGGTGCAAAAATCGCCGGCCGCGGTGCGCGCCGCGGCGGCTTCAAGGCCGCCGGGGATGGCCTACCATGGCACCCACCCTTTTCCGGAATCCCCATGATCACCCTGCACCACCTCAACAACTCCCGCTCGCAGCGCATTCTCTGGCTCATGGAAGAGCTGAGCCTGCCCTATGAGATCCAGCGCTACCAGCGCGACCCCAAGACCATGCTGGCCCCGCCCTCGCTGCGCGCCGTGCACCCGCTGGGCAAGTCGCCCGTGATCACCGACGGCGATCTCACGCTGGCCGAATCGGGTGCCATCATCGACTACCTGGTGGGACGCTACGGCGCCGGCCGGCTGGCCCCCGCGGCCGGCACGCCCGAGCACCTGCGCTACACCTACTGGCTGCACTACGCCGAAGGCTCGGCCATGCCGCCGCTCTTGCTCAAGCTGGTGTTCGACAAGATCGAGAACTCGCCCATGCCGTTTTTTGTGAAGCCGATCGCCCGCGGGATTGCCGGCAAGGTCAAGAAGACCTTTATCGAGCCGCAACTGCGCCAGCACCTGGACTTCCTGGAAATGTCGCTGCCCCAGGGCGGCTGGTTCGCCGGCGCCGACTTCAGCGGCGCCGACATCCAGATGAGCTTCCCGCTGGAAGCCGCCGCCGCGCGCGGCGGGCTCAATGAAAGCCGGCCGCGCCTGATGGATTTCCTCGCGCGCATCCACGCCCGGCCTGCCTACCAGCGCGCGATTGAGCGCGGCGGCGAGTTCGGCCTGCAATAAGTCAAGGCTTCGCGGTTTCCCGGCTGCGCACAAACTGCGCGCGGCTTGAAAAACTGGGGCAGCTTTATTGGAAATGCCCGAACTCCGGCTGTTCGGCATCCCTGTCCCCACCCCTTGTGGATGCGCCGAGGAGCGGAGGTTCAGGCGGATCAGGGATCGCGTTGTCTGAGCGAAGCGAGTTTAGCGAGACCCCGTCTGGACCGAGCACCGCAGGTTGCCCGTAGCGAAGCGAAGGGACGCAGCAACCAGGGTCGCCTTTTCTTTGCTTACTTTCTTTTGGCGAAGCAAAAGAAAGTGAGTCGCATGCCGGGCGATCCCGGCCAGCAGGACCCTGCAACAAGCGCACGGCAAGAACAAGCAAGGCTTCGACAAGCTCAGCCCGAACGGTGGGGGCGCAGCCTCAGCCCGCCGGAATCTCCGCGCCCTCCACCAGGAAACGCACCCGCTTCACCCCCTGCCATTCATCGGCATCGAGCCGGAAAGCCAGCTTGACCCGCGCCGGCAGCGCCTCGGTATGGCCGAACCAGATGCCGTCCACCGGCTGGCCCTGGTGCTTGAGCTTGAGCGCCAGGTGTTTTTCGCCGACCAGGCGCTGCGACACCACTTCCACGATTTCGCTGAAGGTCGGCGCGGCAAAACCCTGGCCCCAGACTTCCTTGTGCAATGTGTCGACCAGGTCGGCGCGCCGGTATTCGGGCGCCAGCGGGCCGTCGGTGTCCATGCGCCGCGTCAGCGTGGCCGCGTCCAGCCATTCGTGCGCCACCTGCTGCAGCGCCTGCTCGAAGAGTTCAAAGTTTTCCTCGGCGATGGTGCAGCCCGCCGCCATCGCATGGCCGCCGAAGCGCAGCATCACGCCCGGGTGGCGCTTGGTCATCAGGTCCAGCGCATCGCGCAGATGGAAACCCGGGATCGACCGGCCCGAGCCCTTGAGCTCATGCTCCTTGCCCGGCGCCTGGCTCGCGGCAAACACAAAGGTCGGCCGGTGCAGCTTGTCCTTGATGCGCGAGGCGACGATGCCGACCACGCCCTCGTGGAACTCCGGGTCGAAAATCGCGATCGCCGGCGGCGGCTCCTCGTCCTCGTCAATCATCGCGTCAGCCGCCAGCTGCGCCTGCTCGCGCATGCCGGCCTCGATGTCGCGGCGCTCGCGGTTGATGCCGTCCAGCGTTTTCGCGAGTTCTTCGCCGCGCGCCGCGTCGTCGGTCAGCAGGCATTCAATGCCCAAGGTCATATCGCTGAGCCGGCCCGCCGCATTGATGCGCGGGCCCAGCGCGAAGGCGAAGTCAAAGGTGGTGGCCACTGCCGCCTGGCGGCCCGCCGCGCTGAACAAACCTGCCAGGCCGGCCGGCAAGTGGCCCGCGCGTATGCGCTTCAAGCCTTGCGCCACCAGGCGGCGGTTGTTGGCGTCCAGCTTGACCACGTCGGCCACGGTACCCAGTGCGACCAGCGGCAGCAAGGCATCAAGCTTGGGCTGGTTGGACGCATCAAAAGCTCCCCGCGCGCGCAGCTCCGCCCGCAGCGCCAGCAGCACATAAAACATCACACCGACGCCGGCGATTGATTTGCTTTCGAAGCCGCAATCCGGATGGTTGGGGTTCACGATCACGTCGGCCTCGGGCAGCACCACCAGCCCGTCCTTCAGCGCCGGCAGATGGTGGTCGGTCACCAGCACCCGCATGCCGAGTTCGCGCGCGCGCGCCACGCCGTCCATGCTCGCGATGCCGTTGTCCACCGTCACCAGCAGGTCGGCGCCGCCGGCCTTCACGCGCTCGGCGATCGGCGCCGTCAGGCCGTAGCCGTCGGTCACGCGGTCCGGCACCAGGTAGCCCACATGCGGCGCGCCCAGCAGCTTCAGGCCGCGCAACGCCACGGCGCAGGCCGTCGCGCCGTCGCAGTCGTAATCGGCCACCACGCAAATCTTCTGGCCCGCGGCCATCACGTCGGCCAGCAGCTTTGCCGCTTCCTGTGTGCCGCGCAGCGACGAAGGCGCCAGCAGCCGGCCCAGGCCGTCGTCGAGTTCGTCAATCGAATGCACGCCCCGCGCTGCATACAGCTGCGCCAGCAGCGGGTGGATGCCGGCCTGCTGCAGCGCCCAGACGCTGCGCGGCGGGACTTCGCGTACCTGGATTTTCATGAGGGGATCAAAACTCTCAATATATATGAGGGGGTGTCGTTCGCTGGGCGTTTACAGCCGTTCCAGCACGGTCAACAAAGGGGTAGGGGACAGGGCGCCGGCGATTTTGGCAAAGAAACCCTGGTTAGCCGTTTCAAACGTCGTGGCCCCGCGCTCACCGCACAGCGTCAGCCGCACGGCCTCGCCCGCGCGCTGGCGTGCCAGCAGGGCGGCGATTTCGTTCGCATCGAGTGCCGCCCAGGCCTGGGCATAAGCCGCCCAGTCGTCGGCGAACACGGCTTGTGCCAGGCTGCGTGGCGCGGTAACTTGCCGCGAATGGATTGACGGCTGCTGGCCCTCACCCCCGCCCTCTCCCAGGGGGAGAGGGAGAAAATCCAACGCGCCCGTGCCGCTGAGCCAGAAGGAATTGACCGGTAGCTGGCGCCGCGCCGCGCGCTCGTCGTTCAGTGCATGCGTGTACAGCAGCATCTGCATCTCGTTTTGCAGCAGCTTCATCTTGCGGGCGGTGCTGTTGGCATCGTTCTTGTCCTGCTTGGGCAGCCAGGGGTCCACATTGCGGCCCAGCACCCGGTCCAGCGAGGCGGTCGGCAGGCTGCGGAACAGCTCGCCTTCAGCCAGCCAGCGCGACGGCCCCAACGCGGGAATGTAATGCAGGGTGATGCCGTCGTCGACGAAATAAGGTTGCATGGCCGCCAGCAGGGCGCGCGATTCATCCTCTTGCAGGCCCAGCGCGGCCGGGTCCGTCAGCGTCGCATGCTCGCGGCCCATGGCCCAGTGGCAGGGCGTGATCCAGGCCCAGGCTTTGCCGGTAGAGGCCGGCAGGTGCAGCGCCGCATCGCGCGCCGCCCAGGGAATCAGCCCGTCCGCCGTGCCCGAATCCGCCAGGCCCAGCGCCAGGGCCAAGGCCCGTTCATGCGGCGGCGACAGCGTGTGGGCATCCGCTTCATCAGTGTGCACTGACTTCATGCCCTTCAGCAGCTGGCCCAGGTTGCGCGTGCTATCGGCCGGCAAGGCTTTCATCGTGGGGAGCCAGGCCTCCGCGCTGCAGGCCGCGAAGGGAAGCAGCAGCTGCGGCCCTGTGAAAGGGGTGGGGGAATTGGCTGACATGGGGCTATTGTCCGGGATGCCACAATTGGGCGTCCAAATCGCAGCCGCCGCAGGCGGATCCAGCGGTCCGGTTTTGAAGGCGAGAACACATCCATGTACAAAAATCCGTCCGGGTTGGCCTCAAGGGCCGGCAAGGACCACCAGGTTGAGTATGCAAATCCCTTATGAGCTGATCCTCGGCTGGCGCTACACCCGCGCCGGCCGCGCCACCCGGCGCAACGGTTTTATCTCTTTTATCTCGGGTGTCTCCATGCTGGGCATCGCGCTCGGCGTCGCGGCCCTGATCATCGTGCTCAGCGTGATGAACGGCTTCCAGAAGGAAGTGCGCGACCGCATGCTGGGCGTGATCTCCCACATCGAGGTCTTCGCGCCCAACGGCATCGCGCTGCCCGACCCCGCCAAGACCCTGGCCGAAATCAAGGCCAACCCGCAAGTCACAGGCGCCGCCACCTTTATCGCGGCCCAGGCGCTGCTGGCGCGCGGTGAAGACATGAAAGGCACCATCGTGCGCGGCATAGACCCGGCCCTCGAAGGCCAGGTCACCGACCTCGCCGTGACCTCGGCGCCCACGCTGGCCAAGCTGGTGCCCGGCAATTTCGGCGTGGTGCTGGGCGGCGAACTGGCCCGCGCCATGGGCGTGCGCGAGGGCGATACCGTCACCCTGATCGCCCCCAGCGGCCAGGTCACCCCGGCCGGCGTGGTGCCCCGCCTCAAGCAGATGACGGTGGTCGGCACCTTTGACTCCGGCCACTACGAATACGACTCGGCCCTGGTCATGATGCACCAGGAAGACGCCGCGAAAATCTTCCGCCTCGAAGGCCCCACCGGCATACGCATACGCCTGAAAGATTTGCACCAGGCGCGCGAGGTGGCTTATGAATTGTCGAGAAGCCTCAGCGGCGACCTGCTGATCCGCGACTGGACGCGCCAGAACAAAACCTGGTTCGCCGCCGTGCAGCTCGAAAAACGCATGATGTTCATCATCCTCACACTCATCGTCGCGGTCGCCGCCTTCAACCTCGTCAGCACCCTGGTCATGACAGTCACCGACAAGCGCGCCGACATCGCCATCCTGCGCACCCTGGGTTCCAGCCCCAAAAGCATCATGAAAATCTTCATGGTGCAGGGCGCACTGGTCGGTGTCATCGGCACGCTCTCCGGCCTGCTGCTGGGCCTGGGCATCGCCTTCAACATCGACGTCATCGTGCCGGCCATCGAGCGTGCGCTCAACGCCAGCTTTTTGCCCAAAGACATCTACCTCATCAGTCGCATGCCCAGTGAACCGCAATACGCCGACATCATGCCCATCGTCGTCATCTCCCTCGTGCTGTCCTTCCTGGCCACCATCTACCCGAGCTGGCGCGCCAGCCGTGTCAATCCGGCGGAGGCCCTGCGCTATGAGTGAGCTCAAGAACGATATGACTGCCACGCTGCAAAGCGCCAGTGCCAACGGCGAAGTGGTCCTCAAAGCCCAAGCCCTCACCAAACGCTTCCACGAAGGCCGTATAGACCTGACCGTGCTGCACGGTGTCGACCTGCAAGTCCACGCCGGCGAAACCCTGGCCATCGTCGGCGCTTCGGGTTCCGGCAAAAGCACGCTGCTGCATTTGATGGGCGGCCTCGACGCGCCCACTAGCGGCCAGGTTGAACTCAAGGGCCAGACGCTGTCAGCCCTGTCGCCCCAGCAGCAAGGCGACCTGCGCAATAAACATCTGGGTTTTGTCTACCAGTTCCACCACCTGCTGCCCGAATTCAGCGCCCTCGACAATGTGGCCATGCCCCTGTGGATACGTCGCGAGTCCCCCGCAGAATGCGCACGCGTCGCGACGGCGATGCTGGCCGCCGTCGGCCTCAAAGACCGTATCCACCACCGCCCCGCGGAGCTGTCAGGCGGCGAACGCCAGCGCGTTGCGATTGCGCGTGCGCTCGTCACGCGGCCAGCGTGCGTGCTGGCCGATGAGCCCACCGGCAACCTGGACCGCAGCACGGCCGACGGTGTGTTCGACCTGATGCTTCAGCTGGCGCGCGACCACGGCACCGCGTTTGTGATGGTCACGCATGACGCCACGCTCGCGCAGCGCTGCGGGCGCCAGCTGAGTCTTGTCAGCGGTTTACTTCAATCGTAAAAAAAAGGGAGAGGGAAGCATGGGAAAACTGAACTGGAAAATCCTGGTGCTCGCGCCGGCGCTGGCTGTGTTGCTGGCCTCATGCGCAGGCTCGAGTGTCACCAGCAAGGCGGTTGCCGCCACTCAATTCAAGATCACCGCGGCCCAAGCCCGCTGGGACCGATTTGACAGCATCACCATGCGCTATCCAGGCAGCGCCCAGATCAATCCGTCGCGCGACAAAGTGACCCCGCTTCTGGATGCCTTTCTCAAAAGTGCCCCACGCCAGGTCGAAGCTGAACTCGCGAAGAACGGCGTGCCAAAAGGCACGGCATACACAGTCGAGCTGACACCAGGGGTGTTGAGCGTTGCCGCAGGCGGCGGCAGAAGTTTCGAGGTTTCCGTGATCGTGCGCGACGCAACAGGCGCTTCGCGTGGCTACATCAGCATCCTCTCTTACGGCCCGGCCGGCATGGAGCCCGAGGCTTATGTCGAATCGTTCAGCCGCATGCTGGTGGACGAGCTGAAGAAGGCCGGTTGGCTATAAGCGGGGAAGCCGCACGGGTCAGGCGGCGCGTTGAGCTGATGCTGCAACTAGCGCGTGATTTCGGTACGGCCTTTGTGCTGGGGCTTCGTGTTCTTTTGCCACACATTCCCAAAATGAGCCTTAAACATTGGTTTCTTGCAAGCGCAATTGCCGTGCATGGCGCTGCTCAGGCTGTGTCGCCGGTTCGGGTTGAGCATGTTCGAGCCATCGAACTGCCTCTGCACGCGGTAGCTTTGTCAGCGGCATCAAGAACAGAACTTCGCGAGTGGATTGATTCACTGCGCGGCAATCGAGGGTTGTGTCGCTTTGAAGTCGCGGTGGTCATGGGATGGGCCTCAAGGGATGAAGGCGACGCGCGCCGAAGAAGCCAACTTGCCAAAATGCGGGCGGAGTACGTGGCGCATCAGCTGATGGGGAGCTCACTGCCTTTGTCGAACACCTTCGTATCGGAAGGTGATTTGCAAATATCCGGCCCTTCAACTCCAGGCCGGGGAGTTACCGTTTACGTGCTGGGGTACCCGGCAATGGACGGCTGTACTTCCTTCCGGGAATACACAGCGGATACCGCCGCACAAGTGCGCGCGAGAAGGGCGGCTACGGCTGAGCATCCGCGTGATATCAAACCTGGAAGCCGAAACTAACGCCAACCCGGCCCCCGATTTATGCCGCATCGCGAACGCCAGTGGCGGGCATGCCGGCCGATGAGCCCACCGGCAACCTGGAGCGCAGCACTAGATTGGTGTCGGGGCGCTTGCCGGAGTGGGGTTAATTCCCTGCATTGATAAGCATTAGGTGCTTGAACGGCTATGCCTTAACCATTGCTGTCAGACGGCCACCGTTTGTGCTTCAACGGCGGCAGAATGGCCCACTTTCGGTAAGCGACCCCGCAAAATCACGTTTTCTAAGACTGGATTCGCGCACCTCCGCTACTCCTTCCTGACGAGTAAGACTCACGTAGCATTGTTCCTGGTCAGAGTTGAGGGTGGCTCGATACGTCTTTCCTGCCGCTGGCACGAACGATACGATGAGACGACAGCGTGCGGTGCCTTCATAGGCGCTGAATGCAAATGCAATTTCCTTGTGGGGGTCCAGCCTCACCACACGTTCCTCCCCTTGAGCCAGGAGCTGGGTTCCCCCGAAATTCATTGGGGTCGTGCAGTTGGACGAATCCTTAAACCCATACACCTGCATATTCTGTTTGCCAGCCCTGGCGATAACCAGCTTTGCTGCATCGGGGTTTGTTGACTCTGGATAGGGATCTCGCATGGCAGCGCACCCCGCTACGCCTGCCGCGACAACGGCGATCACGGCCAGGACGATTGAATTTTTCATTTTCTTCAGCATAGGTGCCTCTTTTTTATGTGTGCTCAGCGCGACCGTGTTACACGGCACTGGCGTCGACGTCTGAGTCGACGCGTTTCTCGGCACTTGGAGCGCTTGGCTCAGAGGATGCCACAGCCACAGGCTGAGCGCGCGAGAACTGCATCCGGCGCGGGCGGCTGACATTCGGCGCACATTTTCATCTTGAGATCTGGTGTTGAAAATGACCGGCGGTCAGCCATGGCCTCAGCGCGGTTCCCCGCAAGCCTGCTGCAATGAAGGGTGGGCGCTGCTCATCATGGGATTCGGGGGAATCTGGCTGCGAATCTCGGCGGCTCGCGTGCGGGCCTGTTCTGCTCGTGCCGGGTCTCCGCCGCGTTGCCAGGCGAGTGACGCTTCTTCCAGCAGCCCGGCCACCAGCAGCGGGCTGCGCTTTTGGTAAGCGGGTTCCATTTTCGACAAGGCGGTGATGTAAGACTGGGCGGCCAGTTGAAACTGGCCGGCCTGATAAGCCACGCGTGCAGCCTCACGCACGATGCGGCCTTCTCTGAATTCATCCTTCTCGGGCATGAGGCTGTTTTGTTCACGGGCAATGGTGAGCATCTTGAGTGCCGACCCGTAGTCACGGCAGGTGTAGGCAATGGCCATTCCTGTTTCCCAGGCGACACGCGACCCCCATTCAGGAGACCAGCCAGGATTTTCCTCCAGCGTCTTCCACGCCGCCACAAACTGCTGGCGTGCCCCGGCATAGTCCATGGCATCAAACCGCTTGCGTCCGGTCATGAACTCTATTTCAGAGACTTTCCACGCCGGCTGGCTTGCCTGCGCAATGCTTTTCTCAGCGCCCACCAACAATGCTGCAGTTGCAAGCACGAGAGCCAGATACTTTTTCATGTGGAGGACCTTGAAAGAACGCATTGGCGGATGATAGCTGGCTGTAGCCTGACGGCAGCCAAGACATAATCAATTGAGCGGCCCGGCCAGGGCGCCATATCCATCAGGAGATGCCGATGGCATTCGTCAGTGAAAGAGAAGTGTCTGAGGACGACATCGTGAAGTTCAAGCTGCGTGAAATCAGCAAAGAGCCGGATGCAAAATTTTTTATGTGGACGATAGACCGGGAGCGTGACGTCTATATCCGGCCCACGGGCTATGACTGGCAGGAACCAACGCGCCAGTATTACAGCTGCTACTGGAAAGGCCGGGTCATCGACCTCGACGTACTGTTCGTTAGCGACGAGGGGAATCCAGGCGATGTGCTGCGTCAAACCTGGAGGGTGATGTCTCTGGATGGCTCTGGACGGGTCTGGCTTCCTGCGGATTTGGAGCCACTGCGAGGCGAGATAACTTCAGACCTGAAAGACGCGTTCGCGGCTCGAATCGAACATGACTACGGAAACCGCCACACGAGCTACGAATTTACCCTTCACTTCTAATGCCGAAGCAGACGGCCAAAGATCGGCGGTGACCCGGATTTCGCATGCGAAACTAATTGGAAGTTGAAGGCGCTGCAGGCGTTTTCTGCTGCGCCACGGTCTTTCCGGGCCGCACTTGCGGCCTGGCCTGCGGGCGGCAAGTGCCAAACAAGGCCATTAACCGGCCACCAGCCTGCACGGCGCCAGACAGGCATAATCCTTGATCCCTTCGCCGCGCGCGCAGGTGTATCCCCTCACTTCGTGAGCCTTTCAACATGCCGTGCAGCTCCCTGCCTGCGGTCCAGGACACAGCCACCTTCGCATGACTGATCACTACACCGCCCTCGGGCTGGACAGCGCGGCAACGCTGGCCGATGTCAAAAAAGCCTTTCGCCAGAAGGCCTCCTTCTGGCACCCGGACAAAAATGCCGACCCCGAGGCGCCCGGGCGTTTCAGGGCAGTGCAGCAGGCCTATGAGGTGCTGTCGGATGCGGACAAGCGCCAGGCCTATGACGACAACCGCCGCCGCAACCTGCTCGACAGCCCGATAGACACGGCGCGTGCCATCTGGACCGATTATTTCAACCCGCTGCTGTGACCCCGGCTGACCCAAAGAAGAACACCCCATGAAAAACCCGGCAGCATGAGCGTCTCCCCCTATTTCCTCGACCTGCGCTCGGCCTACCAGTCCGAGATGGATGACCTGCGATTCGACTCCGAGGGGCGCGACGTGTTGCACCAGCGCCTGGCCGGCAAACGCCAGGAGATGGCCTTTCTGGTCCAGATGATGGACACCAGCCCCGAGATGGTGGCGGTGGTGTTTCACCAGGGTTTTGATTTCACGGGAAAAGCCGTGATGGAGCACCTGCTCACCCACGATGTCGATGTCGATGGCTTTCCGGCCTGGGGCAGCCTGGCGGATGGTTTTGTGCTGGCGCCCTGGGCCCAGGACCTGGCGCACATCGTTCTGCAGGCGCCCGGCGGGGAGAAATTCCTGACGCTGACGGCGGGGCTGGAATACATGGCGGGCCTGCCGGTGGCCGCGTCCATGGTGAGTGCCGAAGAAGACGACGAAGACAGTGATGAGAACGGCGACGGCGCCCCGGTGATGTTTGAGGGCGATGACGAGCGTGAGCAAAGCGGCGATGCCCGGGCGCGCCACGAGGCAGGTTCCGACTGGCTGGTCCAGCAGGGCTTTGACGCCAAAGACTGATCAAAGACTGATGCAAGCAAGCATGAACTGGAAGGTAAAGCCCTGATGACAACGCATCTCGCCCTGATAGCAAAAACCCAAAGCCTGATTGCGGCCGGCGACATCGTCGGCGCCGAGGCTGCGCTGGTCGGGCTGGCCGACGCCGAAGGTGATGCAGCGCTGATGGTGGTGCTGGAGCAGTTGCCGCCCAAGGACGTCCTGGCCGTCATTCGCGAATACGACAACTCCCGGGCGTCGGTGGTCGGCCTGTTGGTCACGCCCGCGCAGTTTGCCCGCGCCGTGGTGATTGAAAAGCTCTACAAGGACTTGACCCGCACGCACCTGCGCGGCATGGTCAATGCGGTGATCTTCCGGGAGGACGCGGACCCGGTGGAATTTCTTACCGCGATCGGCGACCTGGACGGCGGCAGCGAAGCGCTCGCCGATTATTTTTCCGACCAGTGGAGCCGTGTCGAGGGCTTTGCGCGCAGCGGCGGCTTTGAGGCGGCCGACGAGTACGGCAAGATGCTGTCCCAGTCCGCCCTGCTGGCCTCGGCCTACGAAAGACCGCGTGTCCAGCAGGAGGAGGTCGCCGACCAGGACTGGATGCAGCTCGCCTGGATACTGCGTTACGAACTGCCGGACCTGTTCATTGAAATGCTGATGGTGCTGCGCGCCAAGGGCAGTGCCCACAAAGCGGCTTCCGATGAAGAGGACGAGAACGACGACGATGAGCAGGACGACGGCAAGGTGGAGACCGGCGACACCGACCGCGGCAAGGCCACACCGACGGCGCGCGAGTCCGACGAGGAATCGGCGATCTGAACTTGCAAACGCCCATGTCTTCGCCTTCCACCATCTCGCTCTACGATGCGCGTCCTTTTTTCGAGAAGGCGCTGCAGTACGGCGTGCAGCACGGCGTCATCGGCGCCGAAAAAATCGAAGCCATGCGGGTCGAAGGCCCCAAGGGCATGGTGCAGATCGCGCGTTATTTCGGCAATGAGTTTCTGCGTCCGGACCTTGAAAAAGCCCGCGATCGCATGGTGAACCTGATCAGCCTGTACCTCGAAAATTCCTGCCACGGCGACCTCCGGCAGGCGGCTGAATCGCTGCGCGATTTCTCGCTGCTGTCGCGTTCCAAGGGCGGATCGGACATGCTCAAGGCCCTGATCGCCATGCCGCAAAACAGCCACTTCGGCATGAATGAAGGCGGCGGCTTCACCGACGCGCACATTCCGCTGCTGGCCAAATGGTCGCTGCGCAACCTGGCCGACTACCAGGCCGAACTTGCCCGGCGCAGCCAGGTGGCGCAGGTGATCGATGCGGCCGTCTGGCTTGCCGGCGAGCTGGGCATGGACGCCGCCGAACTCGAAGACGCGGGCAAGGATGCCGAAGCGGTGATTCGCACCGCCTTGCTGGTGCCGGCGACGGGCCGTACCGAGATGCCCGACTGGGTCGCGTTCGAGAAGATGATCACAGCCTTGCGCAAAAAGCACGGGGCTGCTCCGGCGGCGCTGCCCCTCATCGTCCCGAAAAAGCTGCCTGCCCATCTGCGGGATGTGGTGGAGGCGGTGCGGCAGTCCGTGATGGCCGACGCGCCAAAAATACTCGATACGGCCTTGCCGCCGCGCCAGCTGTTTGACCGCAGCCCGGCCTTCATGGGCCGGTATTTTTGGGTCGAAGACGGCCTGAACGAGGTCGATCACCATGACCGCCAGGCATCTGCCGTGTGGAGCAAGGTGACCGGCGGCAATGCGGACGATGGTTCGCTGTTGACCCTGTTCCTGTGCGTGGCCGCCGGTTCCGCACCCAAGACCGTGCTGACCGAGAAAAGCGCCGCGACCCTGCTGCGCAAGATCCGCAAATCAGGTTTCAAGCCCGCGCTGGCCCACCAGTACATCGTGGACCACGCACCGGTGCAGCGCCAGGACGCCTACGCCAGCTTGTGGGATGACTTTGTGGAAGAGGCGCAGGCCACGCTGCAAAGCGATGCGGTTCATGCGCTCCACGACGCGCTGGCCTTGCTGCGGCGGGAATGCCATGTGCAATAGGCGGTTTCTGCCTGCGGTGGCGGCAACGCGGGCCAGGGCCTGAATCTCGGCCAGGTATCAAGCTTGATCTGCCGCCCTTTCCCGGCTTCCGCCAAAAAAGACAAGCAGCAATGAAAGCACCGGAAGCAGGAAAAGGTTGAGATACCCGGGAATCCAAGAAGTGAAGCCCGTATTGGTGGGAATGAAGGCCGACAGCAGGAACAGCGGCGCAAAAAAATCGGACTGGACACGCGCCGCAAACAGCAGGAAGGTGAAGATGTTCACCAGGTGCAACAGCGCGAGCAGAACGATGGGGATGGCAAGGCCTCTGGGAAGCTTTCCGCCGGAGAACAAGCAGTAGGCCGCCCCGAAACAAAGAACCGCCATCGCGATGTTCAATGCGGCCGGAACGGTGCGCCCGGTGTGAGCTATCCACTGAACGCCGCCTATGGCCGACCCCAAAAAGAAGAAGGCCGCGAGCCAGCCCAGGCCTGCCGCGGTCCACGTCATTGCGCGTATATGTTTCATCTGATCTCCCGTGTTAGCCGGAACCATACCGCACCCGGCGCGCAAGGCCTCAGGATATTTTCATCCCATGCGCGCATGCGGCGGATCGTCAGTGCTCAAGCCTCAACATAAAAATAGCGGTCCGCATTCTCGCAAAGATGCCTGACCAGCTGCGGAATTCGCTCCCAGTCCTCCTTGTAGGGGTTGTTGTCTTCTGCCTCGTAGGCCGCCTCGATGCGCTCGTAGTCCAGCGGTGTCTGTGTGTACTGCGCCAGCATGCGCTCCAGCGCCATGGCTTCCTCGGGCATGCCCGCCTCGGCATAGGCTTTCGCCGCAGCCTGGACCAGTTCCGCCCCCGAGTTGTCCGTACCCGTCTTGAACCCTTCGCCGGCGCGGCTCGTTTCCCACTGGAAGATCGCGTAGACCATCCGGTATCCGGGTGGCAGCTGGTTGAGAAGGTGGTCGGGGTTTTCAATGTCAAGCTCAAGCGCGAGCTGGTACATGCCTTCCTCCGGCGTTCCCTCGCTGTCCGATTGCCAGAACGGGGAAACATCGGAGCCGGCGGAACTGGAGGCCTCGTTCACCATCTCGAGGACCAGGGGCGGGATGATGCGTGTCATGTGTGGGCCTTGACGTTGAAGCCGTTTATGCGCCCAGCATCCTGCTGAAGGAGCCGAACCGGTAGAAGGCAAAGCCGGCCATCAAAAGCAGAAACAGCATGAAGACGATGAAGGTTTTCCTGTTCTCGCGGCGGGCACGCTGCAAGGCGTCGGTACTCGAGGCCTGCCACTCGCCGGCCTGGTCCATCGCCAGCAGATTCCGGCCCGCGGCCTCGACGTTCATGGCCTTGATGTCGGCGATGAGCGTGTTCTGCTCTTTCAGCAGGTCACGGATCTCGGATAGCAGGGCTGTCTGGTTGTTGTCCATTTGTTCTTCTCCTTTTTGAGGCCTAGGCCGGCAATATTAGCCGGTGTTCTTGCCACCGGCCGGACACCCGATTAAGCTCGACACCCGCCGCGAAAGCATACGACATAGGCGACCCCCTACAAAGGCGTCAGCCGCATCCGACAGACCGGGCTTGCGCCGTGAGTACGATGGACCTGCTTTGACGGTGATAACAACCTGCATTCCCAACCCTTCAGGAGACACACAATGGCCAGCAAAAAAGTCAGCAAGAACACCATCTGCCTCTGGTACGAGCGCGACGCGCTGGAGGCCGCGAAGTTCTATGCCAAAACATTTCCCGACAGCAAGGTCGGGGACATATTCCACGCGCCGGGCGACTACCCCGACGGCAAGCAGGGCGACGTGCTGACGGTCGAGTTCACCGTCGCCGGCATCCCCTGCATCGGGATCAACGGCGGCCCGGCTTTCAAGCAGAGCGAGGCCTTCTCTTTCCAGATCGCGACCGATGACCAGGCCGAAACCGACCGCCTGTGGAACGCGGTCGTCGGCAACGGCGGCGAGGAAAGCGCGTGCGGCTGGTGCAAGGACAAGTGGGGCCTGTCATGGCAGATCACCCCGCGCGCTCTCACCGATGCGATCGCCGACCCTGATCGCAAGGCCGCCAAGCGTGCCTTCGACGCGATGATGAAGATGAAGAAAATCGACATCGCCAAGATAGAGGCCGCACGGCGGGGCTGACGTCCGTCTTCGGGGTGGATGGCACGCGTCCCGCGGCACGGCTGCTCTTGCCGGGCCGCTTACCTTGCCCTTGCTGTTTTCGCTGCAATATCGCCTGGCGAAACTGGACGGGACCTCGGGACCTCGTCCTACACCCTTGGTCACCCAGCCTCCTAGCATGAATAAACCAGCAATGAAAAGCCATCGCCGTGGCTTGCTTGCAATGCACGGTTGGAGGCGATTCATTCAAGGGAAGAAGGCGTGGATGGCGTGATACAGCGGCATTTATGGCTCTTCAGACTTTCATCCACTTTCTGAAGGAGAACGACATGATTGGAATCAAACAAAGCATACTTTGCGCGGCGCTATTCGCCGGCCTGGCAGGCTGCAGCGGCATGTCGACGCAGGACAGGAACACCGTCATCGGCGCCGGTGTCGGCGGTGTGGCCGGCTCGGCTTTGAGCGGCGGCAGTGCCTTGGGTACTGTCGGCGGCGCCGCGGTCGGCGGTGTGATCGGCCACGAGGTCAGCAAGCCGAAACGCTAAGCCTTAGCCCGGAAGCCGGGTTCGTTCGCGCATGGAGCGCCAGGCAGGCGCTTCATGTGTACGAACCCGGATGCTTTATGCGCACCGACACCCTGGCCCATGAAGGCCTGACACTCGGCCTGATCGCGGCCGGCGATCCCGCCAGGCCCGCCATCGTGCTTTTGCACGGCTGGCCCCATTCCAAGGACCTCTACGCCCCGGTGATCGACACGCTCGCCACCGGGCATTTCGTGCTCGCCTTCGATTTACCCGGCATCGGTGATTCGCGCGGCGCCCCAGCTTCCGCGGAGAAGACTGTATTGGCCGACATTCTGATCGGCGCGGCGGAACGCGCTGGTGCGCGCTCACCTGTCATGGCCGGCCTCGATGTGGGCGGCATGATCGCCTATGCGGCCGCGCGTGACCACGGCGAGCGCATCGCAGGGGCCGTGGTGATGAACACCGTGATCCCCGGCATCGACCCCTGGGACAGGATCCTGGCTGATCCCCGCATCTGGCACTTCGCCTTCCATGCCCTGCCTGAGCTGCCCGAGCTTCTGGTCACGGGCCACCAGCGCGCCTACTTTGATTTTTTCACCGACTTCCTGGCCGGCAAAAAAGAGGCCGTGACGGAGGCGCATAGAGCCGCCTTCGCGCAAGCCTATGAGCGCCCCGAGGCGCTCAAGGCAGGCTTTGACTGGTACCGCGCCCTGCAGGCCGACGCCCGGCACAACAGCCGGCACAAAAACATCGAAACGCCGATGCTCTACCTGCGCGGCGACGCCGACGGCCGTTCGCCCGACGACTACCTCCCCGCCCTGAAAGCCGCGGGCGCGAAGCGCCTCAAGGGTGAGGTGCTGGCGGGCAGCGGCGAGTTCGCGCCGCTGGAGGTGCCCAAGGCGTTCACGCGGGCGCTGGCCGCCTTCGCGAAAGAATGCCAGGCCGGCTGATCCGGCCGCGCCGCTTCAGGCTCAGGCCGCTTGCGGCAGGTAGCTGGGCCGCGCCGCCGTCATCCCTTGCTTGACATGCTGCGTCACCTCATCGGCCAGCACTTCATCGGCGCCGGCTTCCAGCCCGTCCAGCGCGCGCTTGACGATGTCTTCGGGGCTGGACTTGGGCACTTCGAAGCCGCGCGTGAGGTCGGTGTCGACATAGGCCATGTGCAAGCCCAGCACCTGGGTTTTCTGGGGCGCGAGTTCGCTGCGCAGGGCATTGGTCAGCGACCAGGCCGCCGACTTGCTGGCCGAGTAGGCCGCGAGTTCGCCGCCGTTGACCCACGAGGCCACCGACAGCACATTGAGCAGCGCGCCGCCGCCGTTGCCTTTGAGTACGGGCGCGAAGGCCTTGCTCATGCGCAGCACGGCGAAGAAGTTGGTTTCAAAAATCCGCCGCGCGATGTCCTCGCTGTCGGCCGCCAGGAAGCCGCCCGGCTGGGCAATGCCGGCGTTGTTGATCACCAGGGTCACGTCCGATGCCAGCGCCGCGGCAGCCGCCACGTCTTCCGGCTTGTTGACGTCAAGGCGCAGGGCCTGCACACCGGGCAGGGTGACGGTGGCCGGGTCGCGCGCCGCCGCATAGACCTTGCGGGCACCGCGTGCCAGCAGCTCGCGCGCGAAGGCCAGGCCTATGCCGCGATTGGCGCCGGTGACGAGAACAACGGAATCTTTGATCTTCATAAACATCTCCAAAAAAAAGTGCGAAAAAAAATCGGCTGCCGGTTTCCACCCGAACCGGCACGAACAAAACTCAACGAACCTTGATCACGACCTTGCCTTTGGCGCGTCCCTGGCCAAGGTAGGCAAGCGCTTCCTTGGCCTGCTCGAAGGGAAACACCTTGTCGATCACCGGGTGGATGCGCTCCGCCTTGAGCAGTTCGCCGATGTGGGCGAGCTGGGCGCCATCGGGGTGCGCAAAAAGAAATGAGTAATTGACGTCCTGCTTTTTCGCGAGGCCCATGATCTTGCGGCTCATCATCGCGAACACAAAGGTCAGGAAGAAGTTCAGCCCCCGCGCGCGGGCGAATGCCGCGTCCAGCGGCCCGACCAGGGAGACCATGCTGGCCCCCGGCTTGAGGATGGCGACGGCTTTCTCCATCGCATCACCCCTGACGGTGCCCAGCACCGCGTCGTAGCCGTGCAGCACCTTCTCGAATTCCTGTTTTTTGTAGTCGACGATCTCGTCCGCGCCCAGGCCGCGCACCAGTTCGACGTTGCCTGTGCTGGTGGTCGTTCCGACCTTGGCGCCCAGGTGCTTGGCCAGCTGGATCGCGAAGGTGCCGATGCCGCCGGAGCCCGCCGGGATAAACACCTTCTGCCCGGGCCTGAGCTTCACCCGCTCTTTCAGCGCCTGCCACGAGGTCAGCCCCACCATCGGGATCGATGCCGCCTGCACAAAGTCCAGATTGGCCGGCTTCAGCGCGGCGGCGTTTTCCGGCACCACCGCGAACTCGGCAATCGCGCCCGTGCCGATGTCGAAGATGCTCGCAAACACTGCATCACCGGGCTTGAAGCGGGTCACGCGGCTACCGACCTCCGTCACCACACCGGCCAGGTCGCTGCCCATCACAGCAGGAAGCTGCAACTTCACCACCGCCTTGAAAAGCCCGGTCGGGATCATGTTGTCGATCGGGTTCACCGCCGCGGCATGGACCTGGACCAGCAGTTCGTCGGGCTTCAGCGTCGGGCGCGGAACCTCGGCGAAGCCGATATCGGGAGTTTTGCCGTAGCGTTTGAAGGTCAGTGCTTTCATGTTGTTTTCCTTGTTCCCGGTGTGCCCGGGTTGTGTTGAGCTTGTGTTGAATCAGGGCCTGGACTACTTGCTGAGCGCTGCGGCGCGGGGCAGTGACAGCCCCGGCATGTCGAGTTGCAGGTTCTTGCGGATCCCGGCATCCACCAGGCCGGCGGGCGCCAGGCGGCGCAGCCATTGCAGGCTGCCCGCGCGGGCGCCGGCCGTGTAGCGCAGCTTGGGGTTGGCCGCGAGCGCGGCCTTGAGCACGGTGTCGGCCACGATGGCGGGCTTGTCGCCGGCCTCGACGAGCTCCTTCATCTTGTGTGTCACGGCCGCGCGGACCTCGCGGTAGGCCTCGAGTTTTTCATCGGGCTCCAGCAGGTTGGCGTCGAACTGCGTGTTCGTGTTCGCGGGCTCTATCACCGAAACGCGGATGCCGGCGGTGCGCAGCTCATGGTCCAGCGATTCCGAATAACCCTCCACCGCGTGTTTGGTCGCGGCATACAGCGCCATGTAGGGCATGGGCAGGAAACCAAACACCGAGCCCATGTTGATGATGCGGCCGCTGCCCTGGCGCCGCATGTGCGGCAGCACGGCACGGGTCATGCGCACCAGGCCAAAGAAGTTGGTGTCAAAGATCGCCTGGGCCTGCGCCATCGAACTCTCTTCCGCACCCGCCGCGGCGACACCAAAGCCCGCGTTGTTGACCAGCAGGTCGATGCGGCCTTCAAGCTGGATCAGCTTCCGCACCGCGGCCTCCACCGACGCGTCCTGGGTCACATCCAGCGGCAGCATCTCAAAAGCTTGCCCGCCTGCCTGGCCGCCACGCCGGCTGGTGCCGTAGACCTTGTAGCCTGCCGCGGCCAGCCGCTGCGCGGTCGCTTCGCCTATGCCGGAGGAGGCGCCTGTCACCAGGGCAATCTTGTTGTGTGTGTTCATGGTGCGGGTCTTTCGGTGAAAAGTGAATTTGGCATGATGACTGTCATATATGAGGGCGAAGAAAAAAGCAGGCGTGGCTCGACAAAACGGGATTCAGTGGGAGACCGGGACCAGCTGCTGCAGCGCGGCTTCGCAAAAGCTGTCCGCCAGCGCGGGCTCGTCGACCACGCGCGCCACCAGCAAGGTGCCGACCATGGTGGCCACCGTCGCCAGCGCGCGCTCATGGGCGCCGGGCTGGCCCCACTCAGGCGACTGGCGGGCGACAAAATCCACCATTTCCTTGACGTGCCGGGTGATCGCGCGGCGCACTTCAGGCACCTGGCGCGGTGTCTCCGAACCCAGCGCGGCCAAGGGGCAGCCCAGCTCGACCTGCTCCCGGTGCTCCGGCGAGAGGTAGGCGCGCAGCATGGCCGCCATGGCCTGTTCAGGCGGCGAGCCGGCCGCAACGCCCGCTATCACGGCGGCAGACTCGGTGCAGGCCCGGGTCGCGGCTTCGGCCAGCATGGCCTCGCGCGAAGCGAAGTGCGCGTAAAACGCGCCATGCGTCAGGCCGGCCTCTTTCATGATGTCGGCCACGCCGGTGCCGTCGTAACCGCTGCGCCGTATCGCCCGCGCGGCCACCGACACGATGCGTTCGTGGGAGGCCTCTTTGGCGGCGGAGCGGGCGTTGATTTTGGGTGGCTTTGCGTTTCGCATGACGCGCATCATACGTTATTTGGGCGAAACGTGCGCCGCGAAGGTTTTGGGCCGGTTCGTGATGGTTTTTATCTGCGCAAATCTGCGAAATCTGTGGATACAGATTCATCCGCAGATTTCGCAGATTTACGCAGATTGAAGAGACGAGATTTGCACTCCAGGCTGTCGGGACCGCTCAAGATCGCCTGGTAGCCAAATAATCGTTTTTGGACAAAAACGCGCTTAAATAATCAAAATTGTGCATCCCGAAGTCACTAAAGCCCAGCGGAGTTCATTTCTAATCATTTTTGGACATGTTCAGCAGCCGCATGATGAACGACCAGCCGTGAATCAGATGTCCTGCGGAGCCAATGCCAGAACCAGCCAGGGCACCCCAAAGCGATCCACCAGCTGGCCGAAGCGCGCGGCCCAGGGCATCCGCGTCAGCGGCGCCTTGACCTCGCCGCCTTCGGCCAGCGCATCAAAGACGCGCGTGGCCTCCGCGACGCTTTGGGCATGCAGGGAGATGTTGAAGCCGCGCATGGGCTCAAACTCGTCGGGCGGCACGTCGTTGCCCAGCAGCGCCCAGTCGCCCATCTGGAGTTCGGCGAAGCGTATGTGTTCAGGCGCCGAGGGTTTGGAGCCCGGCGGAAGCGGGACGTCCGGGCTGTCGCCCAAGGCGTTCATCACGGTGATCTTGCCCCTGAGCACTTTTTCATAAAGCTCAAAGGCCTGGCGGCAGTTGCCGTCAAAGGCCAGTTGCGGCACGAGTTTCATTGCAAGTCCTCCTTGGCCGGCGGTGGGTACGCAAAGGTGTGTATGGCCGGCGAGTTGCTTATTCCAAGCTAGGCCTGTGAGGACTGAGCGCCAGCTCCTGGTTTCAGCTTTGGGCGTAGGACTTGGCTGACTGGCCCTCTCCGAGGAAAGTGCGTGGCCTACGTGTTGCGCGGCCCGTGGCTGACAACGCCCTGTGTTTGTGCGCGATCAGACTCTGGAATCCATCCCATTGAAACAGGAGATTTCTCAATGCCAGATAGCCACAAAGAGATTCTGCAAAAGGCCAATGCGGCCATCGTGAAAGGCGACTACGAGGGATTCCTGCAGTTCTGCACGGAGGACACGGAATGGATCTTTGTAGGGGACAGGACGCTGAAGGGAAAAGACGCTGTTCGCGAGTGGATGGCGAGTGAGTACCGGGAGCCGCCGAGGTTTGAGGTCCACCAGATGATCGCCGACGGGGACTTTGTCGCGGCACTTGGCGAGATCACTTTGAAGGACGAGGCGAGGAAGGATGTGCGCCATGCCTACTGCGATGTCTGGCGCTTTCGGGATGGGGGGATGGCTGGGTTGCAGGCTTTTGTGATTGAGGCTGAACTGGAGGGTGCGGCGGGCGAGAGTGGGGCTTTGTAGGTTAGTTGTCCAGAATCTCTGCGAACGCCCTAACGGGAAACGCTGCGGCTTCCCGTGCTTTCAGGGGGATCGCGAAGAACCGAAAGGACTTCCCGTGGAGCGCAGACAGTCCTGTTAAATTTTCAATGATCAGGATTCCATCACGCAAAAACCAGGTGTGGGCGGGGCGCTCCATGTCGCTGGTTGAATCAACATTGGAGCAATCCACTCCCAGGAGCTTTATTCCGGCACGCTGCACTTGCCGCAGTGCATCCCTCGAGAGAAACGGATGTGATCGATATGTCTCCGTGCCCCAATGACGATCCCAGCCAAAGTTAAGTAACAGTGCTTGCCCTTCAAGATTGCCCTGCAGCCCAAGATCACTCCATTCGATTTGTTGGCGCGGTTTAGTGTCCCGGAGGTCCGACACTACACCTGTAAGAACCAATCTATCCAACTCGATCGAAGCAATATCCTCCGCGCCGGGAAAACGGTGGCGCGGAGCGTCCAGCTTGGTGCCCACCGAAGTTTGAAATGCAACATCAGTTACTTCGAAGGATGACTTCCCGTCGTAGTGGCACTCTGATTCTGAATGCGTCATATATGGACGCAGATGGGCGGTTAGCTCAACAGAATCACCATTCCTGTCTTTGAACCGCGCGCCTGGCATTCCATCTTCGAAAGTGTGGGAGAGGTCGATCAGCATACTTTTACCTTCAAATTTTCTATACAAACTTGCTGTTGCCGCCAGCGCAATCGCCTCCAGGCCGAGCTCAAGTTGATGCGCAAATTTTAGAGTCTGCCCAGAGCTCGCGTCCTATGAAACTCCGCTACAACCCAATGCCGCGCCGGCATAGCCCGTTCGAAAAGTCAGTATCTTTGTGATCGCAAATGCAGGCCGAGCCGGTCGCCAAAATCGCGGGCTAGCCGCGACGGCGCCGAGTTTGGGGCATAGGCAAGGTGCGTCTGCACCTTTATGCCGGGAGTGAACGGCGCTACGTGCACCACGTCACGGAAAGCCGCTGCTCCATAAGAACTCACGATGCCCACCCCTACTCCCGCTGCTGCAAGGGTGCAGATAGTGGCGGAGTAGTTTGTCTCGACAACAGAAGGGGGCGTGACTCCGTGTTTGGCAAGAACCTGCTGCAGCATCTGCTGCAAACTGTCGTCCGCACCGTGGACGAGAAGGGGGAAATCCTTCAGGTCGCGGACATGGACCCCTGGCTTGGCGGCCAATCCGAGTTGCTTATTCATGACGCATACGGCGCGTGTTTGGTGCAGCAGCTCAGGTTCAAGGCCCTTGGCGCTAATGTCGCTTGTCGAGATCGCCAGGTCATAAATTCCGCTTAGCAGGCCGTCCCGCATAAATGAGGTGCCCACGGTCTGGAGACTGATTTTTACGCCTGTATGGTCGGTTTTGAACTGCTGGATCACGGCAGGCAGGACGGCCAGCGCGAGGACCGGCGTACACGCAATGCGCAACACCCCAATGCCCGTTTGGCGAAGGGCCGCAACTGTTTCTTCAACCTTTTCCAGGCCAAGAAAGTGCCGCTGCACTGCGCGAAAAAGTTCATTCGCCTCTGGTGTTGGGAGAAGCCGCCCCCGATGCATCTCAAACAGTTTCAGGCCGGTGGACAACTGAAGATGGGACAGCGTGCGACTGACCGCCGGCTGGGTCATGTGAAGAATCTTCGCTGCGGCCGTCGTGGTTCCGCCTTGCATGAAAGCGCGGAAGGTCTCGATGTGCTTGGAATTGAGTGGTCTCATGTTCGCCTGGGGTGTGAGGTCCGTCGCCAATTTGAGTGTATGCCGATTCTGTATAGCTGGCTATCGATAAGTAATTTGTTGTTATGGAGTTGGCGTCCTAGACTGCCGTCCATGCACTCAGAAATCGTCGCTTCCTCTGCCACTCGCAGTCCATCCGTTTGGGAAACTGGCCGAAGGATTGATGCTGGCCAGCTGACGTCGGTGCAACTAGTGAGAGAAGCGATTGCCCGGGCAACTTTGCGAGAGCCGGATCTGCATGCATGGGCTTCTCTCAACGAGGTGCAGGCGTTGCGCGAGGCCGCGGCGCTGGATCTACAGCCGCGCAGGGGTGTACTGCATGGCATTCCGATCGCTGTGAAGGATTTATCGGATACGCGCACACATCCCACGTCTTATGGCTCGTCCGCCTACCTTGGGCACAAACCGGTGATGGACGCGGCTTGCGTTGCCCTTGCAAGGGCGGCCGGAGCGGTCATCCTGGGAAAGACGGCCACTGTCGAGTTTGGTGCGAGCCGTCCCTGTGCCACTACCAACCCCCATAACAAGAACCACACGCCGGGCGGCTCTTCCGCCGGATCTGCGGCCGTAGTCGGGGATCATCAAGTGCTACTTGCTACTGGAACGCAGACAGGAGGCTCCATCGTCAGGCCGGCGGCTTTTTGCGGCGCCGTTGGTTTCAAGCCGAGTTTCGGTTCGGTGTCGACGGCTGGCACCAAGGGCTATGCGTGGTCACTCGATACCGTCGGTGCCTTCGCATCGAGGGTGGAGGATGTGGCACTTTTTTTCAGTGTGCTGCGTGGCATGCGGAATGTTGAAATGCCTCAGCCGCTGTCGTCTCCTCCGCGTATCGGCTTGTTGCCGGGGCCTTTCGTGGATAGGGCTGAAGAGTCGGCAGTGGAGGCGCTTGAGGCTGTAGCCCGGCGCTGTAGTTTCGCCGGAGCACAGGTCCACCCGGCGGACTGGCCTTCGCAACTCGAGGAATCTCTTGAACTACAGAGAACGATCTCCCGTTACGAGATGGGGAGATCGCTGCTTGCCGAGACGCAGAGCCCAGTCGCCGGCGAGCTAGGAGCGCCGCTGATGGACGAAGTCACGCGCGGACAAGCAATCACCGAGCAAGCCTACCTCGATGCAAAAAGGAGGGCCGCAACCCTTGCCTCGGCCATCGATCTGCTGTTCATGCAATACGACGCACTCCTCAGCTTTGCGACACCTGGTGAGGCCCCCCACGGTTTGAACACAACCGGCGATGCAACGTTCTGCCTGTCCTGGTCTCTGTTGGGTTTGCCCTGCCTGTCGTTACCTGTTGGTGGCGGTCCCGGCGGGCTTCCCCTGGCCGTTCAGGTCGTGGGCAGAAAGTATCACGACGACCAGCTGCTTCAGATTGCACGCTGGATTGAGCAACTCATGACTAACCCAACTTGAAGGAACAAATATGCCCGAAACCTTATCACCAGCAAAATTGGTTCACTTCCGCGGACACAAAACGGCTGCCCCGATCTGGCAATCCGAAGCGGTGCGAGCCGGCCCATTCATCTTCACTTCCGCAGTGTTGGCAACTGACTGGGTGAATGGAATTGCTCCTGAAGCCGAAGTTGATGGAAAATTTCCCTACTTCGCCTCTGAAGCTGAGCTTCAGACGGAGTACATCCTGCGTTCGCTGTCTCGCACCTTGCAGCAAGCCGGGAGCACGCTTGATTCTGTCGTCAAGGCGCATGTCTTTCTGCTGGAGAGCAGCGACTTTCCCGGTTTTGATCGCGTCTGGAAGCGTTACTTTCCCAATCCACCGACACGTACCACGGTCGGCGCAGCCGGCTTGCTCGTCCCGGGGGCCCGCCTCGAGATCTCGCTGATTTCGCTTGCCGCCGATAGCGGCTTGACAAAGTCTCCTGCCAGCTCGGATGGCCCCCGGCCGCTGACCAAAAAAGTCGAAGCGATGCGCGCGGGGGATTTCGTTTTCACTTCTGGACAACTGGCGCACAATGCCATTGACGGTGTCCCACCTGAAGCGGGTGGACGCGGTGCGAAGGCCGATATGCAGAAGCAATCGAACTACACGATCCGCAATATGCTCGGGTCGCTGAGCGCCGGCGGGGCACGGCCCGCAGACGTTGTGAAAGGACAAGCTCTCCTGCTCGACACCAAACAAGAGAGCGGATTCTTGAAAGCCTGGCGTGACGGCATCCCTGCATCCACGGCACTGGCCGTCACCGGCATTGGCTCTTTGCTGGTGGGCGACACCATCATCGAGATCGACCTGACCGCTTATACCGGTGACGATTTGGTGGTTTCAAAGAACATCTCACCGCGAGGCCCTGAAGCCGTCAGGTGCGGTGACTTGGTGTTTTCGGCAGGAATTTTCCCAGGCTTTGACACTGGGACACTGCCGGACGAGTGCGTGGTGTCGCCGGCGTATCCCCATTACTCCTCAGCGATTCGATTGCAGACCGAGTGGGTGTTGAAACGCATTGATGCAGCACTGCGCAGCGTTGGCAGCGATCTTTCGCACGTTGCCAAGGCTCAGGTATTCCTGACAGATCTCTCGGATTTCGCTCAGTTTGATGAGGTTTGGAAAACCTACTTCCCGACCGCGCCGGCCAGGTCTGTCGTCAAGGCCTCGCCGTTGCCAGTGGGCGGCGCTGTGATCGCCATCGAAGTGTATGCGGCGCGAATCTAGGAGTTGAAGTGAACGATGGCGAGGCGGAGGTTACAGATATGCCTTCGCTTCGCTCTACAGTTTCAATGCCGCCGTTCAAGAAGGATGGCGCCATCCTGCCATTTCAGGAGAGCAAGATGTCTACGAACCGTTATTGGGCTACAGGTGTGGAAATGCCAAACCTCAGCCAACCGCCACTTAAAGAGCTTGTGGACTTCACGACGCCGGCCGAGAAGATGTTCTTCCTCCGTCACATGGCCATGCCTTCGATTGATCGGAGAAAGTGGCAGGTGGAAATTGCCGGTCAGGTGCGGCGTCCCATCAAGCTGTCGCTGGGGGACCTGGCTTCGATGAAGCAAGTTTCCATCAGTTCAGTTCACGAGTGCGCGGGACATCCGTTTCATCCTACCGTGCCTGTCCGCCGGGTGGCAAACGTTACCTGGGGAGGTGTTCGCTTGCAGGAAGTACTTGATCGAGCGGAAGTGCTTCCTGGCGCCCAGTTTATTTGGTCGTACGGCATCGATGGTGGTGACTACCATGGGATAGACATCCCGGCTTACGTCAAGGATCTGCCGCTGCCAGAGGTGACTGCCGGAGACGTGATGCTTGCCACGCATCTAAATGGCCAGGAGCTCGACGATAAGCACGGCGGCCCGGTTCGTCTCGTAGTTCCGGGGTATTACGGCACCAATTCGACCAAATGGCTGGAGCGACTGGAACTGCGGGAGATGCGCAGCCCTGGGTATTTCACGACCACCATGTACAACGATACCGTCATGCGTGACGGCCAAGAAGTGCGCACACCCGTGTGGGGAATCCAGCCTCACTCAGTGCTGATTGACCCATCGGACGGCGATCTGGTCGCTGCAGGCCATCCTTCAAGGCTTCACGGGTGGGCATGGAGTTCGGTTCCCGTGGTCAGGGTAGAGGTGAGTACGGATGGCGGTGCCAGTTGGTGCGAAGCGTCACTCCATGAACGGCTTCAACGATCGTGGCAGCACTTCGACGCTTCCTGGATTCCAAACGTTGGCACGCATGTCCTGATGTGCCGGGCATTTGACCGGGAGGGTAGAGATCAACCCGCCACCGGATTCAGAAACTCCGTATTTTCAGCCACGGTTAGCGCAGCCTAGCGAGACGGCTGATTCTTTTCCTCCTTGTTCGATGAGCTCGTCCTGCCGACGTTGCGGGTTCATCCTGTCCCTGTGTTTATTCAAGTCAAAAAATGCATCCTCTGAACCCCATTCCTGCGAATCGCGTTGCTGCGGGCAGCGCTCACTATTTCTTTGGCTATTACAACAAGTCCAACTGGGATTCGTCGGGGAGATTCCTTCTGGCACATGAGACCCCATGGCGGGACGCCTACCTCACGGAAGACCTGGTGGCAAAGGTGGGTTACTTCGACATGGCTGTGGGTGACGGGGTCTTTCATTCTGTGGGGAAGACCCAGGCCTGGAATTGGCAGATGGGCTCGCAACTTCAATGGTTGGGAGGCACGGACGAGCACAAACGCAAGATTCTCTATAACGTCAGGACCGATGACGCCTCGTCTCGCTACCCGTTTTTTGCAGCAGAAATCAGGGACGTCGATACGGGTGAAAGCCGAACACTTCCGATGCCAATTTATGTTGCAGCACCCAACGGCAAGTGGGCGCTTTGCGTTGACTATCGGCGGCTGTATTTGACCCACGAGACGATTGGCTACCCTTGTGGTCGAGATGTGCCGGCGCCCGCACTGTGCCCCGGAGACGATGGCATCTGGATGATGGCACTTGCAACGGGGGCGGCGAGCCTGGCGGTGAGCTACGCGCAACTGGCCGCGTTTCACCCACGGGAATCCATGCGCAAGGCTATTCATTGGGTCAGCCACATTGAGGTCAGTCCTTCCTCTTCAAGAGTCCTTTTCCTGCATCGCTGGACTGAGCGGGTGAAGGACGAGACTTGTTTCCTACACCGGCTTATCACCATGAATCCCGACGGTTCTGATCTGCGCTTGCTTGAATGCTCGGATCATCCGTTGCCGCAGCTTTCTGAGGATTTTGACTCAGGGGCCGTCGGTACTTTTGACTATGAAAAGTCTGAATATCAAATCTCGCATCCCTTGTGGAGGCGAGACGGAGAAATCATTGTTTGGGGGCCGCACGCCGGGCAGATCCATTACCACCTGTACGAGGACAGCGAGATCGGGGCGGTCCATGTCGTGGGTGCGGGAACGCTCACTGAAAACGGGCATATGACGTTTTCCCCAACAGATCCGCAGTGGTTGCTAAGCGATACCTATCCTGACGGTGTAACCCATGAGCGTGTGCTGTTCCTCTACAACGTAAGGACTGGCAAGCGGTATGAGTTGGGTAGCTTTTACGCGGATCCATCTCTCTCCAAGGAGAACCGCTGCGATTTGCATCCGCGATGGGCACCGGATGGGCGGCAGATCTGCATAGATTCGGTTCATGAGCATGCGCGTTCGATGTACGTCTTGAATGTGGAGTCGATCGTTGGTGATGCGTCCGCCGATGCTAGTCACTTAACAACACCTTATCCGTAGCATTGTTTATTCGATTCCCGGCGATATCACCTCGACCGATCACCGTGGCCTTTGACCAAATCCAAAACTTAAGGAGACATCATGAAAACGCTTTATCTTATTTTTACCTCACTGGCCTTGGCTGTGACGAGCGCTATTGCCCAGACGAATGACACATTGGGACGAATTCGGGAAACTGGAGTCATCCATGTGGGAGTGCGCGAGTCCTCTGGCGCGTTGTCGTACACCACTGGCAATGGGGCGTATGTCGGATTCCACGTTGAAATTTGCCAACGAATGATTCAAGATCTCGAGCGAGTTTTGAACAAAAAATTGGAGACCCGGTATTTGCCAGTGACTTCGCTGAATCGAATTCCGCTGATGCAAAACGGCACGATTGACGTCGAGTGCGGAGCCACGACAAACAACTCTGCCCGGCAGAAGGACGTTGCATTTGCGCTGACGACCTATGTCGAAGAGGTGCGGATGGCTGTGAAGGTCGGTTCGGGAATCAACTCGCTGTCGCAATTGAATGGAAGGAAGGTTGCCACCACGGCAGGAACTACGTCGGTGCAGCTTCTTCGCAAGCATGAACGCGCGGCAAAAATTGATTTCATTGAGATTTTCGGCAAAGACATGGCGGAGAGTTTCCTCTTGCTAGAATCCGGGCGAGCTGATGCGTTTGTGATGGATAGCCAGGTTCTTGCCGGAAATATTGCCGCCTCAAGAAATCCGAGTGGCTATCAGATCGTCGGAGAGTCCATCAGTGTGGAGCCGATTGCGATCATGCTAAAGAAGGATGACCCGAAGTTTAAGGAGGTCATAAACGGCACGATCAGGGAACTGATCAAAAGTGGTGAGATGGAAAAAATCTACGACAAGTGGTTTATGCGCCCGATCCCGCCGCGCGGCGCCAAATTAGGTCTTCCAGCCAGTAACGCAACGAAGGCTGCCTGGGCATCACCTAACGATCGACCTCTTGAGGATTACAGCCAGAGGTAGACAAGAAGGGGGGGCTGTGCAATGGCGCTCTCAAAGAATCCGGTTAAACCAAAGCAGCGACAAACTAGCCGACACCAAAGCCAGCGCAGCCGCCACCAGCGCCAGCAACCCGGAAATCTCCGTCTCTTTCTTCTCAATCGCCAGCCGAGAACTGAGCGTCTCATAGACCTTCTTCAAGTCCGCCGCGGTGCCGGCATAGAAGTACTCAGCCTGCGTGGTGCGCGCGATGCCCTTCAAGGTCTCCTCGTCGAGCTTGACGCGCATGGACCAGCCTTCAAAGCCAATCGTCTCCCCGTCCACCGTGCCCACGCCCACGGTATAGACACGCACGCCGCGGTCGGCGGCGGCTTTGGCTGCGTCCAAAGAATCCACGCCGGTGGTGCGCTGGCCGTCGGTCAGCAGGATGATGGCGCCTGAGGTGTAAGAGCCGGGGGCGACGGGGACGAATTCTTTTTTGGCGCCCTTGTCGGGAGCCAGGGCCTGGTCTATGGAGGTGCCGCGGGGTTTCTCGCGGCCGTATTGCATGGACGCTAAATCAATGCCGGCATCGGGAAACAGTTCGGCCAGCGAGACGACGATGCCGTTGCCTATGGCGGTGCCGCGCTGCAGCTGGAATTTGTCGATCGCTACGACCAGGTCTTCGCGGCTCAGTGTGGGTTGCTGCACGACGGAGGCCGTGCCGGCGAAGGCGACGATGCCTACGCGCACATTGCGCGGCAGGTCGGCGAGGAAGGCTTTGGCGGCGTTCTGTGCGGCAACCAGGCGATTGGGCAGCACGTCGGCGGCGCGCATGCTGCCTGAGACGTCCATGGCGAGGATGATGGTTTCGCGCTGGGATGGCAGGCTGATGACCGCGAAGGGGCGCGAGGCCGCGACCAGCATGGCGGCGATGGACAGCAGGAAGAGTATGGGCGGCACATGGCGGCGGAAACTCTGGCCGCGGCCCATGGCTTCGCGCACGATGGAGAGGCTGGCATACCGTAATGCCATTTTTTTCTTGCGGCGCAGCAGCCAGATGTAGATCAGCACCAGCAGCGGGATGGCTAGCAGCAGCCACAAAAATTCCGGCCACAAAAACGTCGGCAAAGGCAATTTGGACATGAAAGAAGTGAGCCAGCTGGGGAGGTTCATGGTGAGATGTCCTTGGCGGCGTCAGGCGGCGCGCCTCAGGTGGGTGGGCATGGCGCCACCCGATATCCGGCTGCGGCGCTTGCGCAGTTCGGTGAAGCGCATGATGGCGTCGACCAGGTTGTCGTCGGTCGAGAGTTCCAGCGCGTCGACGCCGGCGCGGGCCAGCGCCTGCCGCAAGTCGGCCTCGCGCTGGGCCGCGATTCGCGCAAAGCGTTTGCGGAAACCGGCGTCATGCGTGTCGACCAGCAATTGCTCGCCGGTTTCGACGTCGCGTATCGGGATCAGGCCGAGGTCGGGCAGGTCCAGCTCCAGCGGGTCCAGCAACCGCACGGCCACCACCTCATGGCGGCGGGCCAGCTGGCCCAGCGGTTTCTCCCAGCCGGGTTCGGTGATGAAATCGGACACGACGAACACGGTGGAGCGGCGCCGCACCAGGTTGGCGGCGGATTCGAGCAGCTCATGCAGGCGCGTCGGGCCGAGGTTGGTCGTTTCGGGGCGGGATTGCAGGGTGTGCAGCAAGTGCAGCACATGGTGGCGGCCGCCGCGCGCGGGAATCACGGCGTCGACGCCGGAGCCGTAGAGCATGGCGCCCACGCGGTTGCCGTGGCGGGTCAGCATGCGGGCCAGCACGGCGACAAACTCGGCCGAGACATTGCGCTTGCGCTGCTCGCTGGAGCCGAAGTCCATGGACGGGCTCAGGTCCAGCAAAAACCAGGCGCTCATCTCGCGGTCTTCGGTGAAGACGCGCACATGGGGTTGTTCGAGCCGGGCGGTGACGTTCCAGTCGATGTGGCGCACGTCGTCATGGTGCTGGTACTCGCGCAGGTCGGCCAGGTCCATGCCGGTGCCGCGCAGCAGGGTGCGGTAGTCGCCCTGCAGCAGGCCGTCGAGGCGGCGCAGCACCGTCCACTCGAGCCGGCGCAGCAGCTGGTCTGCGTTGGCGGCAGCGGATTTGACCGGTTCAGGCGGCGAGTTTTTCATGTTCCAACGGCTTTGCTGGAGGCGGAATTTTGGCCATGATCTTGGCGACCAGGCCGTCGGCGGTCAGCCCTTCGGACAGCGCCTCATACGACAGCACCAGGCGGTGCCGCAGCACGTCGGGCACCAGGTCGGTCATGTCTTCGGGCAGGGCGTAGCTGCGGCCGCGCAGCAGGGCCAGGGCGCGCGCGCCTTCGGTCAGGTTGATGGTGGCGCGCGGGCTGGCGCCGAAGGTGATGAAGCGCTGCAAATCCTTGAGCCCATGCTTGACGGGCGTGCGCGTGGCTGAGACCAGGCGCACGGCGTATTGCACCAGCGAAGGGTCGACGTAGATGCGCCGGCATTCGGCCTGCAGGGCTGCCAGCTGTTCGGTGGTGGCGACGGCGCTCACGGCGACGGCGGGGCCGGTGACGCGCTGGACGATGACAAACTCTTCCTCGTCGGTGGGGTAGTCGACCAGCACCTTCATCATGAAGCGGTCGACCTGGGCCTCGGGCAGCGGGTAGGTGCCTTCGGTTTCAATCGGGTTCTGCGTGGCCATGACCAGAAAGGGATCGGGCACCTTGTGGGTGGTGCCGGCAATCGTGACCTGGCGCTCCTGCATCACTTCCAGCAACGCGCTTTGCACCTTGGCCGGCGCGCGGTTGATTTCGTCGGCCAGCAACAGGTTGGTGAAGACGGGGCCCAGCGAGGTGCTGAACTCGCCGGTTTTCTGGTTGTAGATGCGGGTGCCGACCAGGTCGGCCGGCACCAGGTCGGGCGTGAACTGGATGCGCTTGAACTGGCCCTGCACGGTGTTGGCCAGGGTCTTGATGGTCAAGGTCTTGGCCAGGCCGGGCACGCCCTCGACCAGCAGGTGGCCCTGGGCCAGGATGGCGACCATGACGCGCTCAAGGAAGCGGTCCTGCCCGACCACCACGCGCTTGACCTCATAAAGGATCTGCTCCATGAGCTGGGCGGTGTCGTGGTTGGCGTTTTGCGGGGTGGTCTGTTCCATGCGGCGGGGTCCTTGGAGGCTGGGGTCAGGAGGTGTGGAAGGAGTTCAGAACGGCGGCATGCCGGCAGCCGAGGCGGCGTTCTCGATGGGCACGGCAAAGCCTATGCCGACAAAGGTGCGCTGCTGGTTGGGGTTGAAGATGGCGGTGACGATGCCGATGACCTCGCCGTCCATGGTGACCAGCGGGCCGCCGGAGTTGCCGGGGTTGGCGGCGGCGTCGAACTGGATCAGGTTGCTCATCATCTGCTTGCCTTCGGGCGAGCGGAAGTTGCGCTTGAGCCCGGAGATCACGCCCTGCGAGGCCGAGGGGCCTATGCCGAAAGGGTAGCCGACGGCCATGACCTGGTCGCCGGGGGCCAGGTCGGCGGTGGAACGCATGGTGGCGGCAATCAGGTCGTCGGGAATCTTGTGGGCCTGCAGCACGGCTAGGTCGTTCTCGGGTTGCACGCCGGTGATGCTGGCGGTGGATTCCAGGCCGTCGGCGAAGGTGATCTTGATGGTCTGGGCGTTCTGCACCACGTGCAGGTTGGTCAGGATGATGCCCTTGTCGACGATGACCACCCCGGTGCCGACGCTGCGCTCGCCGTCTTCCTTGCCGTCCTTGTCCTTGCCCAGGCCGACGATGCGTACGACCGAGGGAATGATGGTGTCATAGGCCTTGGTGCCGGGCGAGGGCAGGACCGTGGTTTCCAGGGTCTTGAGCACGGCCGCGTTGATGTCGTCCTGGGTCAGCTTGCGCGCCGGGTTGCGCAGCGGCGAGGCAAAGCTGAAGGCCAGCAGCAGGGCCAGCAGGCCGACGACGGACCACAGCAGGTAGAGCTGGTGGCGCGCCAGGCGCTGGGCGAGCCGGGCGACGCGGGGAAAGCGGGAAGGTGGAGGAGGGGCGTCCGCGGTGGTGGCCTCGTCGGGCGGCTGCGCCTGGGCGTCACCCGCGCCCTGCGCCGGACGGTTTGAACTGCTGTAAAGGGCTGGCCTGCGCATCCGTTCACCTCTGAGGTCAAAGTGTCAAAACCGGGCTGATACGGGGCGGAAAGCGGTTGGAAGGCGGTTTTCAGGCCCTGTATTTACAGATGCACCGTATCACGATTCCTTCATCCATGCACGCCATTTGGCTATCTGCGGGAAGGGCTTTGTAACGGGGCTTTGGAGCCCGCTTTTGGGGCGGGGTTCCCCGGGGGCGTGTGCTTTCAGCGGCCCGGGGTGTCGGGCGGACTGCGCAGCAGGGTCAGCGCCAGCGCAGCCGAAGCCAGCATCAGGAACAGGCTCACCGCATTGAGCACAGGCGTGGCGCCTTCGCGCATGCGGCCGTACATCATGACGGTGAGCGGCGCATCCGAGCCGACCAGCATCAGGGTGGTGTTGAAGTTCTCGAAGGACATCAAAAACGAGATCGCGGCGGCGCCTATGAGCGCGGGTTTCAGGTAGGGCAGGGTGATGGTGGTGAAGACGGCGGCGCGGGAGGCGCCCAGGTTGTAGGCGGCTTCTTCCAGGGTGATGTCAAAACGTTTCAGGCGCGCGGTGATGACCAGGGTGGCGATGGAGACGATGTAGGAAAACTGGCCTATCACCACCAGAGGCAGGCCGGGGCGCAAAAAATCCAGCTCCAGGCCCCACCAGTCGTCGGCCAGCTGCGCCATCCGGCTGGCGAAGGCCAGGATGGAGATGCCCAGGATGACGCCGGGAATCACCAGCGGTGCCAGCATCAGGAAAGACAGGGCCTGCTTGCCCGGAAAGCGCGCGCGTTCGATCAAAAAGGCATTGGTGGTGCCGACCAGCACGGCCAGCACCGTGACCCAGGCGGCCACGACCACGCTGGTCCAGAGGCTGGCCAGCATGGGACCGTCGGCAAACAGGCCGCTGCGGCCGGCCTTGCTGCCGAAAAACCAGTCGAGCGTGAAGCCGCGCCAGGGCGGCGCCGGGTAGGGCGCGTCGTTAAAGGCGAACACCGCGACCACCACCAGTGGCAGGAACAGGAAGGCGAAAAACGCCAGGGCATAGGCCCAGGTGCCGGCGCGCAGCCAGGCGGGGCGGGGCAGGGAGGCGATCATGCGGAGGCTTTCATGAACGCCTCATGACTTCGCCGAATTTCTGGCCGGTGAGTTTCAGCCCGAGCCAGACGATGGCGGTAGACAAACCCAGCAGCAAGAAGCCAAACGCCGCGCCTTGTTCCCAGTTAAAGCGCGTGATGAACTGGGTGTAGATCTGCTCGGTGAACCACAGCGAGTTCTTGCCGCCCAGCAAGGTGGGCGTGAGGTAGTTGCCCAGGGTCAGCATGAAGACCACGATGCAGCCGGCCAGGATGCCGGGCGCGGCATGCGGGATCACGATCTGGCGCAGGATGGACGGGCCGTTGCCGCCCAGGTCGTAGGCGGCTTCGATCAGGGTGTCGTCCAGGCTTTCGAGCGCGCTGATCAACGGCACCACCATGAAGAGCATGGAGGTGTAGACCAGGCCGACCAGGATGGTGGCGTCGCGGTAGAGCAGCTCGACGGGCGCAGCCGTGATGCCCAGTTGCACCAGCACGGCGGGCAGCACGCCGGATTCGCGCAGCAAAATCATCCAGCCCAGGGTGCGCACGGTTTCGCTGACCCAGAAGGGGATCAGGCACATCACCAGCAGCAGCGACTTGGCGCGGCCGCGCACCAGTTTGGCAATCGTCCACGCAATCGGGAAGGCCAGCAGCAGCGTGATGACTGTGGCCAGGATGGACATCAGCGCCGTGCGCACAAAGGTGTGCCAGTACAGCGGCTCCTCGACAAAGGTGCGGTACTGCGCAAAGCTGGGCGTGTACTGGCGCGGTGCGATGCGTTCGCGCAGCGACAGCACGGCGAGGTCTATGTGCGGCAGCACGATCAGGCCGATTAGCCAGACCAGGGCCGGCGCCAGCAGCAGCAACAGGATCAGCCGGGCCTGCGACTGCCCGGAACCACCAGTGGAAGGCAGGACGGCCGCGGCTTGCATGGCGGGCCTAGCTGTTGCCGAAGCAGACGGCCTGCTCGGGGTCGAAGCTGAAAGCCACCGTCTCGCCGATGCGCAGGTCGGCGAAGCGCCCGGTCTGCGGCAGCGCGATGCGGAACTCGGTGCGGCTGGCAGTCTCGCGCAGCAGCACGGCCGAGTTGGCGCCGTCGAACAACAGGCTTTCGACCTGGCCGGCGTAGACCGTGTGGTTGGCCGGCAGCTCGGTCGCGTCGCGCGCCAGGTTGATGGCCTCGGGCCGTACAAAGGCCTGCACCGCCTGCTCGGGCTGCAGCCGGCCGGCAGCGCGGGCGCGCAGGGCCAGGCCGTCGCCGGTGGTGAGCGCGACCACGGCGCCGGCCTCCGCGCCGGCCGCGCCGGTGCTGGCGGCCAGCTTGTTGTTGGCGCCGACAAAGCCGGCCACAAACGGGGTTTGCGGCTGGTAATAGAGCTGCTGCGGCGTGCCCACCTGCTCGAAGCTGCCGGCGTTCATCACCGCCACGTGGTCGGACAGCACCAGGGCCTCGGACTGGTCGTGCGTGATGTAGACAAAGGTGGTGCCGAAGGCGGCCTGCAGCTGCTTGAGCTCGACCTTCATGTGCTCGCGCAGCTTCAGGTCGAGCGCGCCCAGCGGTTCGTCGAGCAGCAGCAGCGTGGGCTCGAGCACCAGGCTGCGCGCGATGGCCACGCGCTGGCGCTGCCCGCCGGAGAGCTGGTCGACGCGCTTGTCCTGCATGCCGGGCAGGCTCACGCGCTCCAGCATGGCGCCGACCTTGGCGGCGATGTCGGTGCGCGAGAGGCCGCGCCGCGCCAGGCCGTAGCCGACGTTCTCGCCGACCGACATCATGGGGAACAGCGCCAGGTGCTGGAACACCATGTTGACGGGCCGCTGGTTGGGCGGCACGCCATTCATGGGCTTGCCGCCGATGTGGATCTGGCCCGCGTCGGGCGACAGAAAGCCGGCGATCATGCGCAGCAGCGTGGTCTTGCCGCAGCCCGAGGGGCCGAGGATGGAGAAAAAGCTGCCGCGCTCCACCGTGAAGGACAGGTCCTTCACGGCGGGCTGGCCGGCGTAGGTTTTACCGACGTGCTCGGCTTGCAGGTCTGCGTGCACCGTGGGCGCGGCGTTGGCGGTTTACTGCGCTGCCTTGATGCGGTCCAGCACGCGGCCTTCGATGTCCTCGATGCCGGCGGGCACTGCGGGGTACCACTTGACGTTTTTCAGCGCGGCTTCAGGGAAGCTGGCGGCGAACTGGGCCTTGAGCTTGGGGTCGGCCAGCTGGTCGGCGCCCTTGGAGGCGGTGAAGTTGCCTGCCGAGCCCGCGACCTTGGCGGCGATCTCAGGGCGCATGTTGAAGTTGATCCAGGCATAGGCGGCGGCATCGTTGCGGCCCTTGGCGGGGATGGCGAAGGTGTCTATCCAGCCGAGGGCGCCGGACTTGGGCGCGATGAACTGGATCTCGGGTTTCTCGCCATTGAGCTTCCAGCCGCCGGTGTCCCACATCATGGCGCCCACGACTTCACCGGCGCGCATGCCGTTGAGCAGCTGGTCCTTGTTGTCCCAGTAGAACTTGATGTTGCCCTTGCAGGCGATCATGGTCTTGCCGACTTCGTCCATCAGCGCGCCGTAGGCTTTCGGGTCCTTGTACAGCGCGAAGGGGTCCTTGCCGGAGGCGAAGGCGAAGGCCAGCAGGGTGGGGCGCTTCAGGCGCACGGCGGTCTTGCCCTTGAACTCGGCCTTGCAGAGGTCGGGGTAGTCGGCCATCTTGGCCAGCTTGGTGTTGACGACCAGGCCGTCGGTGCCCCAGATGTGCGGCAGGCCGTAGACCTTGCCGTCGAGTGTGGTGTTCTTTTTGGTGGCCTCAAGCATGGAGGGGATGAAGAGATCGGACTTGATCTTGCTGAGGTCCATGGGCTTGTAGATGCCGAACTCCTGCTGCGGGCCGGTGATGCGGTCCTGCGAGGGCTGGGCCAGGTCGAAGCCGGCGCCGCCGGTGGCGCGCAGCTTGGAGATCATCTCTTCGTTGTTCGAGAGCGTCAGCTCGACGTCGATGCCGGTTTCCTTCTTGAACTGCGCCACGACGTCGGCGGGGACGTAGTCGGCCCAGGTGATCAGCCGCAACTTCTGGTCTTGCGCCCAGGCGGTGCCGGCGAGGCTGGAGGCAACAAGGCCGGCGCCGAGAATCTGGCTCATCAGGCGGGATAATTTCATTTGGCTTTCCTTTGTTATGTCGAGTTGGACGGGTTGACGTAGGGAGATCAGCTGAAAAGAAACCGGGGCGAAAACCGGAACCCATGAAGGGGTGTTCCGCCTGAAAAAAGCATAGGGTGTCCCGATTTCATTTCTGTGTCAACATCTTTGGCGACTGGTCCTGCCCTGTTGTTTTTTCTTCCATCTTCGACTTATCGTCCTTATCTTCTACTCACCCCATGACTTTCTGGATAGACACGCATTGCCACCTGGACGCCGGGGAACTGGCCGCCGACGTCGCCGAGGTGCGCGCGCGGGCCGCCGCTAACGGCGTGGCGCACTGCGTGCTGCCGGCGGTGGGGGTGTTCAACTTTGAGGCGGTGCGTGTGCTGGCGCACCGCTTCTCGGACAGCTATGCCTTGGGCATACACCCGCTGTGCGTGCCGCAGGCGCGTGATGAGGACCTGCAGGCGCTGGACGCGGAGCTGGCGCTCAGGCGTGAGGACCCGCGGCTGGTGGCGGTCGGTGAAATCGGCCTGGACTACTTCGTGCCGGCGCTCACGCAAAGCCCCCAGCGCGAGCGCCAGGAGCACTTTTACCGCGAGCAGTTGAAGCTGGCGCGCAAGCACGGCCTGCCGGTGATCCTGCATGTGCGGCGCTCGGCCGACAAGCTGCTCAAGCACCTGCGTGATCTGGCGCCCGAAGGCGGCTGGCACGGCATAGGCCATGCGTTCAACGGCAGCGCGCAGCAGGCGGAGGAGTTCCTCAAGCTGGGCTTCAAGCTCGGTTTCGGCGGCGCCGTGACCTTTGAGCCGGCGCTGCAGCTCAGGCGCCTGGCGGCCGAGCTGCCGCTGGAGGCGCTGGTGATGGAAACCGATTCACCCGACATCCCGCCGCACTGGATCTATGCGACGGCGGCCGAGCGCGAGGCCGGCAAGCCGCAAGGCCGCAACGAGCCGGGCGAGCTGCCGCGCATCGCGCAGCAGGTGGCGGAACTGCGTGGCATCGGCACGGACGCGCTGGCGGCCGCGACCACGGCCAATGCGCGGCACGCGCTGCCCAAACTTGGGGCGCTGCTCGCATGAAGGCGGTGCCTCTGGAAGGCTTGGCGCCGCTGGTCTCCAGCAATACGCGCCTGCTGGTCCTGGGCAGCTTCCCGGGCGCGGCCTCGCTGGCGCAGCAGCAGTATTACGGCCACCCGCAAAACCATTTCTGGAAAATCCTCAAGGCGCTCTGGCCTCCCGGCCCCGCGGACGCAGGGCCTGATGGCTACCAGGCCCGCACTGAATGGCTGCTGTCCAAAGGCCTGGGCCTGTGGGACGTGTACGCGGCCTGCGAGCGCGAGGGCAGCCTGGACAGCGCGATCCGCAACGCCGAAGTGAACGACCTCGCGGGCCTGCGCCGGCTGTGCCCGGCGCTGGAAGCGATCGCCCACAACGGCGGCGAAAGTTTCAAGCATTCAAGACACACGCTGGCGCTGGGATTGCCGGTCTACAAGTTACCCTCAACCAGCCCGGCGAACGCCTCCTGGAGTTTTGAGCGCAAACTCGCGGCCTGGCGGGAAGTTTTTGAAAAACACGGACTGGTTTGATGCAAAGAAAAGATACGGCCAAAGCGATGGCCAAAGAGAGCGCGGCAATGGAATTGCCCGAGGTCAACTTCTCGGACTACGGCGACGTGCGCTTTCTGCACCTGGGCACCGAATGGGTGCAGGGCTCCATGCTGCGCGACGCGCCCTACGACATCGAGCTCGAATATGTGCAGCGCATGATGGCGGGCCTGCTGTTCATGGATGCGGCGGCCATGCCGAAGAAACACGCCATGCAGCTGGGCCTGGGCTCGGCCGCGCTGACCAAGTTCTGCTACAAAAAGCTGCGCATGAAGGTGACGGCCGTCGAGATCAACCCGCAGGTGGTGACGGCCTGCCGGGTCTGGTTCAAGCTGCCGCGCGACGACCTGCGGCTGCATGTGATCGAGGCCGATGCCGCCGCTGAAATCAAGAAACCGGCTCACCATGGAACGGTGGACCTGCTGCACGTGGACCTCTACGACCACGAGGCCGCCGCGCCGGTGCTGGACAGCGCCGATTTCTACGCCGACTGCCGCGCGCTGTTGGCCGAGGACGGCGTGATGACGGTGAACCTCTTCGGCCGCGATTCCAGCTACCTGCAGTCGCTGACCAAGATCGCCGAAGCTTTCGGCCCTGAAGCAGTGTGGGCCTTCACCCCGACGCGCGAAGGCAACACCGTGGTGCTGGCGCAGCGCGAGCCCACGCGGCCCGAGCGCGCCGCGCTCTTGCTGCAGGCCGGCGTGATCGAGTCGCGCTGGGACCTGCCGGCCAAAAAGTGGCTGCGGCTGTTCAAGCCGGTGGCTTAAGGTTCGGTTAAGAAGCAAGCCGGGCAGGGTGGCAAAAGCCACGAGGGATGGGGTACAGTGCCACCCATGAGCGCTGTGACCCACCCCAAATCCCACCGTGATTCGCATGCGAAAAAAGGCCATGCCGGCCCCCTGGACTGGCGCATCCTGGTGGAATGGCTCAGTGACGACGGCGTGATCAGTGCCGCCGAAGCGCAGCGCACCATCGCGCGCTGCTCGCAGGTGCAGAGCGCGCAGCCGCCGCTGATGCGGCTGGCCAGCGTCGGCATGACACGGCTGGCCGACGGCAAGCCACTGGACATCGAGACCATGTCGCAATGGCTGGCGGGCCGGGCGGGCCTGGCCTACCTGCGCATAGACCCGCTCAAGGTGGACGTGGGCAAGGTGGCCGACACCATGTCGGCCATGTATGCGGAGCGCCACAAGGTGCTGCCGGTGCAGGTGACGCCCAGCGAGGTGGTGATCGCCACCTCCGAACCCTTTATCACCGACTGGGTGCAGGAAGTCGAGCGCCAGGCCAAGCGCAGCGTGCGCCTGGTGGTGGCCAGCCCGCAGGAGATCACCAAGTTCACGGCCGAGTTTTTCGCGCTGGCCAAATCGGTCAAGGCGGCGGTCAAATCGGGCAGCGCATCGGGCTCGGCGAGTTTCGAGCAGCTGGTGGAGCTCAACAAGAGCAACAAGCAGCTGGATGCCAACGACCAGGGCGTGGTGCAGGTGGTGGACTGGCTCTGGCAGTACGCCTTCGACCAGCGCGCCAGCGACATCCACCTGGAGCCGCGCCGCGAGCAGGGCGTGATCCGTTTCCGCATCGACGGCGTGCTGCACCCGGTCTACCAGCTGCCCATGGGCGTGCACAACGCCATGACGGCGCGCATCAAGCTGCTGGGCCGCATGGACGTGGTGGAAAAGCGCCGCCCGCAGGACGGCCGCATCAAGACGCGCAACCCGCGCGGCGACGAAATCGAAATGCGCCTGTCGACGCTGCCCACGGCTTTCGGCGAAAAAATGGTGATGCGGATCTTCGACCCGGACACCACGGTGAAGAACCTCGACGCGCTGGGCTTTTCGCAGCACGACGCCGACCGCTGGGAAAGCCTGGTCAAGCGGCCGCACGGCATCATCCTGGTCACCGGGCCGACCGGCTCGGGCAAGACCACCACGCTGTATTCCACGCTCAAGCGCCTGGCCACCGAGGAAGTCAACGTCAGCACCATCGAGGACCCGATCGAGATGATCGAGGCCTCCTTCAACCAGACGCAGGTGCAGGCGCACCTGGATTTTGATTTCCCCGAGGGCCTGCGCGCGTTGATGCGGCAGGACCCGGACATCATCATGGTGGGCGAGATCCGCGACCTGCAGACCGCCGAGATGGCGGTGCAGGCGGCGCTCACCGGCCACCTGGTGTTCAGCACGCTGCACACCAACGACGCGCCGTCGGCGGTCTCGCGCATGATGGAACTCGGCGTTCCTTCTTACCTGATCAATGCCACCATGCTGGGCGTGCTGGCCCAGCGGCTGGTGCGCACCCTGTGCCCCAGCTGCCGCGAACCCGACGAGAGCGCCGCGCGCGAGACTCTGGCCGAACTGGTCAAGCCCTGGCAAATCAGCGGCGGCTACCGGCCCTACAAACCGGTGGGCTGCGTGGACTGCCGCATGACGGGTTTCCGGGGCCGCATGGGCCTCTATGAATTGCTGACGGTCACCGAGGGCTTCAAGGAAAAGGTCTCCAAGGAGCCGAACATCGATGCACTGCGCCGCCAGGCGGTCAGCGAAGGCATGCGCCCGCTTCGGCTGGCGGGCGCGCTGAAAGTGGCGGAAGGCCTGACCACCATCGACGAAATTTTGGCCTCCACCCCACCCTTATCCTGAGAGCCGCTCACAAAACCCTCCTGGCGTTGTTGCACCGCCTTGCCGTGCTGTAGCACTGTCTGCGGCGGTGCGCCTAGCCAGGACCGCTTCGCTGGGTTTTGTGAACGGCTCTTTGAAATTGTTCAGGGGCCTCAATACGGTGCCTGTTCTGGCCGTAAACAGGTCCTGGACTGCGGGTTTTCACGGATTTTCAGCACTCTTTCAGGGCACCCTGCTTTCATGTAAGTGAGGGGTAAGTGAAAGATTGATGAAAGGTAAGTGAAAGCCACATGTCGGGCCTGGGGGATTGAATGCACAATCCAGCGATTCTTTCTTTTACTTTTATGTACGTATTGAGGAGACAGCCGTGAATATCAAGAGTCAGAAAGACTTTTTCTCCGGCCTCATGTTCATGGGCGTCGGTGTGGCGTTCGCATGGGGGGCTACCACCTACAACGTGGGCGAGGGCGCCCGCATGGGCCCCGGCTATTTCCCGCTGATGCTGGGCGTGCTGATGGCCCTCCTGGGCGCCGGCATCACCTTCAAGTCGCTGGTCGTCGAAACCGAGGGCGGTGACAAGATCGGCAAATGGGCCTGGAAGCCGCTGGCCTACATCATCCTGGCCAACCTGATCTTCGGCGTCCTGCTGGGCGGCCTGCCCAGCATCAAGCTACCCCCCATGGGCATGATCGTCGCGATCTACGCGCTCACCTTTATTTCCAGCATGGCCGAAGCCGGCTGGAAAGTCAAAAACACCTTCATCCTTGCGACCGTGTTGGCCATCGGCAGTTACCTCGCCTTTGTCGTCCTGCTCAAGCTGCAGTTCCCGGTGTGGCCTTTCTTCATCGGCTAAGGAGATATAAAAAATGGATCTGATTGCAAATCTCTCGCTGGGTTTTGGCGTGGCGTTCACGCCCATCAACCTGGTGTATGCCTTTATCGGCTGCCTGCTGGGCACGCTGATCGGCGTGCTGCCGGGCATCGGCCCGGTTGCCACCATCGCCATGCTGCTGCCCGCCACCTATGCACTGCCGCCCGTGTCGGCGCTGATCATGCTGGCCGGTATTTACTACGGCGCCCAGTACGGCGGCTCCACCACCGCCATCCTGGTCAACCTGCCGGGAGAATCCTCGTCGGTGGTCACCTGTATCGACGGCTACCAGATGGCCCGAAAAGGGCGAGCGGGCCCGGCGCTGGCCGCGGCCGGCCTGGGTTCCTTCTTTGCCGGTTGCGTGGGTACGCTGATTTTGGCGGCCTTCGCGCCGCCGCTGACCGAACTGGCCTTCAAGTTCGGCCCCGCCGAATACTTCGCGCTGATGGTGCTGGGCCTGATCGGCGCCGTGGTGCTGGCTTCGGGCTCGCTGCTCAAGGCCATCGCGATGATCGTGCTGGGCCTGCTGCTCGGCCTGGTCGGCACCGACGTGAACTCCGGTGTCGCACGCTTCAGCTTTGACGTGCCCGAACTGACCGACGGCATCGGCTTTGTGACCATCGCCATGGGCGTGTTCGGTTACGGCGAAATCATCAGCAACCTGGCGCAACCCGAGCATGAGCGCGAAGTGTTCACGGCCAAGGTTTCGGGCCTGTTCCCGACCAAGCAGGATTTCAAGGACATGCTGCCCGCCGTGTTGCGCGGCACTTTCCTGGGCTCGGCGCTCGGTATTTTGCCGGGCGGCGGCGCCTTGCTGGCGGCCTTCGCGGCCTACGCGCTGGAAAAGAAGATCAGGATGAAACCGGGCGAAGTGCCATTCGGCCAGGGCAACATCCGCGGCGTGGCCGCGCCCGAGTCGGCCAACAACGCCGGCGCGCAGACTTCCTTCATCCCGCTGCTGACGCTGGGCATCCCGCCCAACGCCGTGATGGCCCTGATGGTGGGCGCCATGACGATCCACAACATCCAGCCCGGCCCGCAGGTCATGACCAGCAACCCCGAACTGTTCTGGGGCCTGATCGCCTCGATGTGGATCGGCAACGCGATGCTGATCATCCTGAACCTGCCGCTGATCGGCATGTGGATCAAGCTGCTGACCGTGCCTTACCGCTACCTGTTCCCGGCCATCGTGCTGTTCTGCGCGATCGGCGTGTATTCGACCAACAACAACACCTTCGACATCTGGATGGTCGGCATCTTCGGCGTGATCGGCTACCTGTTCGTCAAGCTGGGCTGCGAACCCGCGCCCTTGCTGCTGGGCTTCATCCTGGGCCCCATGATGGAAGAAAACCTGCGCCGGGCCCTGTTGCTGTCGCGCGGCGACTGGAGCGTGTTCGTCACGCGTCCGCTGTCGGCCGGCCTGCTGGGCGCCGCCCTGCTGCTGCTGATCATCGTGCTGCTGCCCTCGGTCAAGAACAAGCGCGAGGAAGCCTTCGTTGAGGAGTGATCGCGAACCCTTTCGGAGCTCCGGCTCCGTCCATGCAAAAGGCACCTTCGGGTGCCTTTTGTTTTGCCTGTTCGCAGCGTAATCGGCCTCCAAAACCGTTGCACAATCGCTGAATGAAACGTAAACATATCATTCAGTTCGCGGCGGCTTTTACCTCGGTGTTAGCCACCGCGTTCAGCGGGCCCGCCATGGCCCAGGCCTATCCCTCCAAGCCCATCCGCATGATCGTGCCTTTCCCGGCTGGCGGCGCGACCGACATCCTGGCGCGCGCGCTGTCGCAAAAGCTGGGCGAGAAAATCGGCCAGACGGTGGTGGTCGACAACCGGCCGGGCGCGGGCGGCACCATAGGCGCCGATGCGGCCTCCAAGTCGCCCGCCGACGGCTACACGCTGTTGCTGGCGACCTCGAGCACACACAGCATAGGCCCGGCCATCAACCCGAAAATCCCCTACAACGCCGACACCGACTTCACACCCATCGCCTATGTGGCGAGCTCGCCCAACGTGGTGCTGGTGCCCAATTCCTCGCCGTCAAAAAACATGAAGGAGTTCATAGACCACGCGCGCAAGAATCCGGGGCGCCTGAACTACGCCTCCAGCGGCAACGGCACCATCGTCCACCTGACGAGCGAGTATTTCAAGGCCCAGTCGGGCACCTTCATCCTGCACATACCCTACCGCGGCACGGCGCTGGCCATGCCGGACCTGATCAGCGGCAAGGTCGACGTGCTGTTCGATTCCTTCGTCACCGGCATGCCGCATGTCCGGGACGGCAAGCTGCGGGCGCTGGCGGTCACCACGCTCAAGCGCACCTCGCTGGCGCCCGACATGCCGACGGTGTCGGAAACCCTGCCGGGCTTTGAATCGGTCACCTGGTTCGGCGTGTACGGCCCCAAGGGCCTGCCGCAGGAGCTGGCGGCCAAGGTCAACCAGGCCGTCAATGCCGCGCTGGCCGAGGCCGACGTGAAGGACCGCTTCGCCCGGCTGGGCGCGGAGCCCACGGGCGGCAGCCCGGCGGCCTTCGCGGCCATGGTCAAGGCGGATACCGCCAAGTGGAAAAAAATCATCGCCGAGCGGAAAATCACGGCTGATTGATTCCCTTGAGCGCGCCGGGCCTGCCCGAGGCCGGCGCGTCATCGCTCTTCGCTCTTCGGGCTGGCGGCGTGCGGCCGCTCTTTGTTTGCCCTCACCAGGTCATCCCATCATGAACTTCAATTACAGCAATCCCTACACCTCCACCCGGCTGCCGCTGTTCGCGCGCAACGTGGTCTCGACCTCGCACCCGCTGGGCGCGCAAGCCGGCCTGCGCATGCTGCTCAAGGGCGGCAACGCGGTGGACGCGGCCATTGCGGCCGCGGCGGCCATGACCATCGTCGAGCCGGTGAGCAATGGCCTGGGCAGCGACGCCTTCTGCCTGCTGTGGGATGGCAAGGAACTGCACGGACTCAATGCCTCGGGCCGTGCACCGCAGAGCTGGACACCGGACTACTTCAGCCGCAAGTACGGTGCGGACGCCGCCACGCCGCCCAAGCGCGGCATGGATTCGGTCACCGTGCCGGGCGCGGTCGCCAGCTGGATGGCGATGAGCGAGCGTTTCGGCAAGCTGCCTTTTGCCGACCTGATGGAGCCGGCCATCGAGATCGCCGAACGCGGCTACCTGCTGCCGACCGTGGTGCAGCAGAAGTGGGCGGCCGCTACGGATGAGTTGAAGTCGCTGCCGGGCTTCGCGCAGTCCTTCCTGCCTTGGGGGCGCGCGCCGAATGTCGGCGAGCTGTTCCAGTTCAAGGCCGCGGCCAAGGCCTTGCGTGCCATCGCCGAGACCAAAGGCAGCGCTTACTACGGCGGCGCCATTGCAAACGCGATTGAAAAATTCTCCGCGCAGAACGGCGGCAGCATCACGGCCAAAGATTTTGAGCGCTACAAGCCGGAATGGGTCAAGCCTATCGGCAAGGACTACCGCGGCTACACCCTGCACGAGATCCCGCCCAACGGCCAGGGCATCGCCGCGCTGATCGCGCTGGGCATCCTGGACAAGTTCGACGTGGCGGGCCTGCCGGTGGACGGCGTGGATTCCCAGCATTTGCAGATCGAGGCCATGAAGCTCGCCTTCGCCGACACCTATAAGTATGTGGCCGAGCCTTCGTCAATGGCGGTGACGGCCGAGCAAATGCTCGATGACGCCTACCTCGCATCCCGTGCCAAACTCATCAACATGAAAAAGGCACAGGACTTTGGCGCGGGCAACCCCGTCAAGGGCGGCACGATTTACCTCACGGCGGCCGACGAGAACGGCATGATGGTGAGCTTCATCCAGAGCAACTACATGGGCTTCGGCTCGGGCTGCGTGGAGCCGGAATTCGGCATCAGCCTGCAGAACCGCGGCCACGGCTTCAGCCTGCAGCCGGGCGCCAACCAGGTCGCGCCGGGCAAGCGCCCCTTCCACACCATCATCCCGGCTTTCCTGAGCAAGGACGGCCAGCCTGTGATGAGCTACGGCGTGATGGGCGCCAACATGCAGCCGCAGGGCCATATGCAGACCCTGGTGCGCATGCTGGACTACGGCCAGAACCCGCAGGCCGCCTGCGACGCGCCGCGCTGGCGCTACAACGCCGGCATGGAGATCAACGTCGAGGCCGCGATGGACGCGCGCACCGTGCAGGGCCTGGCCGAGCGCGGCCACCGCGTGGAAGTCATCAACGATTCCTACCAGGATTTCGGCGCGGGCCAGTTCATCTGGCGCGCCGGCAACCCCCAGGCCGAAGGCTACGTGGCGGCCAGCGATGCGCGGCGCGACGGCCAGGCCGTGGGTTTTTAAGCGGGCGATTTTGAGTTCTCCACCCGACGCTCCCGCCCCTGCGGCCGCCCCCAAAAGCCTCGCGACCGGCCTGCTGCTGGCGACCTTGGGCGCCATCGCCTTCAGCGGCAAGGCCATCATCGTCAAGCTGGCCTACCGCTACGGCGTGGACGCGGTCACGCTGATCATGTACCGCATGCTGTTCGCGCTGCCGATCTTCGCGGTGATGGCCTGGTGGGCCAGTCGCGGCAAGGCGCCGTTGACACGCAAGGACTGGCTGGGCGTGTTGTGGCTGGGCTTCACGGGCTACTACCTCGCGAGCTTCCTGGACTTCGCGGGGCTGGCCTTCATCAGCGCCTCGCTCGAACGCCTGATCCTCTACCTCAACCCGACGCTGGTGCTGCTGCTGGGCCTGGTGATGTACAAGCGCCGCGTCAAGGCGCCGCAAATCATCGGCATGGCCATCAGCTACTGCGGCGTGGTGCTGGTGTTCGGCCACGAGATCACACTGCAAGGCTCGGATGCGGCCTGGGGTGCGCTGCTGGTGTTCCTGAGCGCGGTGAGCTACGCGCTCTACCTGGTCTACAGCGGCGAGATGGTCAGGCGCCTGGGCGCGCTGCGCCTGGTGGGGCTGGCGACGACGGTGGCCTGCCTGTGCTGCCTGCTGCAGTTCGTGCTGCTGCGTCCGCTGAGCGCGGCCGCCGTCGCGCCCGAGGTGATCTGGCTGTCGCTGCTCAATGCCACGCTGTGCACCGCGGTGCCGGTGCTCATGGTGATGATGGCCATCGAGCGCATAGGCGCCGGCATGGCCGCGCAGACCGGCATGGTGGGGCCCATGTCCACCATCCTGATGGGCGTGCTGATCCTCGGTGAGCCGTTCACTGCCTGGGTAGCGGCGGGGACTGTGCTTGTCATCGCCGGCATCTTTGTCTTCACCAGAACTAGATAGCCAGAGATAGCCCCCACGTTCCCCCACTGCGTGTGGGTCGCTGCCCCCCGAGGGGGCCGCTGCGCCTGCGGCCCGGCAAAGCCGGTTCCGCGGCCCCTGCTGATGGGGGATGCTGGCTCCACGGTCCTTTACCGTGGCGTCGTGGAGTGCTCACGCATTCGGCTCAATGCTTGCCTGACCCTGTCCAGGGGAGCGCTCCAATCATCGGGCCTGTCCTGCCTGAACAGTCGCGCGCCGGGATACCAGGGGCTGTCCTCGCGCTGGAGCAGCCAGCGCCAGTCCGGCGCATGGGGCAGCAGGATCCAGACCGGTTTGCCCAGGGCTCCGGCCAGGTGCGCGGTGCTGGTGTCCACGCTGATGACCAGGTCCAGCGTGGAAATGAGTGCGGCGGTGTCCGCGAAATCGGCCAGCTCCCGGCCCGGGAAGCTGACACGGCCGTCGGCCTCGAGCGCCGCCGCGTCGGTTTCGCGTAAATCGGGCTGGAGGCATACCGCGTTCATGTCGTCCGGCAGGGCGCGCAAAAAGTGGCCCATGGGAATGGAGCGTTGCTGGTCGCGCCTGTGCGCGAGATTGCCGGAACAGACGATGCCTATGCGCGGGGCCGGCATGCCGGGGGAGTCCATCCGCTTGCGCCAGCGTTCGACACGCTCGGGTGCGGCCCGCAGGTACGGGCCGGGCGCCGTCACGATTTCCCGGGTGTGGAGGCCGAGCGCCAGCGGAAGGCTCATCAATGGGCAGTGGAGATCAAACGCCGGCAGCGGCTCGCCCTCTTCAACGATGAGCACGCCGGGGGCCAGGCCCGAGAGCAGCCCGCCAAGCCCGCGCTGCACCTGCATGACCACGCGCGCGCCCAGCGCGGCGACATCGGCCGCGTATCGGCAGAACTGCAGGGTGTCGCCGTAACCGTATTCGAAATGGAGCAGGACGGTTTTTCCCGCGACCGGTTCGGCCCCGAGCCACAGCGGCTGGGCAAAGTGGCGGTCGTAGGCGCCGTGGCTCACCTTGGAGCGCCACTCCCATTCCGTCCAGCCCCGTTCGTAGTCACCCAGCAGCAGGCTGGCGAATCCCAGGCCCCAGTGCGCCGGGGCATTGTGAGGGTCTATTTCCAGGATGGCCTTGTAGCGCTCAACCGTTTTGTCGTACTGGCCTTCGTAGGACGCCTGCGTCATGAAGTCGAAGTCGGGCCGAAGGCGCAGGACCTCCCGAAGGTGGGAGGCCGCCAGGGCCATGTCGCCCTGGTCTTGCGCCAGGGTCGCCAGCATGAAATGAGCGTCGAACTGGGACGGATCGAGAACCAGCGCCTGTTCGAGCGCAAGCCGCGCTTCGCGGAAGTCCTGCTGTTCGCAAAGGACGTAACCCAGGTTGACGAAGGCTGCCGCGTCATGCGGGTCCGCCAGGGTGGCGGCGCGGTAGCGCAAGCCGGCCCCCGGCAGATCGCCCCTGGCCAGCAGCGCGTTGCCCTGTTTTTTGAGCTCGGCGGAACCGGCCGCGCCGACGGGAGGCGGCGGCTGTTGACCCGCGACGCTTCGTTCCTCCGCCTTTTGTTGCTTACCCAGCTTACCCAGCCGGCTCCAGAATTCCATACCGCCCTTTGTCCTGCCCGTGAATCAGAGCCGGATTGTCAGCCTATTTTTTGGTGGGGGCTTTCCCTGCTGCCGGCGCCTGTGCCGTAGGCCGGCGGTTTGCGGCGCCCAGGCGCTGCGCCACGGTGACGGCAGGCTGCCCCGCATAGGCGTCCAGCCGAGTGCCCATGGCTTGCTCGAGCTGGTTCAGGCGGGTTTGTGCCGGTGGATGCGTGCTCAGCGACAGGGCGAACAGCGCGTCGTCGGGCGCGGCGGTGCGCAACTGCTGCAGCACCCCCACCAGGCCGTAGGGGTCGAAGCCGGCGCGCGTGGCCAGGGCCACGCCGGTGCGGTCGGCGTCGAATTCGTCCTGCTGGTCCAGGCCCTTGGTGTACATGTTGCGGCCCAGCGCCAGCAGCTGCGAGGACACCATGCCGCCCAGGTCGTTCTTGAGCTGCGAACCGATGACCTGGGTCAGCAGGCCGGCGCGCGCGCTCTTGTTCAGCGCGATCAGGTGGTGCTTGGCCGTGACGTGGGTGATTTCATGGGCCAGGATGCCGGCCAGCTCGCCCTCGTCGGCGACGCGGTCCATCAGTCCCTTGGTGACGAAGACATAACCGCCCGGCGTGGCGAAGGCATTGAAGCCGGGATCGTCGAGGATGGCGAAGGTCCAGGGCAGGTCGGGGCGCGAGGACTGCAGGCTGATCCAGCGGCCCAGCTGGTTGAGGTAGCGCTGCATGGCCATGTCGGGATAAAGCGGCTTGCTGCCGAGCAGCACGGCGGCCAGTTGCTGGCCGATCTGGATTTCGCGCGGTTCGTCGATCTGATCCAGCGACTGCGACAGCAGCTTGAACAGGTCGCCGCCCTGGGCCGCCTGCTGCCCGCCCGGCGTGAGGCCGGCGCCCAGCAGCGCGCCGGCCAGGCCGGCCGCCGAATTGGGTTGTGCCTGCGCCGGCTGCGCGGGCTGGTTGGGGCGAATCAGCGACTGGAACAGGCCGCCCAGCGCCTTGCCGGCATCCTGGGCGTGGGCGCCGAGCGGGAGCAGGCCGGCCAGCAGGGCCAGGGCACAGGCCGCATGGCGTGCGGGCTTTGGGAAGTGGTGAAGGTTCATGGCGTGGCCTCTTGTTGTCTTGTGGCGGCTCAGCGGCCGTACTGCTCGGCCGGTGCGCTGCCGGGCGCGGGGGCCGGCGGGGCGGGTGTGGGCAGGGGCTCGACCTGCCGGCTGTTCAGCGAGGCGCTGCCGGCGAACTGCCGGGCCTGCGCGGCATTCGCGCGGTTGGCGTCGGCCTGCGCCACGGCCGCCACATTCGGCTGCGCGTTGGCCAGGTCTTCGGCACCCAGTCCGCGTATGCCGACGGTGGAGGTGGAGACCGTGCTCGAGGGCGCCTGCGCGCTGCCCTTGTTGAAAAAGCTCGAGAGGCTGCGCAGCGCGCCGCCGGCGGCGCCGCCCGAGGGCGCGCTGGCCGAGGTGATGTCGAACATGTGGACCCAGCCGCTGGTGCCGTCGGCCGTGCGCACCTTGATCCAGGCGCCCTGGCGGTCGCCCAGCCGCGTCACGGCGGTCTGCACGGGAAGCGGCGCGAGGCTGCGGGCCGAGTCGCCGGGCGCGTCGCGCAGTTGCGCCTCGCGCTTGATCAGCACCGCCTCGCCTTGCGGCTGGGCCTGTGCAGCGGCGCTGAAAACCAGCATGGATGTGAGCAGGGGGGCGATAACCATCCCCGCCTGTATTTTGTATTTACTCAGTATCATGAGCCGCTCTCCCCCGTGGTTGTAATGAGGAATTATTATGGATTTGGGTATTGCAGGCAAATGGGCGCTGGTCTGCGGCGCCAGCAAAGGTTTGGGACTGGGTTGCGCCGAGGCGCTGGTGCGCGAAGGCGTCAATGTGCTGATCGTGGCGCGCGGCGAGGAAACGCTGAAGGCCGCGGCTGAAAAACTGAAGGCGGACAAGGGCAAACCCGCAGGCACCGGCGTCCAGTACGTCGCCGCCGACATCACCACGCCCGAAGGCCGGGCCGCGGTGTTCGCGCTGCGCAAGGATTTCGACATCGTGGTGACCAATGCCGGCGGCCCGCCGCCCGGCGACTTCCGCGACTGGGACCGCGACGCCTGGCTCAAGGCGGTGGACGCCAATATGCTGACCCCGATCGAGCTCATCAAGGCCACGGTCGACGGCATGGCGGCGCGCGGCTTCGGGCGCATCGTCAACATCACTTCCAGTTCGGTCAAGTCGCCCATCGACATCCTGGGCCTGTCCAACGGCGCGCGCAGCGGCCTGACCGGCTTCGTGGCCGGCGTGGCGCGCACCAAGCTCGCGGCGCAAGGCGTCACCATCAACAACCTGCTGCCGGGCGCTTTCGACACCGACCGCCTGCGCGGCACCATGAGCGGCGCGGCGCAAAAAACCGGCCAGCCGCTGGAAGCCATCATGGACGCGCGCCTCAAGAACATCCCGGCCCAGCGCTTCGGCACGCCCGAAGAGTTCGGCGCCATCTGCGCCTTCCTGTGCAGCACGCATGCCGCCTACATGACGGGGCAGAACGTGCTGGCCGACGGCGGGGCCTATCCGGGCACCTACTGAGCATTGAGCACGCGCCCTTGAGCCTGGACTATCTTCACTTCGATTACGCGGAAGGTAGCGACGGCACGGGCACGCTGGAGGCCATGGCCTCCACCTGGCCGGAGCAGGTGGCGGCCGTCCATGCCGAGGCCGTCCAGGTGCTGGGCTGGGCCCACGCGGAATTTGCCGGACGGCGCGGCCCGCTCGAAGACGGTTTTGACTGGGACTACGACCTGCATGGCATGCAGGAGCTGACGGCGCCCGAGGCTTTGCACTATGACGAGGCGGCGCGCCGGTTGTCAGTCCAGGCGGGCCCGACCGGCAAGCCGCGGCACACGCTGACCTTGTCCCTCAGCGGGACCGCGGAATTTTGCGAGGCCTTCAGGCGGCACTTCGGCCTGGGCGCGGACTAGCATCGGGCCAGGGCCAAAAACCACGATTAACTCCCTCCCGATTCAGCTCCCTCCCCCGCTGGGGGAGGGTAGGGGTGGGGGCCAGCAGCCTTCGAACAAGCACGGCGAACCATCAGCCACCGCCGGCCCCCATCCCAGCCTTCCCCCAGCGGGGGAAGGAGCAAGAGCACCAGGCATCACCGGCCATCAGCAGGTCGTCGCAGCTTCTTTTTGAACCTGGCCTTGCACCTGTACTGAGGCATGCTTTCCCGATGGAAGTCATGTCCGGCACCTTTCGATGAAAAGAACCCCGCAGCCAAAAGTTAGCGTTAACATCCGGGCATGAAGTCACCCACAGAGACGCTGCGCAAGGCCAAGCGTGCCCCGCGCCCCGGAACCGGCGGCATCACCCTCAGCGACGTGGCCAGCCTGGCCGGCGTGTCGGCCATCACGGTGTCGCGCGCGCTCAACACGCCGGCGGCCGTGTCGCCCGCAACCCTGGAGCGCGTGCGCGGCGCGATTTCGCGCAGCGGCTATGTGCCCAACCTGATCGCCGGCGGCCTGGCCTCCAACCGCAGCCGGCTGGTGGCGGCGCTGGTGCCGACCATCGCCGGCCCGGTGTTCCTGGAAACCATACAGGCGCTGACCGACGCGCTGGCCGAGGCCGGCTGCCAGTTGATTCTGGGCCAAAGCGGCTACAGCGGCGCGCGCGAGGATGCGCTGATAGACGCCATCGTCGGCCGGCGGCCCGACGGCATCGTGCTGACCGGCATCATGCATTCGCCGGAAGGGCGCCGCCGCCTGCTGGCCTCGGGCATTCCCGTCGTCGAGACCTGGGACATCACGCCCACGCCCATCGACATGATCGTGGGCTTCTCCCACGAGAAAGTCGGTGCGGCGGTGGCGGACTACCTGTACGGCCAGGGCTTCCGCCGGCCAGGCGTGGTCATCGCGGAAGACCAGCGCGCCATGCGCCGCCGCGCCGGATTTGAGGCGCGGCTGGCCGAACTGGACGTGCACGGCATCCCGGTCTGTACCGTGCCCGCGCCTTCATCGCTGGCCAACGGCAGAGCCGGTTTCGCCGACCTGCGCGCGCGCCATCCTGATATTGACGTGGTTTTTTGTGGTTCCGACGTCATTGCCCACGGCGTCATCACCGAGGCCCAGGCATTGGGCCTGTCTGTTCCGGGTGATGTGGCGGTCATGGGTTTCGGGGACCTCCCGTTTGCTGCTTTCACCCATCCCTCCCTGAGCACGGTGCGTATCGACGGCACCTCCATAGGTCGCCAGGCGGCCCGGTTCATCCTCGATGTCGCTGAAAACCGCGACGTCGGCGCGCGGGTGCGAGACCTAGGGTTTCTCATAGTCAAAAGAGCCAGTGCCTGACTTGACGCAAGACTGGCCTTTGCCCTAATATTAATTTGTTAGCGCTAACAAATTGGTTGAGACCACAGTAAATTGATTTCCTGTTGCCGCACGACCTTGCCGTTGGCAAATAAAAAAGGAGACAAACATGAGTCAAGTCAATATGCGCGCGCCGGAGATTTCTCAAAACCGTTGCCGGTACCGGGGCTGCGATGGCCTGACCCGGGCAGGGATGTCCAGGAAAATATTTTCCGCCGCGCTTGCGTGCGTGGCTGCGGCCGCCTGCCTGCTGGCCCTTCCGGTCCAGGCCCAGACCGACTACCCGTCGAGGGCGATCAAGCTTATCGTTCCGTTTCCGGCGGGCGGCACCAGCGATGTGATGGGACGCATGATTGCGGAAGAGCTGACCAAGGCTCTGAAGCAGCCGGTGATCGTGGAGAACCTCGGCGGCGCGGGCGGGGTCATCGGCACGGAGAAGGGCGCCAAAGCGGCGCCCGACGGCTATACGCTGATACAGACAGGTGTTGGCCAGAATGCGGTGGCGCACGGCCTCAACCCCAAGCTCGGCTACGACTCCCTCAAGGATTTCATCCACATCACGCAGGTCCATTCGGGACCCAACGTGCTGGTGGTCCATCCTTCTGCGCCCTTTAATACCTTCCAGGAACTGATCGCTTACGGGAAAGCGAATCCCGGAAAACTGAGCTATGGCTATGTGCCCGCGGCTTCGGGCCACATGGCGATGGAACTGCTCAAGCAAACCGTCGGCACCTGCTCGGGCGTCAGAAAAGAAAACTGCAAGCCCCTCTTTATGGTGGGCATTCCCTACCGGGGCGGCGGACCCATGCTGACGGATATTCTCGGCGGGCAGATCCCCTTGATGTTCATCAACCAGGACGTGGCGCTGCCGCATATCAAGGCGGGCAAGCTCCGGGCCCTGGCTGTGACCAGCTTGGCGCGCAATCCCTTGTTCCCGGACGTGCCCACCATTCATGAATCGGGTTACCCCGGTTTCTCTGCCTTGTCGTGGTCCGGCCTGTCAGTCCCCAAAGGCACGCCCAAGCCCATCGTGGAAAAAATAGAAGCCGCCGCCGTCAAGGCGATGCAGTCCCCCGCCATCCGCGCGCGGATGGAGGCCAACGGCTTTGTGGTGCCGGCCCAGGGCAGTACGGAATACACGCAGTTCGTGGCACGGGAGCTGGACCGCTGGACGCGGGTCATCAAGATCGCCGGAATCAAGGGCGAATAATGGTTGGGCGGATGAAAACTATCAAAATCAGCGCAGTCCGGATCACGCCCATCGCGTTTCGCGATGCACCGCTGCTCAACGCCAGCGGTATCCACGAACCCTGGGCGCTGCGCAGCATTGTCGAACTGGAAACTTCGGACGGGCGCCTTGGCATCTCTGAAACCTACGGCGACGAGCCCATGGTGAAAGTGCTGGAGCAGGCCCGTGCCCTGGTCCTCGGCCTGTCCCCGTTTGAGCTGAACGTCATGGAAGAGCGTGTACGCGCAGCCATCAAGCCCGGACACGCCAGCGACGGCAGCGTGCAGTTCGAGCTTGCGCCGGGCTCGCACACCGCCAAAAATGCCGACAAGGTCATCAGCGCGATGGAAGTCGCCATGCTCGACCTGCAAGGACAGATCCTGGGCATGCCCGTGTGCGACTTGCTGGGCGGTGCCGTGCGCGCGGAGGTGCCTTACAGCGCCTATCTGTTCTACAAATACGCGGAGCACGCCGGCAAACCTTATGCGCCCGACGCCTGGGGCGAAGCCGTCACGCCCGAGCAGGTTGTGAAGCAGGCGCAGCGCATGGTGAGCCTTTACGGCTTCAAGAGCATCAAGCTCAAGGGCGGCGTGTTCCCACCGGCTGAAGAAATCGCCGCCATGAAGGCGCTGTCCAGGGCCTTCCCCGGCGTGCCACTGCGGCTGGACCCGAATGCCAACTGGACGCTGGAGACCAGCATCGCCGCCGCGAAAGAACTCGACGACTTGCTGGAGTATTACGAAGACCCGGCACCCGGCCAGGAGGCCATGGCCGAGCTGGCCCGGCGCTGCCGCATGCCGCTGGCGACCAATATGTGCGTCACCACGATGGAGGAGTTCAAGCGCAATGCCTCCACGCATGCGGTAAGCATCCTGCTGTCGGACCACCATTACTGGGGCGGCCTGAGAGCCACGGCCGCACTGGCGCGCATGTGCGGCGTTTTCGGCATGGGCATGTCCATGCATTCCAACTCGCACCTGGGCATCAGCCTGATGGCCATGACGCACGCGGCCGCCGCAATTCCCAACCTGACCTATGCCTGCGACACGCATTACCCGTGGCAGGAGGAGGAGGTCATCAAGGGCGAGCGGATCCAGTTCGACCAGGGCGCCGTCAAGGTGCCGACGGCGCCCGGCCTGGGCGTCGAGCTCGACCCGGTCAAACTGGCCGAGCTGCACCGGCAATACCTGGATTGCGGCATCCGCAACCGCAACGACCTGGCGCAGATGCGCAAGTACCAGCCGGAATTTTCCGGCATCAGCCCGCGTTTTTAAGAGGACGGCAGCAGCCTCGCATTTCCGTTGACAGTTCATCGTTCGCTATTCACACCAACAATGAAGGAGACAAGATCATGATCAAGTTCGAACATTTGATGTCCCGCCTGGCCCTGGGCCTGCGGGCCGCCGGCATTCTGGCGGCGTTCGCGGCCGTTGCCGCGCATGCGCAGCCCGTGACCCTCAACGTCGTCGACGTGGCCGGCAACCTGGCGCTGACGCAGGAGGCGCTGGAAAGTTTTGCCGCGAAAAATCCCAACCTGGTTTCGCGCGTCACCTTCACCAAGGCGCCCGCGCCCGAACTTCCCGGAAAAATCAGGGCCATGCAGGCCGCGGGCCGCACCGACATCGACCTGGTGCTGACCGGCGCCGATGCGCTGGCCGCGGGTATCGCGCTCAACCTCTGGGAGCCGCTGCTGCCGGCGCACGCTGCGAAGTTTCCGAACCTGATGGACAACTACCTGCCCAGCGCCCGCAAGATGCAGGACCTGGCCAACGGCCAGGCCGTCATGGTGACCTATATGCCCGCGGGCCCGCTGCTCGAATACAACCCCGACAAGGTCAAGGCGCCGCCTAAAACCCCGGCCGAGCTGCTGGCCTGGTGCAAGGCCAATCCCAACAAGCTGATTTACGCGCGACCGGCCAACTCGGGCCCGGGCCGCACCTTCCTGATGGGCCTGCCCTACCTGCTCGGCGACAAGGATCCCAAGGACCCCATGGCCGGCTGGGACAAGACCTGGGCCTACCTGAAAGAGCTCAACAGCTGCATCGAGTACTACCCCACAGGCACCGGCGCCGTGATGAAGGAACTCGGCGAAGGCTCACGCGACATGACGGTGACGGTGACCGGCTGGGACATCAACCCGCGCGCGCTGGGCGTGGTGCCCAAGCAGTTCAAGGTGGCGGCGCTCAACGGTTTCACCTGGGTCAACGACGCGCACTACATGGCCATGCCCAAGGGCCTGCCCGCCGCCCGCCAGGCGGCCGTGATGGAGCTGATGGCCTACCTGCTCAAACCCGAGCAACAGGCGCTGACCTATGACTCCGGCTACTTCTACCCCGGCCCGGCCGTGAAAAACGTGCCGCTGACTGCGGCGCCGCAAAAGAGCCAGGACATCATCAAGGAATACGGCCGTCCCGAGTACGCGGACTGGATCGCCAAACAGCCGCACGTCCAGCCGCTGGAAGACAAGGCCATGGTCGCCGCCTTCAAGAAGTGGGATCAAGAAATCGGTTCCGGCAAGGGTAAGTAAGCGCCAGGAGCCGCACAAGGTTTTGCTCCCTCTCCCTCTGGGAGAGGGCAGGGGTGAGGGCCAGCGGCCTGTGCATGAAGCAGCGGCATTTCTATCGCCGCCAGCCCTCACCCCAACCCTCTCCCAGGGGGAGAGGGAGTCAATCGATAACCAGTAACAAACAGCCCGCAACACGGGCGCGAAGGTTTCTGACATGGTGATGCCCAACACCGCGGGACGGCCCGCGGGAAAAAACGAGTTCAGGCAGCTGCGCCTGGACGGCGTGAGCCGCAGCTTCGGCGGCGCGCACGCGCTCGAAAAACTCTCGCTGACCATAGAGCGCGGCGAATTCATCGCGCTGCTGGGCCCCTCGGGCTGCGGCAAGTCGACCGCGCTCAACTGCATGGCCGGCCTGATGCCGCTGTCGGACGGCAGCATCTGGCTGGACGAGCGGCGCATTGATACGCTGCCGCCGGAAAAACGCGGCTTCGGCATGGTGTTCCAGAACTACGCGCTGTTCCCGCACCTGTCGGTCAGCCGCAACGTGGGCTTCGGCCTGAAGATGCGCGGCGTGCCGGCGGCCGAAATCGACCAGCGCGTCGCCGCGGCCCTCGACACCGTGCAACTGCAGGCCCATGCCCACAAGCTGCCGGGCCAGCTCTCGGGCGGCCAGCAGCAGCGCGTGGCGATCGCGCGCGCCATCGTCATCGAGCCGCCGCTGATCCTGATGGACGAGCCGCTGTCCAACCTGGACGCCAAGCTGCGCATTGAAATGCGTTCCGAGATCCGCCGCATCCACCGCGCCCAGGGCTGCTCCACCGTCTACGTGACGCACGACCAGGACGAAGCCCTGGCCATGGCCGACCGCATCGTGGTCATGAAGCTGGGTGTGGTACAGCAGATCGGCACGCCGCAAGAGGTGTTCGCGCGGCCGGCCACGCTGGACATCGCCCGCTTCATGGGCTACCGCAATGTGCTGCCGGTTCGGGTGGCTTCCGCCAACGGCGCGGGGCTCAGCCTTGAAGGCCCGGGCGGCGTGCAACTGGTAGGCACCGCCATGCACACGCTGCAGCCCGGTCCGGCCATGGCCGCGATGGCGGCGATAAGGCCCGATGAATTGCTGATAGGCGACGGCCCGCAGGCTTTTCCCGGCGTGGTGGAAACCGCCGAATACGGTGGCCGCGAATGGCTGTTGCAGGTCAGGACCTCGTTTGACGATTTGCTCTACGTGCGCTCCTCGCGCGTCGTCGCGCCCGGCGACCAGGTCATGCTCTCGGCCCCGGCCGAGCGCGTGCTGGTTTACGCAGGGGAAAGCTGAGATGAGCGCGATGACCCTGCCGCCGCCGCAAGGCGCCGCGCGGCGCCCGCCTTTCGACCCGGCCGTCATGCTGGTGGCGCCCGCCGCCGCGCTGATGGTGATGTTTTTCGTCTACCCCTTTGCCTACGGCCTGCTGCTGTCCTTCCAGCCGCAGCAGGGCGGGGTGTTTGAGAACTACATCCATTTCTTCCAGACGCAGGATTTGTGGCGGACCATAGGCAACACCATGCAGCTGGCGTTGCCGGCCACACTGATCAACATCGCCTGCGCATTGGGCATTGCCTACGCCACGCGCGCCAAGGGCCCTTACCAGCGTTTTCTGTCCACCCTGCTGGTGGTGCCGTTGACCCTGGGCACGGTGCTGATCGCCGAAGGCATGCTGACCTACTTCGGCCCGCAGGGCTGGCTGGCGCAAACCTTGCGCTGGCTGCATCTGTATGAGGGCTCGATACGCCTCACGCACAACTACTGGGGCGTGCTGATCTCGTTGATCATCACCGGCTTTCCGTTTGCCTACCTGCTGATCCTGTCCTACATCACCGGCATAGACCCGGCGCTGCCGCACGCCGCGGCCACGCTGGGGGCAGACGGCTGGAACCGCTTTCGCCACATCTATTTGCCGCTGCTCACACCGGGCCTGGTCATGGCCTTCTGCCTGTGTTTTGTGCAGGCCTTCTCGGTCTTTCCTTCGGCGGTGCTGCTGGGCTCGCCGGCCGGCACCACGCGTGTGATCGCGATTGCCGCCTATGAAGCGGCCTTTGAGCAGTACGACTATTCGCTGGCCTCGGCCGTCGCCATGATCATGGGCCTGGTCCAGCTGGCCATCGTGGTCGCGGCGCTGGGCCTGCGCTCGCTGTTCTACCGCGGCCCGGTGGCGGGAGGCAAGGGATGAGCGCGAGCAACACGCAACAGATGCACGAGAAAGACCCGCTGCGCGACCGCGCCTGGCGCGCGCTGGTCTGGGGGTTGATCGCCTTCTTCCTGGTCAACGTCGGCATGATGATCCTGGCGGTGGGCACCAACTCGGTCGCCACGCGCTGGCTGGGCACCTGGCTGCCCGAGGCCTACACCCTCGGCTGGTACGTCTCGGCCTGGAAGGAATTCCAGCTCGGCCATGTGCTGGTGGTCACGGTAGTGGTGGTGTTCTCGGTGGTGTTTCTGTCGCTGCTGATCGGCGTGCCCGCCGCCTACACGCTGGCGCGCAAGGACTTTCGCGGCAAGAAGCTGCTCACGCTGCTGTTCCTGCTGCCGCTCATGGTGCCGCCGATCACCTACGGCATTCCGCTGGCCACGGTGATGTACCAGCTGCACCTGGCCGGCACCTTGCCGGGCGTGATCATCGCCAACATGATCCCGGCCTTGCCTTTTGTGATCCTGGTGATGACGCCCTTCGTCGAGCAGGTGGACACCAACATCGAATCGGCCGCGCGCGTCTTCGGCGCCAACACGCGGCAGATGTTTCTCTACACCCTGGTGCCCTTGCTGGCCCCCGGCGTGCTGGCGGCGGGCCTGCTGGTGCTGGTGCGCACGGTGGCGATGTTCGAGCTGACCTTCCTGGTGGCCGGCCCCGACACCCAGACGCTGGTCGTCGCGCTGTATTACGCGGTGTTCGCCGCGGGCGTGCGCGCCGGGCAGTCGGTGGACGCCATGGCCATGATCTATATGGCGATCACCGTGCTGTGGTTGCTGATTGCCTTGCGTTTCGTCAACCCCACGCAGCTGGTCAGCCGCGTGAAGGAGCATCCGGGCAAGGCTTGATTCGCTGAATAGACGCCTGCAAAGATTTCCGTTGGTGGAAATTGGGCACGGAGGGCAGCATGGGCTGCCCACCGTGCTTTTTTTTGCCCAGAGGGATCATTCCAGCGATGGCTCCAGCGACGCCGCCGTACCACTGACCCGCTGCATCAGCCCGTGCTGCAGGCTGAACACCTGGAGCTGCTCGGCATAAGGCATGAGCATCTTTTCTTCCGTCGCGATGCCCACACCCAGCAGGCCGGCCATTTTTTCCTTGCTGACCTGGCCCTGCGCCAGCAGTTCGTCCACGATGCGCAGCAGCAGGGCCGAATCGGCCTTGAGCAGCGCCTGCGCGCGTGCATAGGCCTGCGCCAGCAGGGCCTCGATCTCGGCGTTGGTCGGTGCGACGTCCGTGTTGAGGTTTTCATCGGTGCTGTCGGTCACGTCGGTGCGGCTCAGCCGGTTGCCGAAGCCGAAGTGGCGCACAAAGCGGGCGGCCAGGGCGGTGGCGTTCTTGAAGTCGCTTTCGCTGCCGGTGGTGCTGGCGTCCTCGCCGAACACCAGGGTTTCGGCGGCGCGGCCCGCCAGGCCCACGCAGAGGCGGTCCAGGCAGCTTTGCCGGGACTCGGCTTTCAGGCGCACATAGCTGTTGTAGCCGCCCTCGAAAGAGGCCACGTTGATCTTCACCTCCTGCGGCGCGTGGCCGAACAGCCGGCCGTAGGCCAGGCCGTGGCCGGCCTCGTGCACGGCCAGCAGGGCGCGGAAGTCCGGGCTGGCGCGCTGCTTGAGCTGGTTCAGGTCCAGCGGCACGGGGTAGGCAATGCCGGGGCTGCCGTCCCGGCCGAGGCTGATGCGCAGCGACTGTGTGGCCGTGTCCAGGCTGACCTGCAGCGTCGCGCCGTCCGGCACGCCATGCTCGAAAGCCCACAGCACGGCATTGACCAGCGGCGCGCTCAGGATGGCATGGATGGACGAGAACAGCGGGCGTGTGCCCTGGGCCGGGAAAACCGCGTTGGCATAAATGCCCTGGTACACCGACTCGTGCAGCTCAAACGACAGCCCCGAACTGGCCTGCATTTCGCCGGCATAGCGCGCGCAGGTGCTGCGGATCAGCCGCTCGTAGGTGGCCTGGCTCAGCGAGGGGTAGATCACGTGGTTGTTGCCAAGCCTGGCGATCTGCTCGGGCTTGAAGCGCTCTCCCAGTGCCTTCTTGACGTCGATCACCGACAGCTTCTTCGTCAGTTCGTGGAAGATGTCGGCGTCGGTGTCGCAGTCCTCCACGCGGCTGGCCGTGCCCTCGTACATCTCGTCGAGGTTGCCCGAGACGATGATGAGCAGGCGGCTGTAATCCGTCTCCCAGGAGTCGGTTGAGGTCTTGAACGCCAGCATGCGCTCCTGCAGCTGCTGGGGCGTCCAGGTCATCACCTCCTGCAGCGGCTCCTTGAGCTTCAGGCTTTGCCGGAATTCCTGCGCCTGGTAGGGCGAGAGGGCGAACTTCAGTTTTTTGGGAACGGTGCCGTCCGCGGCGGGCTTGGCCTCCACCTTCTCCTCGCGCTCATGGTCGTACAGCGAGAAAGCCAGCGACGATTCGAGCTCCTGCAGGAAAGACAGCGAGGGCGGCAGGCGCCCGTCGGACAGCAGCTGCCAGACGTCCTGGTAGCGCTTGACGGCGGCGTCCTTGCCTTTTTCGTCGACGGTGCGAAAGCGCTGGAACTCGTCGAGCACCAGCATGCCGGGCTCGCTTTCGGCGATGCCCGATTCGGCCAGCATGGCGCTGAGGGAATCGGCACTGCGCCAGCTGCTGCCGTGGCTGAAGCCGTCCATCTGCACTTCGACGAAGCGGTCGTAAAAGCCCAGCTTCTGTGCCAGGCGGCGCGTGAGCTGCGTCTTGCCGGTGCCGGTCAGGCCCCAGAGGCAGACGATCACCGGGCGGCGAATGATGTGCGGCAGCACATACCAGGCGCGGATCGATTCGATCACCCGGTCGATGATGTCGTCGATGCCGAACAGCTCGGTCTTCAGTTCGTCGGCAACCAGTGCCAGGTGGGCGCTGCGCTCGCGCATGAGTTCGGGCGGCACGCGGGCTGCGGCCACCGTCTCGGTTGTCATATCGTTCTTCATGTCAGTCAATCAATTTCTTAAGGGCCTTGTGCAGGGCCACGGTTTCAGCACGGCGGTTGGCGCCGGTGCTGCGAATATGTTTTCCCGCGCCGGACGTGATGGCACGCTGGGCGAGGGCCCGCACCACCGGGTTGCGCGGGGCGGGCAGTTGCAATGTCAAGGCAAGCGGCTGCTTCATGCGCCGCAAATGCTTGACCTTGCCGTCGGCGAAGTCACGGGAAAAAGTTTTGGCACTCATGTGCACGCTCCAGAAAGCAAAAAACCCCGGCGAAAAAATCAGCCTGGGGTTCGCGGAGCGCGCTTCACACGTGAAGGCACGGCACCGACTGCCCGCAGGGCTGGGTATGGTTGGCACCACATCCAGCCGGGGGCAGTGGAGGGTGCGTCAGGTGTGAGTGAACAAAGTCATGGTGTTTAAGGGCTTCGAGGGTTGGCTGCACAAGGTTATTCGTTGTGCAACGGCTCAAAGCAAGGAACGGATTCTGAAGAGCCCGCGCGGGCTTGGCAAGTTTTATGCGACGGTTTTTCGCAATGTGTTGTGAAAATCAAACCACTGCGATGATGTCTGCAGTTCGCCTCAGCGCCGCGACGACACCACAATCCCGCCCACGATCAGCACAAATGCCAATGCGTGGTAAAGATGCGGCAGCTCGCCGAGAAAGGCCGCCGAAAGCAGGGCGGCGAACAGCGGCGTGAGGTTGGAAAAGAAGCCCGCGATGGCCGGCCCGACGCGCTGCACGCCCATGCCCCAGCAGCGGTAGGCGATCACCGCGGGCCCGACGGCCACATAGGCCAGGGCCGCGGCCAGCGGCCAGCCCCATCGGATGTGCGCGTCGGTCACGGCCCATTCGCCGGCCGCGAAAGCGCCCGACCAGGCCAGACCGAAGACGATTTGCGCCAGCAGGAAGGCCGCCCAGTCACTGCGGATCTCCGCGGGCTCTTTCGGCTGCGACAGCAGCCAGCTGTAAAACGCCCAGGCCAGCGTGGCCAGCAGCACATAGAGGTCGCCGGGCACCAGCTGCACCTGCATCAAGAGCTCCCACTGGCCGCGCGAGAGCACCACCAGCACGCCGGCAATCGACAGCACGGCGCCGGCGACCTGGCGCCGCGACACGGCCTGGCCGAAGCACAAGGCACCGACCACCAGCATCCAGATCGGCACGCTGGAAGCCACCAGCGTGACGTTGAGCGGGGTCGAGGTTTTGAGCGCCAGGTATTGCAGCGCGTTGTAGCAGCCCACGCCCAGCAGGCCCAGCACCGCGAAGCGCTTCCAGTGGGGCCACAGGCTGCTGGCGGGTTTGAGGAGGCGCCATGCCAGCGGCAGGAGGATCACAAAGGCCAGGGCCCAGCGCAGGAAATTGAGCGTCATGGGCGGCACCAGGCCGGTGACGAGGCGGCCGACCACGGCATTGCCGGCCCAGAGCATCGGAGGGATCACCAGCAACGATGCGGTGGCGGGCGTCAGGCGTTGGGTCATGCGGGGACTTTACCAAGCGATGCAGTTTTGCTTGCGAGGCCTTGGCTTTAACCCTCTGCGGCTTGTTCCGATTCATGGCACCATGGCGGCCACGCTTTTCGCTTTTGTTTTATCTCCCCTCTGCAAGGAACACCCCCATGGCCTCCTATCCCTCCAAAGCCGTACACATCAACCAGCACGGCGGCCCCGAAGAACTCACGCTGGTGAACGTGACGGTGGGCGAGCCCGGCCCGGGCGAAATACGCATACGCCACAAGGCCGTGGGCCTGAACTACATCGACGTCTACCAGCGCAGCGGCGTCTATCCTTTTGCCATGCCGCTGCAGCTCGGCATGGAAGCCTCGGGTGTCGTCGAGGCTGTGGGCGAAGGCGTCACCCACCTCAAGGCCGGCGACCGCGCGGCTTATGCCAGCCAGCCGCCCGGCAGCTATTGCGAACTGCGCGTGATGCCCGCCAAATGCGTGTGCAAGCTGCCCGACGCGATCTCGTTCGAGACCGGTGCGGCCATGATGCTCAAGGGCCTGACCACGCAATACCTGCTGCGCCGCACGCAGCCGCAGGGCGGCCTGCAGGCCGGCGACTATGTGCTGTTCCATGCGGCGGCCGGCGGTGTGGGCCTGATCGCCTGCCAGTGGGCGAAGGCCATGGGCCTGCAGCTGATAGGAACAGCCGGTTCCGATGAGAAATGCGCGCTGGCCCTGTCGCAGGGCGCGGCCTTCGCGATCAACTATGCCAAGGAAGACTTCGTGGCCCGCGTCAAGGAGATCACCGGCGGCAAGGGCGTGAAGGTGGTGTACGACTCGGTCGGCAAGGACACCTTCCTCAAGTCGCTGGACTGCCTGCGCCCCTTCGGCCTGCTGGCCAACTTCGGCAATGCCTCGGGCAAGACGCCGCCGCTGGACATCGGCCTGCTGGCCGCCAAGGGATCGCTGTACGTGTCCAGGCCCACCTTGTTCACCCACATCGCGACCCGCGAGGTCACGCAGGAAATGGCCGACGACCTTTTCGCCATGGTGACCAGCGGCAAGGTCAACATCCCGATCGACCAGCGCTTTGCCCTGGCCGACGTGGCCGAAGCACATCGCGCGCTGGAAGCCCGCAAGACCACGGGTTGCACCATCCTGACGCTGTAAGCGGAAAAAAACTGTGTAAAGCCGGAGGCCGCGTTCAACGCAAGCTGCGGTGCATGCGTTACAAGGAGTCGCAGGAGAAAAACATGCCCACAGCGACGATCACCCAGGCCGGCCTGTTCGCGGCCTTGCTGGCTGCCCTGGCCGCCCCCGCGGCGCAGGCCGAGGGACAGCTTGAAGCCGCACCCCCGACGGCCAGGATGGCCGACACCTGGCGCGCCGCCTCGCGGCTGGGCTATGCGCCCACGCCGGATTCGGCGCAGGCCGCGGCGGCCTCGCCCCGCGCCTGGGCGTTGCGGCAGCTGGACGCGGCCTATGCCGCGAGCAGACGCCCGCCAACGCTTCCCGCCGAACTCGCCGGCATCAACGCACCGCTCAATGACATCGCGCGCAGTTTCCGGGCTGAGCAAGAGGCGCGCAGGACCGCGCGCGAAAAAACCGCCAAGCCCGGTATGGCCGCCGCGGCGGGCGCGGGGGATGAAAAATTCAGCCGCGAGATGGCCCAGGACGCCGCCGCCTGGCGCCTGATGTCCTGCAGCGACCCGGCACTCGAAAATCCGCTGCTGGCGCGCATGACCGAGTTCTGGTTCAACCATCTCAACGTGTTTGTCGGCAAGGGCCCGGTGCGCCCCTTTGTCGGCCATTACGAGATCAACGCGATACGCGCCAATGCCCTGGGCCGCTTTGAAGACCTGCTGCTGGCCAGCGCCAAACACCCGGCCATGCTCTTCTACCTGGACCAGGCGCAGAGCAACAGCCGCGGCCTTAACGAAAACTATGCACGTGAACTGATGGAGCTGCATACCCTGGGCGTGAACAGCGGCTACACACAGAAGGACGTGCGTGAACTGGCGCGCATCCTGACCGGTTGGACAGTCAACCTCAAGGACGGCGAGGGCTTCCGTTTTGCCGAGCGCCTGCACGACAAGGAAGGCAAGGTCCTGCTGGGCCGCACCTTCGGCAACGAGAGCGTGGCCGAGGGCGAAGAGGCCATACGCTACCTGGCGCGCCGGCCCGAGACCGCGCGGCGCGTTTCCACTCGGCTGGCGAGTTTTTTTGTCGCCGACAAACCCCCGGCCGCGCTGGTCGACAAATTGGCCGCCACTTTCACGGACACACAGGGCGACATCCGCGTGGTGATGCGCGCCCTGATCGAGTCGCCGGAATTCTGGGCCAAAGACAAGCAGCTGTTCAAGACGCCGCTGGACTTCGCGTGCTCGGCGCTCACCGCCGCCGGCGGCGTGAAGGAGCGCCGCGACATTGTTCAAACTCTGGGTTTTCTCGCGCAGGCCGGCCAGCCCATGCACGGCTGGCAGACGCCCGACGGCTACAAGACCGACGCGAACACCTGGCTCGCGCCCGAAGCGCTCACGCGGCGTGCCGACTACGCCATGGGCCTGGGCCCGCGCATGGCCGAGCCGGCTTACCTCAATGCTTTTTTCAGCGTGGCGACGCGCGAGCGCATCGCGCAGGAGCCCGCGAAAATGCGCACCGGCCTGATGCTGGCAAGCCCTGATTTCATGCGCAAATAAACCGGCAGCGGAGACTCCATGAGTTCAAACCATTCTTCATCGCCCGACTTGCTGCAGCGCCGCGGCCTGCTTGGTATGGGCGCCTTGTCCGCCTTGTCGCTGGCCGTGCCCGGCGTGTGGGCGCAAGCCGTGCCCGTGCCAGGGAACCTGAACAACGGGCGCCTTATCGTCGTCTTTCTGCGCGGCGCTTATGACGGCCTGTCGGCCTTTGTGCCTTATGCCGACAAGGACTACTACGCCCTGCGTCCCAGCATCGCGATTGCGGCGCCCGACGGCACAGCGCAGACCGCCATCAAGCTCGACAAGACCTTTGCCTTGCACCCCGCACTGGCCCCGCTGCTGCCGCTGTGGAAGCAGGGCGTGTTGGGCTTTGTACCCGCGGCCGGCCTGCCTGCGCCGAACCGTTCGCACTTCGACGCGCAGTACCAGATGGAAATCGCGCAAGGCGGCAAGACCAGCAGCGCGCCCGGCTGGCTCAACACCACGGCGGGTGTTGGCAAAAGCGCCGCTCCGGGTGCGGTCGCATTGGGCGTGGGCGAGGCCAACCCCGCCATCCTGGCAGGCCAGGCCGCTGCCGTCAGGCTGATCCCGCGCGGCCAGTCGGCCGAACGCACCGGCGTGCTGGCCAACGACAAGACCCGCCAGGCGCTGATGGATTTGTACGCCGGCGACGACAAGCTCAGCGAGGCCTTTCGCCAGGGCGCGGGCAGCCGCATGCAGAGCGCGCAGGAGCTCACCGAGCAAAGAACCGCCAGGGCCGAAAAGATGGCGCAGGACGCCAAACGCATGGCCGACAGAAACCTGGACCGCGACGGCACGCCCGCCAACCTGCAGGCCCTCAATGCCCAGATGCTGGCGGCCAGCAACGGCGCGGCCGACCCGGTGGGCCTGCAGCTAGACGCGCAGCACCTCGGCACCTTGATGCGCAACGACCGCAAACTTCGCCTGGGCTTTTTGTCAGCCGGCGGCTGGGACACCCACGCCAACCAGGGCGCGGCCACCGGCCAGCTGGCCAACAACCTGGGCAACCTGGCACGCGGCATCGCGCAGCTGCGGCAGGATTTTTCCGAACCCGGTGACGTGGTCGTGGTGATGAGCGAGTTTGGCCGCACCAGTGCGGAGAACGGCACGCGTGGTACCGACCACGGGTTTGGGAATGCGATGTGGCTTATGGGGAGTCGGGTTGCTGGTGGGCGGTGGCATGGGCAATGGAGTGGTCTTTCGCAGCTTAATGAAGGCCGCGACCTTCCTGCTCATCATGACTATCGGGCGGTGCTTGCCCAAGTCCTGCGCGGGACTTTTGCGTTTGGGGATTCGCAGATGGGGGATGTGTTGCCCGGGGCTAAGTGGGACAAGCGGCTTGACGGCCTGTTCAATAAAGCCTGATTGACAGTGGTTCTTGCTTCGGCGGTGTGCTCTCCTCTGAGGGTTGCTGGCCGGGGGTAGCCCGGCGGCTACTCACTTTTAGCGAAACCCGCAAAGCGGGTTTTCTTTTGTTCGCCAAAAGGCGCGCTACGCGCGCGGGGTTTGCTCACTTCGCGAAGCGAAGTTACGCAAACACCAAAAG
>NZ_JBFUCN010000022.1:0-5000 GCF_056405195.1 Polaromonas sp. P1_H6
TTGCGCGAGACCCCGCCGTAGTCGAGCACCGCAGGTTGCCCGAAGCGAAGCGTAGGGACCCAGACTGCGGGTCGCCTTTTCTTTGGTGACTTTCTTTTGGCGAAGCAAAAGAAAGTTACTTGCTGCCGGGCAACCCCCGGCCAGCAGAATTCAGCAAGACCTCAGCACCGAGAACAAGCAGAGCCTAGAGAGAAATCGATCTAAAGCATCTCATCCGGCGCAAACGGCCCAATCACCTTCAACATCAACTTCAAACCCCAACTCGCATCAGGCTCGACCCTGGAATCCTTGAGTTGCGAGCCCTGCGGCGCGCGCCAGACCATCTGGCCTTCATCCAGTTCCACCCGGTAGGCTCCGGTGGACAGGGTCGGCTCGATCAGGCGCGTGGCTTCGGCCGAGATGGCGCGGTTGCGGATGACGATGGCGACTTCGCTGTTCTGCAGTTGGGAGCGCAGGTCCAGGTTCATGGAGCCGACCACCAGCAGCCGGTCGTCCATCACCACCACCTTGGAATGCAGGCTGGCGCGCGAGCCGCTGGTGGATCCGCCCGTGGAGCCGCCGCCTAGCGCCGAAGAGCCGAAGCTCGAGAAAGAGCCTTCCTGCTCGGCGCGCATTTCATACAGCTCTATGCCCAGGTCCAGCAGCGCCTTGCGGTAGCGCGCATAACCGACGTGTGCAGCGGGCGCATCGTTGGAGGCCAGCGAGTTGGTGAGCACGCGCACACGCACGCCGCGCTGGCGCAGGTCGGCGAACTGTTTCATCATGCGTTCGCCGGGCACGAAGTAGGGCGAGACGATGAGCAGATTGCTTTTGGCCTGCGACATCAGCTGCAGCAGGCCGTCCACCGTGGTGTCCTGGGATTCGCCGGTGGTGTCGGCGTCGGCGGCGATCTTGGAGGCCTTGTCGACCAGCAGGATGGACGGCGCCCAGGTCCAGGTCAGCAGGCGAAAGTCGGTCGAGTCGGGCAAGGCGGCGGCCGCGGCGGTGGACGCCGCGGATGCATTCGATTCGGCGATGGCGGCCTGGGTGGCGGTCGCGAGCGCCGCTGGGTCTTCCCGGTTGAGGTTAGTGGGCTGTGCGCTGGGCGGCGGCCGTTTCAGGGCCTCTATCTCCCCGGCGGTCATCAGCGACTGCACCGGATAGGCCAGCGGGTTGTTCCAGTACTGGTCAAAACTCGCGGACAGGTCGCGCGCGATGCGGCCTGCCGCGATCACGTCGATGTCCACAAAATTGGTCCCCTTGCTCTGGCCGAAATAGGTCTCGCCGAGGTTGCGGCCGCCGGTGATGGCGACGGCGTTGTCGGCGACAAAAATCTTGTTGTGCATGCGCCGCTGCAGGCGGGCGGCATCCTTGAGGTTGCTCAGAATGCGCATGACCATGGAGCCGCGGCCGCCGGGCAGGGGGTTGAACAGCCGCAGCTCGAAGTTTTTCTCGAAGGCAAGCTTGAGCACCTGGGCGTTCTTGCCCGAAGTGTTGAAGTCGTCCAGCAGGATGCGGATGCGCACGCCTCGGCCGGCTGCTTCGCGCAGGGCCTCGAACATGCGTTCGGTGGTGTCGTCGGCAAAGATCGCGTAGTACTGGATGTCCAGGGTTTTCTGCGCGGCCTTGATCAAGGTCATGCGGCTGGTGAATGCCAGTTCGGCATCGCCGACCAGCGCGAAACCGGAATCGTTGCGGGTGCCGGCTTTGGCGGCGCGGGCGGCGACCAGCGCGCCCAGCCGGGTTTCCGAAGGATTGGCCAGGGCGGTGGACACGGGCCGCTCAACTTCGCTAGGCAGTGAGGCGCATCCGGTGATCCACAGGCTCAGGAACAGCAGGAGCAGCCAGCGCGAGCTCCCCGCGGAACGAAAAACCGGGGAGTAAGAAGGCGTGCGGCCGGCGGCAACAGGTGTCAGCATGATGCTGGTCACTGTAGCGTAAGCAGGTGTATTCACGCCCTGTGAAATCGGCGTTTCCGCCCACTCTTTCTGTAGGCGCCCGGCTCGACAGCGCGGCCGGGTGCCTGCGGATCCAGCCTGGCCCTGAATCAGGAGGAGAGGGTTTCCCAGCGCTGCAGCGCGGCCATCAGCTCTTCCTCAATCTTGCTGTTGCGCGCATTGAGTTCGGCCGCCCGCTTGGCGTTGGTGGTGTAAAGCGTGCCGTCGTACAACTCCTGCTCGATCGCTTTCTGCTGCGACTCCAGCTGCTGGATCAGCGCCGGCAGGCCGTCGAGTTCGCGCTGCTCCTTGTAGCTGAGCTTCTTTTTGGCGGAGGCCTCGGGTGCACCGCCATCCTTTTTCGGCTCGCTGCCGGTTTTAGCGGAAGGCTTGGGGATGGACGCCGCGGGCTTGGCGCTGCCGGTGATCTGGGCTGCGCGTTTGGACTGAGTGATCCAGTCGGTCACGCCGCCTTCATATTCGCGCCAGAAACCCGGGTTCTCGGGTGTGCCCTCATAAGCAATGGTGCTGGTGACCACGTTGTCGAGGAAACGCCTGTCATGGCTGACCAGGAAGACCGTGCCTTCGTAGTTCTGCAGCAGGTCTTCCAGCAGCTCCAGCGTGTCGATGTCCAGGTCGTTGGTCGGCTCGTCCAGCACCAGCACGTTGGCCGGCCGCGCGAACAGGCGCGCCAGCAGCAGCCGGTTGCGCTCGCCGCCCGAGAGGGTGCGCACCGGTGAATTGGCGCGCGCGGGCGAGAACAAAAAATCGGTCAGGTAGCTCTTGACGTGTTTTTTCGCGCCGTTGATCTCTACCCATTCGCTGCCGGGGCTAATGAAGTCTTCGAGTGTGGCGTCCAGGTCCAGGCTGTCGCGCATCTGGTCGAAATAGGCAACCTGCAGGTTGGCGCCCCGGCGGATTTTGCCGGGTGGATTCGTCACATCGGGCTGCAGCTCGCCCAGGATGAGCTTGAGCAGCGTGGTCTTGCCGGCGCCGTTGGGGCCCAGCAGGCCGACCTTGTCGCCGCGCAGCAAGGTGCCGGTGAATTTGTTGACGATGATTTTCTCGCTGCCCGGGTGGCCGAAGCTTTTGCTCACGTCGGTGAGCTCGGCGACGATCTTGCCGCTTTTCTCGCCGCTGGAGACGTCGAGGTTGACGCGGCCGACGGCATCGCGCCGCGCCGCGCGGTTGTCGCGCAGTGCCTCGAGGCGGCCGATGCGGGCCACGCTGCGGGTGCGGCGCGCTTCCACGCCCTTGCGGATCCAGATTTCTTCCTGCGCCAGCAGCTTGTCGGCTTTGGCGTTGATGACGGCTTCCTGCGCCATCTGCTCTTCTTTTTGCACCAGGTACTGGGCGAAGTTGCCGGGATAGCTATTCAGCTTGCCGCGGTCCAGTTCGACGATGACGGTGGCGACCTGGTCCAGGAAGGCCCGGTCGTGGGTGATGGTAATGATGCTGCCGTTGAAATTGACCAGCAATTCCTCCAGCCAGGCGATGGAGTCCAGGTCCAGGTGGTTGGTCGGCTCGTCGAGCAGCAGCACGTCGGGCTTGGCGACCAGCGCCTGGGCCAGGGCCACGCGTTTTTTGGTGCCGCCCGACAGCGAGCCGACGATGGCGTCCTTGTCGAGGTGCAGGCGGTGCAGGGTTTCCTCGACGCGCTGCTCCCAGGTCCAGCCGTCCAGCGCCTCGATTTCCGATTGCAGGGCGTCCAGGTCGGTGTTTTCGTCGGCCGCCAGGTACTGCTCGACCACGTGACGGGTGCGGGCCAGGCCCGCGCTGGCCGCGATGAAGACGGTGGCATGCGGATCCAGGCTGGGCTCCTGCGGCACGTAGGCGATGCGCAGGTTTTGCTGCAGCTGCAGGGTGCCGTCATCGGGTTTTTCGAGGCCGGCGAGGATTTTGAGCAGGGACGACTTGCCGGTGCCGTTGCGGCCGATCAGGCCTATGCGCTGGTTGCTCTCGAGGGAAAAATCTGCGTGGTCCAGCAGTGCGACGTGCCCAAAAGCGAGTTGGGCGTCCAGTAAGGTAATAAGTGCCATAAGGGGGCAGATTATCCGCCGCCTCTGTGACCACAGGCATTTCCCCGGCGCGGCAAGGCCATCCGGCAGGTGCCGGGCCGGCGCGTGGCAAGCCTGCAACGACGGTGGTGGCGCTGCCCTATCGCCTGCCGGGGCTCGTCTATATAGTCTTCATTCCGGCGACGCATCGCTGAGGGAGATTTCGTGGAACTGCAAATCAATGGCCGGCTCGTCCAGGCGGACGCCGATGCCGGTATGCCGCTGCTATGGCTGCTGCGCGACGTGCTGAACATGACCGGCACCAAATTCGGTTGCGGCGTGGCGGCTTGCGGGGCCTGCACGGTGCGGGTCGACGGCCAGGCGGTACGGTCCTGCGTGATGCCGGTGTCCGCCGTGCTGGGTAAGCGCATCCAGACCATTGAGGCGCTGGGGACGCCGGAAAAACCCCATGCCCTGCAGCTGGCCTGGATCGCCGAGCAGGTGCCGCAATGCGGCTACTGCCAATCGGGCATGTTGATGGCCGCCGCCGCCCTGCTCGACAAAACCCCCAGGCCGACGGACGCCGACATCGACGCGGCCATGACCAATATCTGCCGCTGCGGCACCTACCAGCGCATCCGCGTGGCCATCAAGCGGGCCGCCGGCATGGCGCCCGACGGCGCCGTGAGGAAAGCGAAGGCATGAAACGGCGAACCTGGCTGTTCAGCGCGGCGGGCGCGGCGGGCGCGCTGCTGGTCGGCTGGGGCATGTTGCCGGCGCGCTCCCGCCTGGGCAGCGCGGCACACCCCTGGCCGGCCGGCGCCGCGCCCGACCTTAGCGGCGTGGTGTTCAACGGCTGGATCAAGATACGGGCCGATGGCGGCGTGGTGCTGGCCATGCCGCGCAGCGAAATGGGGCAGGGTGTGCACACCGCGTTGGCCATGCTGGTGGCCGAGGAGCTGGATGTGCCGCTGGCGCGGGTCAGCTTGGAGCAGGCCGGCGCCGACGCGATTTACGGCAATGTCGCCATGCTGGTTGGCAGCCTGCCCTTCCATCCGCTGGAAGTGGACGACTATGCCGCGGAAGG
>NZ_JBFUCN010000022.1:10000-129804 GCF_056405195.1 Polaromonas sp. P1_H6
GGCCATAGCGGGTGATAGCCCCGTATGCAAAAAGAGACTTGTGGTACTGAGCTAACGACAAGTAGGGCGGGACACGAGAAATCCTGTCTGAATATGGGGGGACCATCCTCCAAGGCTAAATACTCATCATTGACCGATAGTGAACTAGTACCGTGAGGGAAAGGCGAAAAGAACCCCGGGAGGGGAGTGAAATAGATCCTGAAACCGTGTGCTTACAAAAAGTAGGAGCCTCGTAAGGGGTGACTGCGTACCTTTTGTATAATGGGTCAGCGACTTACATTCAGTGGCAAGGTTAACCGAATAGGGTAGCCGTAGAGAAATCGAGTCCGAATAGGGCGATCAGTCGCTGGGTGTAGACCCGAAACCAAGTGAGCTATCCATGGCCAGGATGAAGGTGCGGTAACACGCACTGGAGGTCCGAACCGACTAGTGTTGCAAAACTAGCGGATGAGCTGTGGATAGGGGTGAAAGGCTAAACAAACTTGGAAATAGCTGGTTCTCTCCGAAAACTATTTAGGTAGTGCCTCAAGTATTACCATCGGGGGTAGAGCACTGTTTTGGCTAGGGGGTCATGGCGACTTACCAAACCAATGCAAACTCCGAATACCGATGAGTACAGCTTGGGAGACAGAGCACCGGGTGCTAACGTCCGGACTCAAGAGGGAAACAACCCAGACCGCCAGCTAAGGTCCCTAAAATTGGCTAAGTGGGAAACGAAGTGGGAAGGCTATAACAGTCAGGATGTTGGCTTAGAAGCAGCCATCATTTAAAGAAAGCGTAATAGCTCACTGATCGAGTCGTCCTGCGCGGAAGATGTAACGGGGCTAAGCCAGTTACCGAAGCTGCGGATTTGCAATTTATTGCAAGTGGTAGGAGAGCGTTCTGTAAGCCTGTGAAGGTGGTGGTGTAAACCCTGCTGGAGGTATCAGAAGTGCGAATGCTGACATGAGTAGCGTTAAAGGGGGTGAAAAGCCCCCTCGCCGTAAGCGCAAGGTTTTCTACGCAACGTTCATCGGCGTAGAGTGAGTCGGCCCCTAAGGCGAGGCAGAGATGCGTAGCTGATGGGAAACAGGTCAATATTCCTGTACCGATGTGTAGTGCGATGTGGGGACGGAGAAGGTTAACTCAGCCAACTGTTGGATATGTTGGTTCAAGCCTGTAGTCGTGCCTGGTAGGTAAATCCGCCGGGCTTAGATGAGGGGTGATAACGAGTCTGCTTGCAGACGAAGTGAGTGATACCCTGCTTCCAGGAAAAGCCACTAAGCTTCAGCTACACACGACCGTACCGCAAACCGACACTGGTGCGCGAGATGAGTATTCTAAGGCGCTTGAGAGAACTCAGGAGAAGGAACTCGGCAAATTGACACCGTAACTTCGGAAGAAGGTGTGCCTTTAGTAGGTGAACCATTTACTTGGGGAGCCCAATGAGGCTGCAAAAAATCGGTGGCTGCAACTGTTTATTAAAAACACAGCACTCTGCTAAGACGAAAGTCGACGTATAGGGTGTGACGCCTGCCCGGTGCTGGAAGATTAAATGATGGGGTGCAAGCTCTTGATTGAAGTCCCAGTAAACGGCGGCCGTAACTATAACGGTCCTAAGGTAGCGAAATTCCTTGTCGGGTAAGTTCCGACCTGCACGAATGGCGTAATGATGGCCACACTGTCTCCTCCTGAGACTCAGCGAAGTTGAAATGTTTGTGATGATGCAATCTCCCCGCGGAAAGACGGAAAGACCCCATGAACCTTTACTGTAGCTTTGTATTGGACTTTGAACAGATCTGTGTAGGATAGGTGGGAGGCTTTGAAGTGTGGTCGCTAGATCGCATGGAGCCAACGTTGAAATACCACCCTGGTGTGTTTGAGGTTCTAACCTAGGTCCATTATCTGGATCGGGGACAGTGCATGGTAGGCAGTTTGACTGGGGCGGTCTCCTCCCAAAGTGTAACGGAGGAGTTCGAAGGTACGCTAGGTACGGTCGGACATCGTGCTAATAGTGCAATGGCATAAGCGTGCTTAACTGCGAGACTGACAAGTCGAGCAGATGCGAAAGCAGGACATAGTGATCCGGTGGTTCTGTATGGAAGGGCCATCGCTCAACGGATAAAAGGTACTCTGGGGATAACAGGCTGATACCGCCCAAGAGTTCATATCGACGGCGGTGTTTGGCACCTCGATGTCGGCTCATCTCATCCTGGGGCTGTAGCCGGTCCCAAGGGTATGGCTGTTCGCCATTTAAAGAGGTACGTGAGCTGGGTTTAAAACGTCGTGAGACAGTTTGGTCCCTATCTTCCGTGGGCGCTGCAGATTTGAGGAAGCCTGCTCCTAGTACGAGAGGACCGGAGTGGACGAACCTCTGGTGTATCGGTTGTCACGCCAGTGGCATTGCCGAGTAGCTAAGTTCGGAAGAGATAACCGCTGAAAGCATCTAAGCGGGAAACTCGTTTCAAGATTAGATCTGCCGGGGCCTTGAGCCCCCTAAAGAGTCGTTCAAGACCAGGACGTTGATAGGTCAGGTGTGGAAGCGCAGTAATGCGTTAAGCTAACTGATACTAATTGCTCGTGCGGCTTGACCCTATAACTTTGATTAATTCGAAGTTGTTATGCCAAGTTGACGCATTCAAAAAGCACAGCCCAGCAGCTGTGCGAATCTAAATAAAATCTGATTTACTCTATGAATTCGATGGGCTGTTCTTTGGACAGTCTGTCAACAAGTTATGCCTGATGACCATAGCAAGTTGGTACCACTCCTTCCCATCCCGAACAGGACAGTGAAACGACTTAGCGCCGATGATAGTGCGGATTCCCGTGTGAAAGTAGGACATCGTCAGGCTCTTACAGCAAGGAACGCCCGGTTGATTTTTGATCAACCGGGCGTTTTCTTTTGTGCGCTTGATTTGCCTGTGTGACAGGTGACCAGGTCGCACGGAGGTTCAAAAAAAGCCCGCATGAATTCATGGCGGGTTTTTTTGTTTTTGGGATGCGTGATCTGCGGGAGAGTGCGAGCTGAAAGGCACTTCCGCAGAGGAGCAACCCCGGATTTCGAACCCAATTAGCCTGGAGCGCTCAAGCGTTCACGATGTACTCGCCATCCCTTTGAGCCACGCCGGCCGCAACCAGCTCATCGCTGAGTTGCTTGATCCACGCGCGGACAGGAATTTCAGCAAAAAACTTGTTCTTGATTTGCAGGAAATAGGGTGTTTCGGTCGCCCATTGCGCAAACTCATCGAAATCCTGGCGCTGGGTTTCGAGCAACTTGAACTTGAGCAGAACTTTCGCGGCATGCTGTGCATGCCTCGATGGCTTGCTGACGAATGAATCCAGGCGCTGGCGTGCTCGTGCCAACACCTCGGGCGCATAGGCAAAGACACGTCCATGCCCGGGAATCACGGTTTTTGGATTCAGATGCTCAATCAGATCAAGGGTCGCAGCGACTTCGGAGAATGCATCCGCGCCCTCGAGCTCTGGAAATACCACACCAAATCCGTTTTCCCACAGGGCATCCGCGGAAATTAGCACCCGAGTCCGAGGTTCAAAAAACACCAGCGAGTGCGGATCGTGCCCAGGCGCCGCATGAACCTGCCACATCGCCGATCCAAAACGCATGGAAATCCCCGGCTGGATCGTCTGCGTAAAGCTGAACCGCGGACAAAGCTGCCCTGTCGGCAAATAAGTCAGCGCTACCGGATCCCAATCCGCAACTTGTTTTGAGTGGCCAGGTGGAATAAAAGTACGAAGGCCTGGATAACGCGCCTGCAAAGCCGCATTACCGCCGCAGTGGTCGCTGTGCAAATGCGTGTTGATGAGCCTATCGAGAGGCCGCGAACCCAGAGCGGACTCCACCAGCGAGAGTGTTTGCGCCGCGTGCGTGCAATAGCCGCTGTCGACCAGCAGGGTTTCGTCACCACCCGTGAACAAAATATTGTTGGCGGAGAGCCAGCCACGCTCGAAAACATGCAGCCCAGGCGGGAAATCCGGCGCAGCCATCAGCAACTACTGCCGAAAAAAAACTCAGGCCGACGCGCGCAATTCACGCCTGAGGATCTTTCCGACGTTGGTTTTGGGTAGGTCATCGCGGAATTCGATGTATTTGGGGCGCTTGTAGCCCGTGAGGTGTTGCTTGCAATAGGCGCTCACGTCGTCCTCGGTCAGTGTAGGGTCGTTCTTGACAACAAAAACCTTGATGGCCTCACCCTGTTTGTCGTCCGCAATACCGATGGCCGCACATTCAATGACACCAGGACACAGGGAAATCACGTTCTCAAGCTCGTTGGGGAAGACATTAAAGCCGGAAACAATGATCATGTCCTTCTTGCGGTCGATGATTTTGGTGTATCCACGCTCGTCCATGATGCCGATGTCGCCCGTGCGCATGAAGCCGTCGGAGGTGAACGCCTTCTTGTTCTCTTCCGGCTGCTGGTAGTAGCCCGTCATGACCTGCGGACCCTTGATGCAGATCTCGCCGGACTCCCCTATCGCGAGCGACTTGCCATCGTCATCCTTGATCGCGACCTCGATGCTGGGCAGAGGCAATCCTATGGTGCCGGTGAAATCCTTGTTGGTCACCGGATTGTTGGTGCCGATCGCGCAAGTCTCACTCATGCCCCAGCCCTCGATCATGGGGCAACCTGTGACCTGCAGCCAGTGCTTCGCCGTGCCTTCGGATGCGGCCATGCCGCCGGCCTGGGAAACACACAGGCTGGAGAAGTCCACTGTCTTGAACTGTGGGTGCTGAAGCAGTGCGTTGAACAAGGTGTTGACCGCCGGCAGCAGGTGAAACGGCCGCTTCTTGAGAACTTCAATGAACTTTCCGAAGTCGCGCGGATTGGGAATCAGCGTCAGATGGGCGCCCCAGCGGATGGTCAGCAGGCACAGCGTCAGCGCGAAGATGTGGTACAGCGGCAGGGCCGCAATGTTGTTGGTTTTGCTGACGTCGCCGATCCGCTTCAGTGCGGGCGTGAACCATTCCTCGGCCTGCAAAATTGCGGCGACGATGTTGCGATGGGTAAGCACTGCACCCTTAGACAGGCCGGTGGTGCCGCCGGTGTATTGCAAAAATGCAATGGAATCCAATGTGCTTTGCGCGGGCTTGAGCGCCAGGCGGCTGCCCTCGGCAATCGCGCGATTGAAGGCGGTGACGCTGCGCCCTTCGCTCAATGGCAGCTTGTACGCCGGCACCAGCTTGGCGAGGTGGCGGACCGCGAAAGTGATCCACTGTCCGTACCAGAAACCCAGCAAATCACCCATGGAAGCCATGACGACGTTCTTCACCGGCGTGCGTTCAATCACCTCCGCCAGGGTGGCCGCGAAGTTTTCCAGGATCACGATGGTCGTCGCGCCGGAGTCGCGCAACTGGTGCTCCAGCTCCCGCGCGGTGTAGAGCGGGTTAACGTTGACGCAGGTGTAGCCCACGCGCAGGATGGCTGCCATGGTGACGGCAAACTGCGGTACGTTGGGCAGCATGATGGCCACGCGGGCACCGGGTTCCAGGCCCAGGGTTTGCAGCCAGGCGCCCAGCGCCGAAGAAAGGTCATCGAGCTGGCCGTAGCTCATCCAGCGATCCATGCACACCGAGAACGGCTTGGCCGCGTTCTTCTTGAACGACTCCTCCAGCAGGTGCGTCAGTGAACGGAACTGTTCGGTGTTAATTTCGTGCGAAACGCCTTCGGGATAACTCTTGAGCCAATGCTTGTTCATACAAACTCCTTGCTGCTCATTGTGAAAGCCGCGCGAGGGAATCCGTATGGGGCTTGTCCTAATGCCGGCGCGATATCAGGGCCCGGCCGCGAGCAAATGGCCCAATCTGGTCTCGCAGGTGACAGCGTCGTCCTCAAAGAGGGCGTGAATCCATGCCGTCTCGCGGTCTTTGATGAGCTTGAGAAACTCGCCCGCTCCGCGCATATCGGCGAATGCATCGAAGCCGGTTTCCAGGAATTGCTGCAGCGAGTTCAGCCCGGCCGCCGCCGCGGGACCGCGCATCATCTTGAGCAGGGTGCGAAGCCCGAACATTCGTGTCAGACGGTCCAGCTCCCGTCCCAGGTGCAGCACCACCTCGAGTTGCCGCTCGCGCGCGGCGATGTCCCCGACGCGGCGCCAACAGCGGATGTAACGCGCGCAGTCACTGCTTTGGGGGACGGCCTCAACATCCGTCAGCCATTCGCGCGCCATCAGGTCGTCGAGCTGTTCCGTCAGCGCGTGCACTTCCGCCAGCGCCGCCGCGGTATTGACCACGGGTTGCGGAAAAAGCTTGGCGATGGTGCCGGCGATACGCGCGAACTGTTGGTCGCGCTCGGCATAGTCCTTGTCGCTGTAGAGCTCCTGCAGAAAAAACGAAGCCGCCGTTTTATACCGATGGCTGTGCAGCAGGTCGGAATAAGTGGCCTGGAAGCGGCGCGCCTGGAAGCGCTTGACCTCGGCGCTGGCCCGGGCCAGCGGCGGGTCGGCCCTGTGCTGTTGCCGAAGCCTGGCCACGGTCTCTAGCGCGTCGTGTATTTGTTGTGCGGAGGCGTCCATACAAACCCGGAGTTTATCTAGGTACGGGCCCCTATTGAAACTTAAATGCCCATGCGAAACTGCCGGGATGCAAAGAAGAACGCTCCTCAAGCTCGGCGCAGCGTCGGCTGCCGTGCTGCTGGTTGCCGGCGGCACGGCCGCGTTGCTGCAGCCCGGCCTCGCCGGCGGCACGTTGAGCGCCTCGGGCCGTGAAGTATTTTCCGCCGTTGGAAGGGCCGTGCTGGACAAGACGCTGCCGGCCGAAGACGGCGCGCGGCACATCGCACTGGACGGCCTGCTCGGCCGCATCGACGTGCTGGTGCAGGCCCTGCCGCCGCACGCGCAGGCCGAACTCTCGCAACTGCTGGCCTTGCTCGCAAGTGCCGCGGGCCGGCGCACCCTGGCCGGTCTGAGCCAACCGTGGGACGAGGCGTCCATCGCCGACATCCAGCGATCACTTCAGGACATGCGCCTGTCCAGGCTGGCCTTGCGCCAGCAGGCCTACGCCGCCTTGCACGACATCACCGCGGGCGCGTATTTTTCCGATCCGGCCAGCTGGCCGCTGCTGGGATATCCCGGCCCCATGAAGATCTAAAGACCACCCCAAGCAGCATGAGCCAATTGAAAGACCCGATCCGCGAGGGCATCGCACGTGGCTGGAAAGTCATGGGCGGTGCGCTCGGGCCTGCGCCGAAAAACATCGGCTGCGACGTCGCCATCATCGGAAGCGGCGCCGGCGCCGGCATCACGGCCGAGCTGCTGGCCAAGGCCGGCCTGCAGGTGGTGATTGTTGAAGAGGGCCCGCTCAAAAGCAGCAGCGACTTCAACCAGAAAGAATCAGAAGCCTATCCCTCGCTGTACCAGGAAAGCGCGGCGCGCAAGACCGAGGACAAGGCCATCAACATCCTGCAGGGCCGCTGCGTGGGCGGCTCCACCACGGTGAACTGGACCAGCTCCTTTCGCACGCCAAACTCCACGCTCAAGTTCTGGCAGGACCGGTTCGGGCTGGACGGCTACACCACGGATGCGCTGGCGCCCTACTTCGCTCAGGCGGAGCAGCGCCTCAACATCACGCCCTGGCTGGTGCCTCCCAACGAGAACAACGACTTGCTGCGCAGAGGCGCGGCCAGGCTCGGGATTCCCGCATCGGCCATTTCGCGCAATGTCAAAGGTTGCTGGAACCTCGGCTCCTGCGGCCTGGGCTGCCCGACCAATGCCAAGCAGTCCATGCTGGTCACCACCATCCCCGCAGCGCTCGACAAGGGCGCGCAGCTGCTGACCGAGACCCGCGCGGAACGCTTTGAGCTGGCCAACGGCAAGGTCACCGCGCTCGTATGCCGCAGCATGGGCGCAGGCGAGACTATCAGGATCGCCGCGAAACATTATGTGCTCGCCGGCGGCGCCATCAACTCGCCGGCCGTGCTGCTGCGTTCGCAGGCGCCCGATCCGCATGGCGTACTCGGCGCCCGCACCTTTCTGCACCCCGTGGTCATGTCTTCCAGCGTATTCGAGCAAAAAGTGGAAGCCTGGAACGGCGCACCGCAAACCATTTACTCCGACCATTTCCTGGAAACCCAGGCGATCGACGGTCCCATAGGCTACAAGCTCGAGGCCCCGCCGCTGCATCCGGTGATTTTTGCGTCGACGGTGCCGGGCTTCGGCCAGGGCCAGCACGAGCTGCTCAAATCCTTCCCCTACAACCATACCTTGCTGGCGCTGTTGCGCGACGGCTTTCATGACGCGTCGCCGGGTGGGCAGGTCAAGCTGCGCAGCGACAACTCCGCCGTGCTGGACTACCCGCTCACGGACTACGTGATGGAGGGAGGGCGCAGGGCCTTGCTGTCGATGATGGAAATCCAGTTCGCTGCGGGCGCGAAACAGGTGCTGCCGCTGCACGAGATGGCCCAGCCCTACACCTCCTGGGCGCAGGCGCGCGACGCGGTCAATGCCTTGCCCATGAAGCCCCTGCTGACGCGGGTTGTGAGCGCCCACGTCATGGGCGGCTGCGGCCTGGCCGGCACCGAACGCCAGGGCGTCATCCGGCCGGACGGCGTCCATTGGCAACTTGAGAATCTGTCGATCCACGACGGCTCGCTGTTTCCGACCAGCATAGGCGCGAACCCCCAGCTCTCCATTTACGGCATGGTGAACCGCCTGGCGCAGGACCTGGCCGGCAGGCTCTCGGGCCGGGTTGTCACACTGGCCTGAGATACTGCGGCTTGATCCGCTTCTTTTTCCATCTCCCATCCATGCTGGCCCACCTGCAAAGACTCATCACCCTGTCCCTGGTCGCAGCGGCCTTTGGCTGGCTGTTCTGGTTCCGCAGCGACTCCCCTGTGCTGGCCGTCACGGGGTTTCTGGTCTTCGTGCTGGGCTACACCGTTTTCCTGGCCCTCGAATTCGTTTTCCTCCATCATGTCAACAAACAAGACCCGGCGCCGCAGCCTACCTGGATGGAACTGCTGCGAGCCTGGGTGGGCGAGACCCTGACGGCGCCGCGCGTGTTCTGCTGGCGCCAGCCCTTTCGCATGAACGTGGTGCCGGACCAGCTTGCGCCCGTTACAGCTGTCCAGGGGCGCCGCGGCGTCGTGTTTGTGCACGGCTTCTTCTGCAACCGCGGTTTGTGGACGCCCTGGCTGCAACGCGTCCGGGCTGGCGGTCGCGCCTTTGTCGCCGTCAACCTCGAACCCCTGTTCGGCTCCATCGACGACTATGCGCCGCAGATCGACGAGGCGGTCCGCCAGGTCACCGAGGCCACCGGCCTGCCGCCGCTGCTGGTATGCCATAGCATGGGCGGGCTGGCTGTCCGGGCCTGGCTCAAGCGCATGCGAGCCGAGGCCCGCGTTTTCCATGTGGTCACCATAGGATCGCCGCACCGAGGGACCTGGCTGGCACGCTTCGGCCATGGCCACAATGGCCGCCAGATGCGCTTGCAGTCCGACTGGCAGACGCAGCTGGACCACGAGATGCCGGCTGGCCGCCATGCGCTGTTCACGTGCTGGTATTCCAACTGCGACAACATCGTGTTCCCGACATCAACGGCTACCTTGCCCGGCGCCGACAACCGCTTGGTCCGCGGCGCCGCCCACGTGCAGATGGCCTTCCTGCCGCAGGTCATGGACGCCACCCTGGCCATGCTGGAGCGCGAGCCGGCCTGAAAAGCGGCCCTGGGGGCAAATTCATGTGAATTTCTCACAAGAATGACCCTGCATATTCACTATCCACATTCGGCCTGGCTTTTTATGCTCATCTATTTGTAGGATGGAGCGCCCCGTGACCTTGTATGCACAGCCCGAAGCCGCCTTCCTGGAGGCCGCCCCTCCTTTTTCCCTGGACGAAACTGATCCGGCGCCGGCACTGTTGGCCCTGCTGCTGGATGAGCTGGCCCACGGCGTGCTCATCGTCAGCACCCAGGGAAAGATACTGCACGCCAACCAGGCCGCCCGGCGCGAACTCGACCGCGCCGCCGTGCTGGGTGCGGAGCGGGGCGAGTTGAAGGTCCTCATGCCGGCCGACGCCAAAGCCTTCCAGAATGCCCTGGGCAAGGCCATGGCCGGCAAGCGCGGCCTCATCAAGCTGGCGGCAGAGGGCGTGGATTTCACCCTGGCCCTGGTCCCGCTGCAGCGCCAGCCTGGCAGCCCCTGTGACCGGATCGCGCTCATGTTGTCGCGCGTGGGGGTGAGCGAGTCCGGCGTGTTCGGTGCGTTCGCCCGCAACCACGGCCTCACCCACACGGAAGAGCAGGTGCTGGTCTTGCTATGCCGCTGCCTGAGCACGCCCGAGATCGCCACGCAGATGAAAGTCGCCGTCTCCACCGTGCGCAGCCATGTGCGCAGCCTGTGTGCCAAGACCGCCTCCAGCGGTGTCCGGGAATTGGTCAATCGCGTGGCGATCCTGCCGCCCATCGCCCCCTTGTCGATCGGACAGATTCATTGACATTGATATTCGCGTCGGGACGGCCGGCAACGTGCTAGATTACGACTCATAACATGAGTCCGCATATGCCTCCCGAAGAAGATCTTTACGCCCATTTGACCCCCGAATTACGCACCCTGGCCATGCGCGGCGCGGTGCGAAGTTACCCCAAAAAGGCGGTCGTCATCAATGAGGGCGAAATCGGGGACAGCCTGTTCGTGCTGCTCAAAGGCAGCGTCAAGGTGTTCTCCATGGACGAAAGCGGCCGTGAAATCACCTACGGCAGGATTCATTCAGGCGACTACTTCGGTGAAATGTCGCTGGACGGAGGGCCTCGTTCCGCCTCGGTCATCACCCTGGAGCCCTGTACCTGCGCCGTGCTCAGTCGCGCGGAAGTGAGCGAACACTTGGTCGATGAGCCAGGATTCGCCATCAATCTGGTGGTCCAGGTCATCCGCCGTGCCCGCACCGCCACGGAAGCCGCCCGCAATATGGCGTTGCTTGACGTGTATGGGCGATTGATTGCCGTGCTGGAAGCCCACGACGACGTCGCGACCCGCGATACCGCCGAGGGCGTCACCTTGGAGGCGATCACCCACCAGGATATCGCCAGCCGCGTCGGCGCCTCGCGCGAGATGGTCAGCCGCCTGCTCAAAGACCTTGAAAAGGGCGGCTACATCGAGATGGGCACCAAGCGCATCACCCTGCTCAAGAAACTGCCCAGTCGCTGGTAGCGGCGAGGGCGGTCTATATCGCGTTAAAGATGCGCCGCGTTTCCTGCGGCGCCGCGGCACTGGTACCCTTTAGCCGGACGGCTGAACTGCTGTAGGTGCCGGCAGCCCGAACCCCCGTCAAGGCGGGATTCTCATCACTGAACGCCGCGGTGCTGGCGGTTTTCACCACACCGGGACGCTCAGGCCTGCCTGCATCGGGGTCCGGCTTTTGCGGGGAGTAATGCGCCCAGTGTGAGCCCACGATCCGCGTGCCACCCACGGATACCGTCTTGCGTCCGGTGGCAATGCTGTTGAAATTGCCGCTGCGCCGGATCAAGGTCGGATTGTCGGGGTGATCCACGAATGACCACGGGTTCCCGCTCATGTCGTACAGCTTGTCTTCAAAGTGCGATTGGCGCCCGCCTCGCGGGCCGGTCACCACGTCGTCACGTTCCACATAGGCGTCTATCGTGACCTTGCCCGGCTTCGTGTTGGTCAGCTTGATCTGCCACACGCCGCTAGGGGCCGTGGCGACACCCTTGTCGAAACTGAAGGTGGGTGCCAAAGCGATCAGCGCGCAGGTGCCGTGTGTGCCGGTTGCCACGCTTTTGGGGTAAATCAGCGCGCACAGCGGTTGCGTGCCGTTGCCCGTCCACATGCGGGACTCGCCGAAGTCCAGCGCCGGTAGTGCGGCGTGTCCAGGAGGCGTGATTTCTATCCGGATGCCGTGGGCCTGCGGCGGTAGCCATAACTCCAGGAAGTTTTCGGTGGCGTCATTGGGTTGCCCGCGCCAGTGCAGCACTGCGTGCTCATTTTTTGCCAAGGTCACGTTGGCGTGCGTGCGCAACTGGTAGCTGTTGCCTGCCGCCAGCACGATCCGCAGCCGCTGGCCGCACAGCGTGATCAGCTGGTCCATCGCCGCTTCCAGCAGTGAACTTCCGTCATGCGGCCCGGCCAGGGTGCCGAAGCTGATGTTGGTCACGATTTTCGCGTCATGCGCGCAGCGGGAAAGAACATACATCAATCCATCAAGGACGTGTACGTTCATCGAGCCGCCCGAAGTATCGGCCACGGTGTCGTAGTCCAGCTGCACGGCGACGATGTCGCAGCGGCTGGCATCGTCATCGGCCAGGGCCCAGCTGGCCGGCCCGTCAAAACCGGGCGGGAGATCGGCCATCTGCGCCACCAGCGTGCGCGGGCCGCACGCCAGGTCCAGCACATGCGTGCCGTGGCTGACGCGCTTTTCCAGCGCCTTGAGCTTGAAATGCCGGTACACCTCGCCTTCATCCACCAGACCGTTGTAGCTGCGCTGCTGCATCGCCTGGTTGATGTCGGCGGCCGTCAGCTCATGGCCGTAACCCAGGCCGACCGGCGATCGGCCCACGCCTTTGCCGTCCTGCCGCCAAAAGTAGCGCGTACGCGCCTTGCCCTTGTGCAAGAAGCTGGCATTGGCAAAAGCCAGTCCGTCGTCGATCAGCGCCATGACCTTGCCCTTGAGCAGGGGCGGGGCGCCGGTCGTCGTCCCGATGAAGCCCGGGCCTTCCGTGTGAAGGCCAGCGGCCAAACCCAGCTCCAGCCGTTTGACCAGCGCGTGCAGGTTGCCGCCCGGCTGGATGTGCTTGAAGAACGCCGGCTTGACGCGGGCTGTGCAGTAACGCAACCCAGCCGGTGCGGCACTGGAGGTGTACACCGGCGGCACATGCAGCCATTGCGGCGAGGCCGCGCTTATCAACTGGGCGACGCTGACGCCGGGGTTGAGTTCAATCGCCACAGCAAGCCACTTCGGCTGTGTGCCGCCGTAACCCACGAAGCTATCGGCCTCAGCCCATATCAGGTAGGGATCGAAGCCGTTCGTCGCGTCCGGTTTGCCCCAGTCAATGCCGGTGAAGCCGCCTTTGGGAAGTTTGTGCCAGGTCATGGGTGTCCTTACTTCAGGGGTTCCCACTCTTTGGCCGCCTTGGACCACATAAAGGCCAGTAGCGGCGAGGCCGCCACGGTACCGATTTTGGTGAGGTACTGGTAGTAGCCGCTGTGGTTGTCGTCCATCGGAACGCGCAGGTCGAAATCGACAACGTCGCCCTGTGGATCGTGAAACTTGCGGCCGTCGAAACCGCGTTCATGCAGCTGGTTGCTGCCAAGGCAGCGCGCCGCGAAAAACTCGCCCAGCGCGGTGCCGAGCAGCCGGCCCACGGCGCTGTCCACCGGGTAGTGCAGGCCTGCCACCGTGCGATTCACCGCGATGCGCGCCGCTTGCCGCTCCAGTTGCTCCCGGTATTTGGCCGCCGTGCCGTTGGCGCTTTCCAGCAAGGCCAGCAGCACCGTGGCGACGGCGAAGGCTTCGGTGGCATGCCCGCTGGGCCAACTGGCATGGCCGGGGGTGTCAATCATGGGCTGGATCTGCGGCGACAGCTCCATGGGACGCGGGCAGGCGAAGGCGTGCTTGAAGCGCATCTCCACGTCGGACGTGAGCGCCAATGTCAAGGCGATCAGCTCCAGCGTCCATTTATGGCGGTGCGGCTGCAGGCCCACGATGGATCCCCAATACGGGACCTGTGGCGTCATCTGGCTCAGGATTTCGCTGCCGCGGTCTTCACGCAGCTCCGCATAGTTGGCCACCAGCCCCACCTGTTGTTTGAACACCTTGGCCGTGGGACGAACCAGGCGAACAATGGCATGGTCCTTGAGCGGTTTCTTGTTGAGGTCCACAAACCCCAGGGTGACCGACTCGCGCGCCAAATGAACACCGAAGTGAAGGCCGCCCATCAGTTCAAGCGCGCAGACCTGCAGGCGCCGCTCAGCCGCCCACTGCGCCAGCCGGTCCGGCTTGTCGATGGGAAGGGGAAGGTTGACCGGCAAGGTCGGCCCCTGGAATGGCCCTGCGAGGGCCGCGCTGCTTTTTGTCATGCCATCGGCCAGCAAGGGATTGGCGTCCGGCGCGCCGAAACCACCAAAACCACCGAAACCGCCAAAGCCACCGAAGCCACCGAAGCCACCGAAGCCACCAAAACCGCCGAAGCCACCATTAATGCTCATCTTCCTTCTCCTCTTATTTGTATGAAAAAACTATGCAGGTAAGCCCGCGACGCTCAGTGCATCTGCGCAAATCCGCCCCATCTCAAATCGACTACTCGGGGACCGTTGCAAAAAGCTGGTCACAGTCAATGTAGGTTCCAGCAACAGAAGCTGAGTGACGGTCTTTTTGGCTTCTTCCACTTGCCCATCGAGCGACTGCGCAATTGCGAGAGCGCGCAGGGTTGACGTGTGGGTGCGGTTGACCCTCAGGGATCGCTTTGCCAACTCAATGGCTCGCGGGTAATTTCCCGCTGAAATTGCGGCAGAAGCTGCCAAGGCATCGTAAAAATAGCGGATCGGATCCAATGGGGACAGGCCCAGGGCTCTTTCGCTGGCCTTGAGTGCAACTTCTCCCTCGCCCCTGAATGCATGAAGCGTTCCCATCAGAAGCCATGCCATCGACTCGCTGGGATTGATCGACAAAGCGTGCTCATAGCGCTGTGTCGCGGTATCAAAGTCTTTTAGCAAATTGGTGTGAACGAATCCATCAACCGTCAATGCCAGGGTACATTCCGGCTCGAAGTCCAGCGCCCTCTTGGTGCAATCAAGTGCCCGCTTTGCCTCGAGTTCCGCATTTTCCGTCCAACCTTGCTGAACCCGCAGAACATGCCATTTGGCCAGCCAGGCATGAGGAACCGGATGCCGGCGGCTTCGATCAATCAGGTGTTCCAACATCTCGCGAGCACGGTCAAATTCGCTAAATCCTGTACGGTGCATCAGCGCGACCGCACCCAACAGCAGCGTGTAGCCATCCAGAGTCGGCAGCGCCTGGCTCCGGGCACGTTGCAGTTGCTGGGACATGATGGAAGAACTGATGGCCGCCACGAGCCGGGAGATCAACTCATCATCTGTGGCAAACACGCCGTGTACTTGCCCCTTGAGATTGTCCGCCCACACCAGTTTCTCGGTTTTGGCGTCAATGAGCTCTACAAACAACGCCAACTGCGTGCCCGCACTGCGGCAGGTGCCTGAGAGGATATAGGTCGCACCCAAGTGTGTGCGGATATCCTCAATTGCCTCATGCCGTTCGCGAAAGACCGTCGTGGACAGCCGCGAGATGACGTGCAGTTCCGAGGTCCGGGACAGTGAGGCGATTACCTCGTCTGCCAGTGCTTCACCCAGCATTTCATGCCCGGGTTCGGTGCTTCGCATTGCAAAGGGGATGACCGCGATGGTGGGCCGCAAGTCGAGGCGCACAGCACTACCGTGGGCGATGACCGGATGCTCGCCGATCGGGCCTATGCGGTAAGCACGAACGGGTTTCTCAACATGCTTGAGGTGGCATTCACCCAGGTCTTCAACGTCGGCATCCAGATTGGCGGTGAGGTTGTCGCGCAACTCGGCCGTTACCACCAGTTCACCGGGACCCGCCAGCGTACAAAAGCGCGCAGTCAGATTGACGTCGGTGCCGTAAATGTCGTGCTGGTCGGCCACGAAGCTGGCCAGGTGGCCGCCCATACGCAGATGCATCTGCTGCTCGGGCTGCAGGCCGGAATTGGCCTGCTGGCTGAAATCCTGCATGGCAAACGCCGCCTTGATACCGCCTTGCGCGTTGGCAAATTCCAGCATCAGGCCGTCACCCAGGCTTTTGACGATGCGGCCGCCATGCTGCGGCAGAATTTGCTGCTCAGCTTGCAGCACCAGTTGTTGCCACCTCTGTACGAAATCATCTTGATCCTGCTCCATGATCCTGACGGACTCCACCACATCCATGACCAGCAGCACCTTCGTGCTTCGGCCCATGCGGGTAGGTAATTCGGTCGGGGGATTCATCGTAAATGGTGTAACAAAGTTTTACCTCCTCATTTTGGAGGAGAACGCGGGTAATGGAAATACTGCGCGCGGCTTTATCTACAGAAACATCGGAATTGTTATGCTTGAGCAAAACCCATGGTAGATTGCATTTAGCTGCGGTTTTGATGCACTAAAGGTCCGCTTTGCGGCTGCCTTATACAAAAACTGGGGTGAACGTCGCCATCCTGGATGGGCTAGCCGCCTTGGGAAAATATCGTCCGCAGTGTTCAACTTCTGATCCTGTGCTGAAGGCGATAGGGTGCCAGGTGAGCGAAAAGACCATCGGGATTTCAGATTGGAGTAATTTTGCGCGTACTAATTGGGGCCGGTGTTTTTTCAGCGACAGGCTCCCTCCCGTTTCAAATATTGCCTTTTCTGATTCTGTCTCTCGTGTCGGAAGGGCGCATTGATATCGTTTATGCCGGATGGGTGGGCTCTGCATATCTCATCGGGATGCTTTTCAGCACCCTGTTATTGCCTCTTTTCAGTGTGATCATCACGCTGGGACAGTTCAGCGTGCAAAAGAGCTATTCGACGCTTGCGTACTTCCTGCCGCAGCAGTATTCCGGCATCGTCCCGCCCGAAGAGCGCCGTCAGCGCCAGGCAACGCGCGCGGTGCTGCGAATGGTGCTTGGGCGTACCGGTGTCGCTGCTGCTGACGTTCGCATTGGCACGGGAGCCTATGGCAAGCCTTGTTTGGTGGATTGCCGTGCCATCGGCTTCAGTGTGCCGCATTCGGGCGGCTTGAGCCTGTTGGCATTTGCGCCCCGGCTTTTTTCGCACTGAAGGGCCGAATTCGTGAAACCCGCGTACCGCTGCTTTTGTTTTGCCGTCCCGTCCAAGCTTTTTCGCAAGCTCGCCGAGAAATCCGGGGAAGAGGAGCGCCAGCGGCTCAATGAGCACATCGAAAACAGCATGCGGCTGCGCACGCACCGCCATGTCTGCGCCAAGCAGGCGCCCGTTCCCCGCACGGTCCAGTCCCCCCAGTCCTTCATGCCGGCGCAGGCCTATCGCCGCAGTATTTTTAATGCCGGCTTCGACACCGACCTGCCAGGCAAGCCGGTGCGGCATGAGGGAGACAAGCCAGTCAAGGACCGCAGCGTCAACCAGGTGTACGACAACACCGGCATTGCCCTGGATTTTTTCCATCGGGTTTTTGGGAGGGATTCCCTCGATGACCGCAGCATGCGTGTGGAGTCGGCCGTGCATTTCGGCAAAAATTTTGCTAACGCCATGTGGACCGGGGAGCAGATGGTCTACGGCGACGGCGACGAGAATGTCGGAGGCTTCACCGAGGCACTGGACATCATCACCCACGAACTGACCCATGGCGTCGTCCAGCACATGATCCCCGGCGGCCTGGGCGTGGTCAAGCTCGCGCGCAAAGACCGCGAGTTCGAGGAGCAGACGCACATGCTCCAGGGCCAGGCCGGCGCCCTCAACGAATCCTTCTCCGATGTCATGGGCAGCCTGGTCAAGCAGTGGCATCTGGGCCAGACGGCGGCGCAGGCGAACTGGCTGCTCGGCGAGAACATGCTCGCGCCACAGCACGGCAAGGCCATACGATCGCTCAAAGACCCCGGCAACCGCAAGCTGACCTGGTATGACGACGATCAGTTCAAGACCATGGAGCAGTATGTCGACGGCGCCGACGTGCACGACAGTTCCGGCATCCCGAATCATGCGTTTTACCTGGCTGCCAAAAAAATAGGCGGCTTCTCTTGGGAGAAGGCCGGGCTTATCTGGTACGAGGCTTTCCCCAAACTCAAGCCCAAGGCCAGCTTCCTGGACGCAGCGCGAGCGACAAGCCGCGTCGCTGGCGCGCGCTTCGGCAGTAAGTCAAAAGAGTACATCGCCGTGGTTTCAGCATGGCAGGCCGTAAAGGTGCTCCCCTGACGCAAAGCCACTAATGCCTTGATTTGTTGCGAGGGTCGTGCAACGATTCGGCTTGGTGGTTTTCCTGTTGTGGAGAGGGACTAAAAGAAGATGTCGTTGCGCTGCGTTTCGTGCCTGACCGTGAATCCGGTGAGCAACCGGTTTTGCGGTAACTGTGGCGCCGCCTTTGGGCTCAATGTGCAGGAGCCCGCCAGCGCCCCCCCGCTGGTCTCGGAAATTCAATGGGGTGCGCTCAAGCACGCCACCATCCTGTTCGCGGACGTTGTCAGCTCCACCGAGCATGTGGCCGGGCTGGACCCGGAGCAAGCCATGGAGCAGTTGCGGCCTGCCGTGCAGCGCATGTGCAATGCGGTGGAGCGCTTCGGCGGCACCGTGGTGCGCACGCTCGGTGACGGCATCATGGCCCTGTTCGGTGTGCCCCGCGCGCTGGAAGGCCATGCCAACCTTGCCTGCGAGGCCGCGCTGGCGATGCAGATGGCTTTCGAAGGTCCCGACTCGAGCCTGCGGATCCGGGTTGGCCTGCATTCGGGCCAGGTCGCGCTGGACCCTGAGGCGGTCGACGCCACCCGAGGCGGCGGCGTGCACGGCCATTCGATTCACCTGGCCAGCCGCGTGGTGGCATTGGCGGAACCCGGCGGAATCTGCCTGACGGCTGACTGCCTGTCGCTGGTGCGCTCGGCCTGCGAGACCCGGCCCATGGGCAAGCACCCGCTCAGGGGCATCGCGGAACCCGTCGAACTGCACGCCCTGCTGGGTATGAAAAACGACGTGCAGAGCCACAGCTTTCATGAGGCCGCGCTGTCGCCTTTTCGCGGGCGTGCGCAAGAGCTGAGCGCGCTGCAGGATGCGCTGCGCCGCGCCGAGAACGGCGAAGGCTCCGTGATTGGCTTGTCCGGTGCCCCTGGCACTGGCAAGAGCCGGCTCTGCCATGAATTTTCGCAGTGGTGCCATATCCGCTGCGTTCCGGTGTCTGAAGTCAGGACCCAACTTTACGGCCACGCCACTCCCTTGCAGCCGGTCCTGCTCTTGCTGCGGAGCTGCTTTTTCCACATCACGCCGGAGCACGATGCGGCCCAGGCGCGGGAGTGCATTGCGCAGGGGCTGGCAAAGCTCGGGGTGGTGATGCAGGACGACCTCGCGTTGCTCAGCGAGTTCCTGGGCGTGGCCGACCCGAACAGCCAGCCATGTACGCTGAACGCCAAGGCACGGCGCGCCAGGCTGCTGGGCCTGCTGCATGAACTCGTAAAACAGGCTGGGGCCAACACCTCCGTCATCATTTTTGAAGATCTTCATTGGCTGGACGATGCCAGTGCGGAGTTTCTTTCGGCGCTGGTCGCCGCCGTGGCTGGAACCAGGACATTGCTGCTGCTCAACTACCGGCCGGGTTACCAGGCTCCGTGGTGGACGATGCGCCACTTCCGGGTCATGCAGCTGGCGGAGCTGAGTTTGTCCGATACGGAGGAACTGGTGCGCGACCGGCTGCGCCACCATCCAGAGTTGCTCGATTTTTTCCCCCTCATCGTGGAGCGCTCGGCCGGCAACCCTTTCTTCGCCGAAGAGTTAATGCATTCGCTGGTCGAAAAAAGCGAATCCCTCGGTGCTTCAGGCCACCGGAAATCGGACATCGCCTCCCTGGTCCACACCTTACCTGCCACAGTGCAGGCCGTGATCGGGGAGCGTATAGACCGGCTTGTCGCCACCCAGAGGACATTGCTGCACATCTGCTCCGTGATCGGCAAGGAGATTCCGTTGGCCGTGCTCCAGGAAGTGGCCGTATACCTGGTGAGCCAGCTCGAAACCGGCCTGGACGGCCTGTGTGAAGCTGAACTGCTGCAACTGCTGCGGGAGATCGCGGGCGGGCGCCGCTTCGCCTTTCGCCATCCTCTCATCCAGGAAGTGGCCTACAGCACCCAGCTCAGGGCGCGACGCGCCAATCTACATGCCGCGGTGGCCATTGCCATGGAGGCGCACTACAGCGCGCAGCCCGGCGAGTTTGCCGCGCTTATCGCCTATCACTACGAAGCCGCCGGCCAGCTTGTGAATGCGGCGCAGCATGAGGCCCGCGCCGCCAAATGGACGGGCTCGACCAACTCCGGCCAGGCGATCAAGCATTGGCGCAAGGTGTGGGCATTGCTGGAGGGGCAGGAGCGATCACCCAGCATCGATATCCTCAGGGCCTTGGCAGGCGGGCGCATCATGTACCTCGGCTGGCGCGAAGGGCTGGATCCGCAGGAGGTCCAGAAGATCAGCCACGAAGCGATTGATCTGGCCAGGCAGGCGGACACACGGCTGGAGCAGCTGCTGCTGTTCGCGCAGGCGCGCATCGTCCAGTCGGGTGGTGGGCCGGCCGATGACTATGTGCAATGCGTGCGCAACGCGCTGTCGCTGACGCCCCCGGGAAAGGATGTGGGCCGGGTTGCCATGCTTAATGTGGCGCTCAGCCAGGCCTATGGTTGGGCAGGCTTGCTGGAACAGGGCCTGGATGCGAACGACGCCGCCCTGCTGGGGGTCGCCAACATCGACCAGTTCGACCGGGAATTCATTGACTTCAGCATTGAACAGTGGCTCTTCGGCATTCGCGCGCGATTGCTCATACGCATGGGCCGGCTGGAGGAAGCCAAGAAGTGCCTGCAGCAAATGGAGGCCGCCGATGGGGGGTTGAACGACCCGGTGATCGAACAGATCGCGCATTACCTGTATGTGGAGTTGGCCCTGTGCTTTCGCGACACGGCGCTCGCGCAGAAGCATTCGGCCAAGGTCGCCAAGATCGCGCAAGAACATAAAAGCCCTTACTCGAGGGCCTTCGCCTTGTGGTGCGGCGGCCTGGTTGAGGCCACCGCCGGTGACCTGGAGTCGGCACAGCGAAGCTATTCCCAGGCCCTCGAACTGATTATGGGCACCCGTGCTGCGGTGGAATTTGAAACCGAAATCCGGGTCAGCCTTGCCGAGCGCCACTACCAGGCTGGAGACCATGAGCAGGCGCTGGCGACGGCCAAGGAAGCGTTGGCGCTTTCGCAGCAGCGCAGCAACCGCCTGACCGAATGCCGGGCGTTGATTGTCTGCGGCGGTGTCCTGGGACAAAGGGCCGACGCCGGTTCCTGGAGCGAGGCTTCTTCACTGTTCAATCAGGCGGAACAGCTGATCACCCTTACCGGTGCCCGGCTTTATGAGTCTGGGTTGGTGGGCGAACGGGACCGCCTGGCGCAACTGATGGCGCGCTAGGTGCCGCGCCGCCCACCGTGGGCCGTTGCGGCCGTCTCAAAGGGGCGCCCGCACGAGCAGGGTGTATTCCTCCTGTAGTCCGTATGCCTGCAACACCTCGACCGTAGCACCCAGGACCTGTTCGCAGTGCCGCTGCCAGCGCTCCGGCGCTGCGCGGTAGAGTTCCGGCGGATCCATTTCACTTTCCGCAAGCGGGGCGAGGAAATTGACCGCGAATCCCACACGGCTGTTGCTGCGCATGTCGGCCAGGGTCCGGGCGATGAAGGTTTCCCACAAAGCCCGCGGCTGGTTCAGCTTGACATTGAAGATGCCGCTGGCGACCGAGTAGTCCGCCACCCGTGGGCTGGCGTTCGCCGCGAGAAAGTCCGTCAGTGGGCGCTTGCGCCATAAAAGGCGCGCCTGGGCCACCATGGCGGCGGACAGATCCACACCAAGGTAGTCGACGCGTGCCGCATGCTGGTGCCGCTTGGCCAGGAAGGCCAGCAGCGCGCCATAGCCGCAGCCGATGTCGTTCAGCGAAAAAGGCGCGTGCAGGCCGGACACGCGCAGGAGCTGCTCAAAACGCAGTTCCTGCGTGGGCAGGCAGGGCCAGTCCACCCCCGCAGGGGTAGGGCCGTGGATGTTGACCTTGTGCGAGTAGTAGCGGTCTATGCCCGCGTACAGCGCGGCAAGCGGATGGTCAGCGGACAGACGCCCGGTCATCATGGGAGCCTGTCATCCCGCTCACTTTTTGGTGGCCGGTTTCTTGGCGGCCGTTTTTTTGGCGTCCGCTTTCTTGGCTGCGGATTGTTTGACCGCGGAGATCGGCTGCATCGGAATGGAGATCGTCAGGTAGTCCTGCTCCAGGTAATGGATGGGCTGGCTCTTGTCGATGATCTTCACTTCCGTGTTGGCCTTGTCGCCGCGCATGTCATGGGAGGTGAAGAAAACCGGCAGCGGTGTTTTGGCGGCCAGGTTCTTGATGAGGGCGTCCACGATGGCGGCGTCGCCGTCCAGGCCCTTTTTGTTGGAACCGTGCCGATACAGGTTGCCCAGCAGGTTCTGCCAGAGGTTTTTGACCTCGTTGTTGCGGGCGCCGAGATTGAGGGCGGCGCAGCTCATCTTGAACGAGCGGCCCTTTTTGAAGAGCTTGAACTCTTTCTGGAGGTCGACCATTTCCAGGATGCCGCCGAAGTGCGAATCCTTGCCCTGCGACGGAGCAAAACGCAGGTTCAATTCATCCAGCATCGTTCCGATGTAGATGTCGTGTTCTTTCATGAAAAGGCCCATAAATTTCTCCAGGTGTTTCGGTTGATGGAATGACTGCGGTACTTTTGTAACTCTGCCATGGGCGTTGAACGCCTCTTGTCAGGAGCTTTATTTCCCCGAAAACCGGCCATTTCGTGAATAAGGAAGAGCTCCTCTTTTTAGAGGATATCGTAAGCGAAGTAACAAACTATTACGCCCTCTTTTTGTAGGAGGAGTTACCCGCTAGGCAAAAGGATTACACCCGATTTTGGGAGCGCTGTTGCGTGAGCGCTGAATTGGGCGCATCACCGCGCCACCATTGCCAATCCGCGCGGGGGCGCAGAGGGTTCTTCCTCCGCTCCTCAGACGGATTCCTTGCGTTTGGACGCGACAGCGCGGCACTTGTGAAAAAAACCGGGTTGATAAGCAGCGTTGCGCTGCGATTTTCGGGGCAGTTCCCGACAAAATACGGCCTTGGCCCCCAGAAACACAACAGCGAGAGTTTGGTATGCCCTTGATCGTGGTGATTGATGATGACGCAGGCACACGCATGCTGGTCACCCAGGTGCTCAAGAAGGAGGGTCACGAGGTCATGGAGGCCGATGACGGCGCCAAGGGCCTGGAACTGATCCGCGAATTCAGGCCTGACGTGGTGGTGAGCGACATCCAGATGCCCCAGCTGGACGGCTTTGAGGTGCTCGACAGGGTGCGCAACGACGACGCGCTGGCCACCATCGCCGTGATCCTGCTGACCTCGCTGCAGGACCGCACCCACATGCGCCAGGGCATGACCACCGGCGCCGACGACTACCTGACCAAGCCCTTCGCCCCGCAGGAGCTGCGCGAGGCGGTCAATGCGCAGCTCAACAAGCTGACGCGCGCCGAGGCCATGCGCGCCCAGGTCGTGGACAAGGCCGTGCAACTGGCGCTGGTGGAGCAGGGCCAGAAGATCAGCGACCTTTATGAGATACGCATGGCGCAGTCGCTGAGCCAGCAGTGGCCTGAAACCGGCGCGGTGCAGGACAACGACAAATTCGCCAGCGCGACGGTGCTGTTCGCCGACATGCGCGACTACGGCCTGTGGACGCAGTGCCTGTCTGGCCCGGAGCTCAGCGACGTCGTCAAACGGCTGTACAGCAGCGTCGGCGACACCGTCTACCTGTTCGGCGCGCATTACATGCAGTTCGTCGGCGACGGCATGCTCTGCGTGTTTGTCGACGCCGCCGACACCCATTCCGTCAACCACGGCCTGCGCGCGATGCGTGCGGCCCTGGGGCTGGCCGACGCCACCAAACGCATAGACACCTATGTGCGCCAGCGCTTTCCGGAGCGCGGCCTGCCGAACTTCGCCCTGGGCGTGGCCCTGCACAGCGGCCCCGTCGCCTTTGCGCGCCTGGACGGCTTGATAGGCCGCTCCGGCCAGACCACACCCATAGGCGACACGGTGGCCGCGACGCTCAGGCTGTTCCAGGGCAAGCCTCCGCTGGACTGGACCATCGCCGCCAGCGTGCAGGCCACGCGGCTGGTGACCGGCGCGGTGCGCACCGGCCGGCGCGCGCTGGTGCAGATCGCCGGGCGCGCCAAGCCGCTGGACACCGTGGAAATCGTGGGGCTGGCATGACGGCGCGCCAGATGGGCGCCGCGGCAGGCAGCCTGCCCGGGCGCAGCTGGTCGCTGCGCGCGGTGCTGGTGACCAGCCTGCTGCTGTTTTCCATCGTGCCGGCCGCCACCGTGGGGTGGGTTTTGTACCGCAGCAACCTGCAAAGCGTGCAGACGCTGGCCGAGAAGACCGTCGACGGCGTGGCGCAACGGGTGCAGATCAGCACCCAGGAGCACCTGGCGCAGGCCCACGTCGTGCTCAACGGCCTGGTCCAGGAGCAGCCCGGCGAGGCCGGCGTGGCACGCGCGCGCCAGCTGATTCAGAACCCGACGCTGTTCGAGCAGACAGCGTTTGCCATGACCCGCATGAGCCCCCGTGTGCCCCAGATGGTGCTGGCGACACACCGCGGCGAATACCTGGGCGTGGAGGCGCTGTCGCAAAGCGGCAATGGCGCCACGCAGGTGGCGGTGCGCAAGGAAGGCGGGCAGGGCCGCAGCTATTTCTCGGCCGAATACCCGGGCGACCGCCGGCAGAAAGCCTCGGCCGATACCGCAAACTACGAACCCCGCACCCGGCCCTGGTACCAGGCCGCCATGGAGAACAAGGGCCGCAGCTTCACGGCCGTGTCCCCCTCGGCGGCGCACAACCAGTTGCTGATCACGCTGGCGCAACCGGTGTACGGGGTGGACGGCGGCTCACTGGGCGTGTTCGCGGTGGACCTGCACCTGGCGCAGCTCAAGGAGTTGCTGCAGACCATGGTCTTCAGCGCCCACGGCACCGCCTTCCTGCTCGACGAGCGCGGGCTGCTGGTCGCCAACTCGACGATAGACCCGCTGTTCACCAGCGCCGGCGGCAAGCTGGAGCGCAGCAAGCCGCTGGACAGCCGCAACCCCATCATCCGCAGCGCCTACAACGAGGTGGCCTCCAGCCTGGGCCAGACCCTTCCCGACAGCGTGCAGCGCATCGCCTTCCTGCACCGTGTGCCCATGGAGGGCGATACCCTGATCGTGGTGCTCAAACCGTTCGGCGAGAGCCTGGGGCTGCGCTGGAGCCTGGTGGTGGCCGCCCCCGAAAGCGATTTCGCCGCCGCCAGCCAGGCCGCCCTGCGCAACACCCTGGGCGTGATGGTCCTGGCGCTGGTGCTGGGCGCGTTGCTGGCCACCTGGCTGGCCTACCGCCTGAGCCGGCGTTTCCGGGCCTTGAGCGTCGCTGCCGGACAGCTGGCGCGCGCCGAAGTGCCGCAGGTGCAGCAGAACGCCCGCATCACCGAGGTGCGGCAGCTTTCGCAGGCCATGCACGACAGCGCCGAGGAAATCCTGCGCAACCGCGCCGCCATCGACGCGCAGAACATTGCCCTGCAGGATGCCAACGAGACGCTGGAGGCGCGGGTCGCCAGCCGCACCGCCGAGCTGGCCGCCTCCCGCGAGGAGGCCCTCGCCGCGGCGCGCGCCAAGGCCGCCTTCCTGGCCACCATGAGCCACGAGATCCGCACCCCGCTCAACGGCGTGGTGGGCATGACCACCTTGCTGGCCGACACGCCGCTGGACCCCGAGCAGCGCGACTACCTGCACACCATGCGCGTCTCCAGCGACCAGTTGCTGGGCGTGATCAACGACATCCTGGATTTTTCCAAGATCGAGTCCGGCAAGCTGGACCTGGAAAACGAGCCGCTGAACCTGCTGGCCACCATCGAGGAGGCCTGCGACATCGGCGCGCCGCGCGCCAGGGAGAAGGGCCTGGAGCTGCTGGTCGACATGGGCGACGAGCTGCCCACCTGGGTGCGCGGCGACGTCACGCGCCTGCGCCAGGTCCTGCTGAACTTCGTCAACAACGCCGTCAAGTTCACCGAGCACGGCCAGGTTATCGTCTCGGCCCACGTGCTGGAGGACGCCACGCCCGAGCGCGGCGGGCTGATTGAATTCCGCGTCAAGGATTCCGGCATCGGCATCCCGCTGGACCGCCAATCCGCGCTGTTCCAGTCTTTCACGCAGGTCGACACCAGCACCACCCGCAAATACGGCGGCACCGGCCTGGGGCTGGCCATCTGCAAGCGCCTGGCAGGGCTGATGGGCGGCGGCGTCGGGCTGGAATCCGCGCCGGGCCAGGGCTCCACCTTCTGGTTCACCGCGCGGCTGGGCTATGCCGACGCGCCGGAGATCGCCAAGCTGTCTTCGTTGCACATGGTCAGCCTGGCCGGCAAGCGTGTGCTGGTGGTCGACGACACGCCTGTCAACCTGCGCATCCTCGACAAGCAACTCAGGCGTTGGGGCATGGAGCCCGCGCTGTTCGAGCGTGCCCCCGAAGCGCTGGACTGGCTGCGGGGCCAGCCGCCCATGGACGTGGTGGTGACCGACATGCACATGCCCGAGATGGACGGCCAGACCTTTGCCCAGACCCTGCGCGAACGCCACCCGGGCAGCCGCATCGTGTTGCTGACCTCGGGCACCATGCCCACCGGTGAGCAGGCCAAGGTGTTTGACGCGCGCCTGCTCAAGCCCTACCGGCAGTCGCAGCTCTTCGAGGCGATCGCCCGTGTCACCTCGGCGCCGGAAGCCGTCAAGGCCGTGGCCGAAACCGGCAAGCCCGAGTCGCGCAACCAGTTCATCCTGGTGGCCGACGACAACGCGGTGAACCTCAAGGTGGCGCTGGCCATGCTGGCCAAGCTGGGCTACGAGGCCGCCACCGCCCTCAACGGGCGGGAGGCGGCGGACCGCGTGGCCGCCTCGCTGCGCCCCGAAGGCGGCGTGAGCAGCCGCGACGGCCCCCGGGCCTATGCCGCCGTGCTGATGGACGCCAATATGCCGGTGATGGACGGTTTTGCCGCTTCGCGCGAGATCATCGCCGCACATGGCGCCGCCGCGCCGCCCATCATCGCGCTGACGGCCTCGGTGCTCGAAGAAGACCGCCAGCGCTGCCTGGCGGCCGGAATGGTGGGCTTTCTGCCCAAGCCGCTGCGCATCGACGAGCTGTCCGAGGCGCTGGCCCGCTACGCCCGCAAGCCCGAGGACGCAGGCGCCGCGAAAATCATGGCGGCCGAAGCGGCACTTGCCCTGGGCAATCCGCCGGGGGCTGAAGCGGCTTCAGTGGTCCTGATGGACTGGAGCCGCCTGGAGCAGTTCAAGGAATTCGACGATGACGAGCGCAGCATGACGCGCGAGGTGATCGCGCTGTTCGCCAGCGACGCGCCGAACCGTATTGACGACATCCGTGAAGCGCTGTCTGCCTCGGACAGCGCCGAGCTCTCGCGCGCGGCGCACGCCCTCAAGGGCGCGGCGTCGAATGTGGGCGCCGAGGCGCTCAGCGACGCTTGCTTTGTGCTGGAGCAATCCTGCCTGCAGGGTCAGTGGCCGACCGATGCGGGGCAGCAGGTGGCGCGTTTGTGCGAACTGGCCGAGCAGACCCGGCACGCGCTCAACGGCTGGATGGCCAGCCCCGCCTAGGCTGCGGCGAGCGCCTGGGCCAGCGCCCGGTAGAAGGGCGTGAAGTCCGGCTCCGTCAGCCTCAGCAGCGCCTCAAAACTGTCGATCACAAAATACTGCTGCTGGAAGGTGTCTATCTTGTAGGTCGACGACATGCAGCGCAGCAGGTCGTCGTTGTCCCGCAGCGGGATGCGTTTGGGTTCCGCGGACTCTACGCTCCAGGCCAGCTCGCCCGGGCTGCTCAGGATGCCCGCGCCGTAGGCACGGACCTCGTCGCCGCCCTTTGTTTCGCGCATCAGCCCGAACTCGATGGTGTACCAGTAGAGGCGCGAAAGCATTTCCACCGCGCCGGGAATCGGCTCTGTCCCGTGTGTGCCGTGCTCCAGCGCATGCGCCTTCAGCGCGCCCTTGCCGTAGGCCTGGATGTGGTCGGCGTAGCTGGGGTCGAACAGCAGCGGCACGTGGCCGAACAGGTCGTGGAAGATGTCGGGCTCGACGATGTAGTCGAACTCGGCCGGCGTGCGTATCCAGTCCGTCACCGGGAATTTGCGGTTCGCCAGCAGCGTGAAAAACGGCACCTCGGGGATCAGCCCCGGCACGCCCACCAGCTGCCAGCCGGTGGCCTTGAAGAGGCGCGCATTGATGTCCTCAAAGCGCGGGATCGCGTCGCTCGCGCCCAGGCTGGGCAGGGCCTCGATAAAGGCGCTGCAGGCCCGTCCCGGCAACAGGGCCGACTGGCGTGCGTACAGGCGCCGGTAGGTCTCGTGGTCCTCCGCGGTATAGGCCGCGTAGTTCTGCGGGCAGGTGTAGTCCGCGTTGACCTGGCCGCCGCGCGCGTAATCGCCGCGCGGCGGGCGGTCGGACTGGCCGTACACCGCCGGCGGCGGGGTGCCGCCGCTGTTCTTGCTGTCGGCTACTTCAGCCATTGGCTCTCCACACGCTGGTATTCGCCGCCGGCGCGCGCCAGGTGCAGCCACTGGTCGACGTAGGCCTTGAAAGGCACGTCGCCGCGCGGCAGCAGGTACGCCATTTCGCCGTACTGCAGCGGCTTGTCGGGGTTGATCGCGCACAGGCCCGGCTTGAGCCTTTGCTGGGTGATGGCCTCGGCCGATTCGGTGACGAACACGTCGGCGCGATTCGCCAGGATCTCGTCAAAAATCGTCAGGTTCTCGGGGTTCAGCCGCATCTGCGCCTGCTTGAAGTTGGCACGGGCAAAACGCTCGTTGCTGCCGCCGGGGTTGAAGATCACGCGCGTCGCCGGCTTGTCGATGTCGGCCACGGTCTGGTATTTGGCGACGTCGGCGCAGCGCGCGATCGGCGTCTTGCCGTTGACCATATAGGGCGCGCTGAAAAAGGCCTTCTTCTGCCGCTCGGTGGTCACCGAGATGCCGCCCACGGCGATGTCGCACTTGCCGGCCGTCATGTCCGGCATCAGGTTGGACCAGCTGGTCTTGATGTATTCAGGCTTCACGCCCAGGCTGGCCGTGAACGAGGTCATCAGGTCGATGTCGATGCCTTCGAACGTGCCGTCGGGTTTGTGGAAGCTGAAAGGCTTGTAGTCGCCCGGCGTGCAGATGCGCAGCACGCCGGCTTTTTGCACGGCGTCCAGGCTGGACGCCGGCGTCATGCTGACGACCGTCTGGGCCGAGGCGCCGGCGCAAGCCAGCAAGGCGGCCGAAACCAGGCCGAGTACGGCCAGCGGGCGATGCGATTTCAAGCGAAGGGACATGGAAATCTCCGTGAGGGGTGGGTCAAAGGGAGCTTTATTGTGCGCCCGCTTTCCCGCTCGTCTTTCCGTCCGCCAGAACCCCGCGGCGCATCTGGTCCAGCTCAATGCTCTCGAACAGCGCCTTGAAGTTGCCTTCGCCGAAACCATCGTCGCCCTTGCGCTGGATGAACTCGAAGAAGATGGGGCCCAGCTGGTTTTCGCTGAAGATCTGCAGCAGCAGCGCGCCCTTTTTGCCGTCCACCAGGATTTTGCGTTTCTTCAGGTCCGCCACGCTTTCGCCGTGGCCCGGGATGCGCTTGTCGACCAGCTCGTAGTAGGTGTCTATGGTGTCCAGCAGCTTCACGCCGCTGGCGCGCAGCGCGTCCACCGTGGCGAACAGGTCGTTGCTGCCCATGGCGATGTGCTGTATGCCCTCGCCCTGGTAGCGGTCCAGGTACTCCTGGATCTGGCCGGCTTTCTCGTTGCCCTCTTCATTGATCGGGATGCGGATCTTGCCGCAGGGGCTGGTCATGGCCTTGCTCTTCACGCCGGTGACCTGGCCTTCGATGTCGAAATAGCGGATTTCGCGGAAATTGAAGAGCCGCTCGTAAAAGCCGGCCCACTCGTCCATGCGGCCGCGGTGCACGTTGTGCGTCAGGTGGTCGATGTAGGTCAGGCCGTGGCCGGCGGGATTGAGCGCATCGCCCGCAATGCCGGGCAGCGGCTCGAAATCCACGTCGTAAAAGCCGATGTTGCCGATGTCACCGGGCTGCGCGCCGTTCTTGCCGCGCCATTTGTCGATGAAATAAATGATGGAGTCGCCGATGCCCTTGATGGCCGGGATGTTGAGCTCGCCCGGGCCCGCCGTGTGGGCGTAGCCCCAGGCGCCCAGCGCGATGGCGCGTTCGTAGGCGAACTTGGCGTCCTTCACGCGAAAGGCGATGGCGCAGACGCTGGGGCCGTGCTGGCGCGCGAAACGCTGCGCGAAGGAATCGGGCTCGGCGTTCAGGATGAAGTTGATGCCGCCCTGGCGGTACAGCGTCACGTTCTTGTGGCGGTGTTTGGCAATCGGCTTGAAGCCCATGCGCACGAACAGCGCCGCCATGGCAGCCGGGTCGGGGGCGGCGTACTCGATGAATTCAAAGCCGTCGGTCCCCATGGGGTTGTCCCAGGCCGCGCCTTGTTCAAAGTTCAGGGCGGTGTCGGTGCGTGCGTTCATGCGTGTCTCCAAAATGGTGGGCTATGCATTGGACTTTAGCGGCGTCCGGCATCAGTTTTACTGCGAAACAGGGCGTTAAAATTGCCTTTGACGCAGTAAACCTGCAAAATAAGCAGCATGGAAACACTCGACAAGCTCGATCGCCAGATCCTGCGCAAACTTCAGGACGACGGCCGCGCCACCTACGACCAGCTGGCCGAACAGGTGGGCCTCTCGCCCAGCGCGGTGCTCAGGCGCGTCAAGCGGCTGGAAGAAAGTGGCGTCATAGACCGCTACGTGGCGCTGGTCAAACCCGAGGCTGTGGGCCTGGGCCTGACGGCCTACCTCAACGTGCGCCTCGAAAAGCACACCGAAAGCCACAAACGCAACCCCATGGACCTGTTCCGCGCCAGCGTGCAGACCTGGCCCGAGGTCGCCGAATGCGCCGCGCTGACCGGTGAGATGGACTATCTGCTGCGCGTGCTGGTCGAGGACATGGCCCACTACAGCCGTTTCATCATGGACACCCTGCTCAAGCACCCCAGCGTGCAGGACTGCAAAACCAGCTTTGTGCTGGACCGGGTCAAGGCGACCACGGCCGTGCCTTTGTGAGGGCGTGAAGCGAGTCAGGCCTGCGTCAACAAGCGGGTAGCCAATGGCTGTGTGCTGGATTTGGCAGGATCGCGGTTTGGATTGTGTTGCTGCATTGCAACATTTTCATCTTCCATGCCAATTGGCTATGATTTTTATAGCTCGCCAAGCCCTGCTTTTGCGGAAAAGTGGCAATCCGGGGCGATTTTGGCAGCTCTCCCTATTGAAGGCCCCGGAGAAGCCCTTAGACTGGGAATTCTAGGGAAAACCCTTATATTGAAGCCATGGTCTCACCCAGCACACTGTTAAAAGCTTCCTACAACGCGAGCAAGGAGTTCTTCCGCCCGCCTGTAGCCGAGACGAGCGCGCCGCAGACGCCTGCCGTCCCGCGCGTCCAGCCCGTCATGGTTCCCATCCGCTCCATAGGCCCCAGCCACGGGGGACGCATCGCCGCCCACTTGCTGGCCCTGGATGAACACGACCGTTACCTGCGCTTCGGCTACTCGGCCAATGACGAACAAATCCGCCGCTATGTCGACGGCCTCAACTTCGACCGGGACGAGATCTTCGGCATCTACAACCGCAAGCTGCAGCTGATCGCCATGGCCCACCTGGCGCATTCGACCGACCCGAATCTCAAGAGCTGCGCCGAATTCGGCGTCTCGGTGCTGGCCCAGGCCCGCGGCCGGGGCTACGGCTCGCGCCTGTTCGACCGCGCCGTGATGCACGCCCGCAACGACGGCGTCGACATGATGTTCATCCACGCGCTCAGCGAAAACACCGCCATGCTCAACATCGCCCGCAAGGCCGGCGCCACCATCGTGCGTGACGGCTCGGAAAGCGAGGCCTACCTCAAGCTGCCGCCAGCCGACCTGGATTCGCGCATGACCGAAATGGTCGAAGAGCAGATTGCCCAGACCGATTACCGCCTCAAAGTCCAGGCCAAGCAGTTCTGGGACTTGCTGGGCGCGATCCAGGAAGTGCGGCAGGGCGTCCGGGATGGGCGGGACCGCATGCCGATGTAATTCTCTGGTTCGGCGGGCTGGGAGAAGTTCGCCACCAAAGATTCAATCTGCGGGCTTCTCTTTCTCCTCCATGGTCACCAGCCAGATCCCATAGCAGACCAGCACCAGGGCCAGGCCGTTTTTCCACTCCAGGAACTGCTCCTCCAGGAACATTGCCGACAGCATGGTCCCAAAAATCGGCACCATGAAGTTGAACACCGTGATCATGCTCACCCGGTTGTACTTCAGCAGAATCGTCCACAGCGAAAACGCCGCCGACGACAGCACCACGAGGTAAACCATCAGCAGGGTAGATTTGACGGTGAAGCCCGTCAGAGACCCTCCGGTGGCCAGACCGATCAGCAACAGGGCCAGGCCGCCAATGGCCAGCTGCCAGCCCGTGAGCACCACGGAATCCACGCGCTGCGAGACCTTTTTGCCGTAAATGCTGGCGGCGGACAGCACAAAGGCGGCGATCACCACAAAGCCCTCGCCCAGCAGCGTGAAATCAAAGCTCAAGAGGCTTTCGCTGAAGTTCACCACCATCACGCCCGCGAAACCCACCACGCAGCCCAGCACCTTGTTGAAGCTGAGCCTGTCGTTCTTGTAGATGTAATGCGCCAGCAGCACGCTGAAGAAGGTGCCGGTCGCGTTCATGATGGAACTCTTCACGCCCGTGGCATAAGCCAGCCCGATGTAGAAAAACACGTACTGCACGCTGGTCTGCGTCAGGCCCACCAGCGTGACCTGGCCGAAGGTGCGGCGGTCCAGCTGGAACACCGGCTTGCGGCTGACAAGGGCAAACACCAGCAGCACCAGGCCGGCAAAAATAAAACGCCAGCCCGCGAACACCAGCTTGGACGGAATGTCATCGGCGGCGATGTGGAACAGCGCATAGCCGTTCTTGATCGCCGGGTAGGCGCTGCCCCAGAGCAGGCAGCACAGCGAGGCCAGCAGGAAAACGACTTTGCGTTGGGTGAAAAACGTGGAGCTGTTCAAAACCTGGATCCTATGAAAGGAAGAGAGAAAGGCGCGGCCCGGGCGCGGCGCGCGCCCAGGTGCATCGACGCAAATTACAGCAGGCGCGCCAGGTAGCGTCCCGTATGGCTGGCGGGATTGGCCGCGATGTCTTCCGGCGTGCCCACGCCCACCACGGTACCGCCGCCGGCGCCGCCTTCGGGGCCCATATCGACCAGCCAGTCGGCCGTCTTGATGACGTCCAGGTTGTGCTCGATCACGACAATCGTGTTGCCCGCGTCGCGCAATTGGTGCAGCACCTTGAGCAGCAGGTCGATGTCGGCGAAGTGCAGGCCGGTCGTTGGCTCGTCGAGGATGTAAAGCGTGCGGCCGGTGTCGCGTTTGCTCAGTTCCAGCGCGAGCTTGACGCGCTGCGCCTCGCCGCCCGACAGCGTGGTCGCGGCCTGGCCCAGCTTGATGTAGGACAGGCCCACGTCCAGCAGCGTGTGTAGCTTGCGCGCGATGACGGGAACCGCCTTGAAGAACTCGGCTGCGACCTCGACCGTCATGTCCAGGATCTGCGCGATGTTCTTGCCCTTGTATTGCACTTCGAGCGTTTCGCGGTTGTAGCGCATGCCCTTGCACACGTCGCAGGGCACATAGACGTCGGGCAGGAAATGCATTTCGACCTTGACCACGCCGTCGCCTTGGCAGGCCTCGCAGCGGCCGCCCGCGACGTTGAAGGAAAAGCGCCCCGCACCGTAGCCGCGTTCGCGGGCCGTGTTCATCTCGGCCATCAGCTCGCGTATCGGCGTGAACAGGCCGGTGTAGGTGGCCGGGTTGCTGCGCGGCGTGCGGCCAATCGGCGACTGGTCAACGTTGATGACCTTGTCGAAGTGTTCTATGCCTTCAATCGCTTCATGCGCGGCAGGCTCCTCGTGCGCGCGGTACAAGGTGCGGGCCACGGCGGTGTACAGCGTGTCGTTGACCAGCGTGGACTTGCCCGAGCCGGAAACGCCGGTCACGCAGGTCAAGAGGCCGACCGGAAACTCGACGCTCACGCCCTTCAGGTTGTGGCCGGTGGCATTGATCACGCGCAGCGCCTGCATGTCGCCCAGCGTGGCCTGGTGCACGGCCTCGCGCGCGGCGCGGCGTTCGGCGGCCGGGCTTTGCGGAAAGCGCGAGGCCTTTTTCTTCTCGGCGGTTTCCACCGCCTTCACCGTCGGCAGCCAGGGTGTGCGGCGCTTGGGCACGGCGATTTTCAGTGTCTGCGCCAAATACTTGCCTGTCAGCGAATCGGGGTTGTTCTTGACTTCGTCGAAGGTGCCCTGGGCCATCACGCGCCCGCCGTGGATGCCGGCGCCCGGCCCCATGTCGATGACGTGGTCGGCCGCGCGGATCATGTCCTCGTCATGCTCGACCACCAGCACACTGTTGCCGATGTCGCGCAAGTGTTTGAGCGTGCCGATCAGCCTGTCGTTGTCGCGCTGGTGCAGGCCTATGCTGGGCTCGTCGAGCACATACATCACGCCGGTCAGGCCCGAGCCTATCTGCGAGGCCAGTCGTATGCGCTGTGACTCGCCGCCCGACAGCGTCTCGGCGCTGCGGTCCAGGCTCAGGTAATTGAGGCCGACGTCGTTGAGGAACTTCAGGCGCAGCCCGATCTCACGCACCACCTTGGCGGCGATCTCGGCCTTGGCGCCTTCCATCTTGAGCACGCTGAAATACTCGAAGCTCTCGCGCAGGGTGGCGTGGCTGATCTCATAGATCGCCTTGCGCTGGGGCTGGGCGCCGCCCTCGGGCGCGCTGACCAGGTAGACGTGGCGCGCCTCGGTGCGCAGGCGCGTGCCTTCGCAGTCGGGGCAGGGCTGCACGCTGCGGTAGCGGGACAGCTCCTCGCGCACGGCGGCGGAGTCGGTCTCGCGGTAGCGGCGCTCGAAGTTGGTGATCACACCTTCGAAAGGGTGCTTCTTGCTGATCTTCTTGCCGGCGAAGTTGCCCGAGTCCATCACGTAGCTGAACTTGATTTCCTCGTCGCCCGAACCGTGCAGCACGACCTGCTGCACGTTGTCGGGCAGGTCCTCGAAGGCCGTGTCGATGTTGAATTTGTAGTGTTTGGCCAGGCTTTCCAGCATGGCGAAGTAATAGCCGTTGCGCCTGTCCCAGCCCTTGACGGCGCCGCTGGCCAGGCTCAGCGAGGGGAAAGCCACCACGCGCGCCGGGTCGAAAAACTCCATGTGGCCCAGGCCGTCGCAGGTCGGGCAGGCGCCGACCGGCGAGTTGAACGAAAAGAGCCGCGGCTCCATCTCGCTGAGCGAATAGTCGCAGACCGGGCAGGAGAATTTCGCGCTGAACAGGTGTTCCTTGCCGGTATCCATCTCGAGCGCAATCGCCTTGCCGTCGGCCAGGCGCAGCGCAGCCTCGAAACTTTCGGCCAGGCGCTGCTGCAAATCGGCCCGCACCTTGATGCGGTCTATCACTACGTCGATGTTGTGCTTCTCGGTTTTCTTGAGCTTGGGCAGGTCGTCGAACTCATAGGCCGTGCCGTCGACGCGAAAACGCACATAACCCTGGGACTGCATTTCGGCGAAGACGTCGACGAACTCGCCCTTACGGTCGCGCGCCACCGGCGCCAGGATCATCAGCTTGGTGTCTTCCGGCAGGGCCAGCACGGTGTCGACCATCTCGCTGACGCTTTGTGCCTGCAGCGGCAGGTCGTGGATGGGGCAGAACGGCGTGCCGGCGCGCGCGAACAAGAGGCGCAGGTAGTCGTGGATCTCGGTCACCGTGCCCACGGTCGAGCGCGGGTTGTGCGAGGTGGCCTTTTGCTCGATGGAGATCGCGGGCGACAGGCCCTCGATCATGTCCACGTCGGGCTTGTCCATCAGCTGCAAAAACTGGCGCGCGTAGGTCGACAGGCTTTCGACGTAACGGCGCTGGCCCTCGGCGTACAGCGTGTCGAAGGCGAGGGACGACTTGCCGGATCCGCTCAGCCCGGTGATCACCACCAGCTGGTTGCGCGGAATGTCCAGGTCGATGTTCTTGAGGTTGTGCGTGCGCGCCCCGCGAATGCTGATGCGCTGCGCCGCCAGGGCTTGTGCCAGGTAGCGGCCCTGGGCGGGCTCCGCCACGTGCCGGCCTTCCGCAGCCTGGGAGGCAAGGTATTTGCTGTCGTCGGGAGAGTTCAAGATGTGGCAGCCGCAAAACTCTCCATCATAGACCGAAGCACCGTTTCAAGCACAATAGCCGTCTGGACAAGGTCCGGGCGGCCGGGGCTTGCCGCGCCCCGGTGCCCCAAACTCCCGATCCGCCCCGGCTTGGGCCTTTTTATTCCGGTTTTTTAGTCTTTTTGCCTGCTTTATTCCCGTGCCCGCGCCATCCTCCCCTGTGTCCTTTCCCATGACCGCCACCGAGCGGCGCGCCAGCGCCTCGCTGGCGTCGATTTTTGCGCTGCGCATGCTGGGCCTGTTCCTGGTGCTGCCGGTGTTCGCGCTGGAGGCGGCCAAATACCCCGGCGGCGACGACCCGGCGCGCGTCGGCCTGGCCATGGGCATTTACGGGCTCACGCAGGGCCTGCTGCAGATCCCTTTCGGCATCGCCTCGGACTGGTGGGGCCGTAAACCGGTGATTATTTCCGGCTTGGTGATTTTTGCCCTGGGCAGTTTCATCGCGGCCTGGGCCCCGGACCTGAACTGGCTGATTGCCGGCCGCTCGCTGCAGGGTGCGGGCGCCATCTCCGCCGCCGTCACCGCGCTGCTGGCCGATTCCACGCGCGATGAGGTGCGCACCAAGGCCATGGCCCTTGTGGGCGGCAGCATCGCGCTGATGTTCGCGCTCTCGCTGCTCGTCGCGCCGCTGCTCGCGGCTTATATCGGGCTGCACGGCCTGTTCGCCCTGACCGGCGCGCTGGCGCTGGCCGGCATCGCGGTAGTCGCCTGGTGGGTGCCGCCCGAGCCGGTAGAACACGTGAATCGCCCGCGCGGCAGCCTGCTCGAAGTCCTGAAAGACCCGGCCCTGCTGCGGCTGGATTTCGGCGTGTTCGTGCTGCATGCGGTGCAATTGGCCATGTGGGTGGCGATTCCGGCGCTGCTGGTGGCGGCTGGGCTGGACAAGGCCGGCCACTGGCAGGTCTACCTGCCGGCGGTGCTGGCCTCATTTGTCGTGATGGGCGCGGTGCTGTTCCCCATGGAGCGGCGCGGCTACCTGCGGGCGGTGTTCCTGGGCGCCGTGGGCCTGGTCTTTGTGGTGCAGCTGGGACTGCTGTGGGTGGCCTCATCGGCCCCGGCGCCGCACGGCCTGGCCGCATTGGCTGCGCTGTTATTCCTGTTTTTCTGCGGTTTCAATGTGCTGGAGGCCACCCAACCCAGCCTGGCGTCCCGCCTGGCGCCCGCGCAGGCGCGCGGCGCGGCCCTGGGGGTGTACAACACCCTTCAATCGCTGGGGTTTTTTGCCGGCGGCGCGGTCGGCGGCTGGGTCACCAAGGCGCACGGCGCCCAGGGGCTTTTCCTGCTGTGCGGCGGCCTGATGCTGGCCTGGCTGCTGGTCGCCTGGCCCATGCGGGCGCCCGGCCGCCATGCGGCTACGGAGCCCTCGGGCGGCGAGGCCTTGCCGGGCCAGCCAGTTAAACTGTAGCCATTCATAAATAGCAGGGCCCCCCGCTCTGTAGATCAGCTCAGGAGAACCCCTCATGGCATCCGTCAATAAAGTCATCGTCGTCGGCAATCTGGGCCGCGACCCCGAAATGCGCAGCTTCCCGAGCGGCGACCAGGTCGCCAACGTCACCATCGCCACCACCGACAAGTGGAAGGACAAGCAGACCGGTGAAATGAAGGAAGCCACTGAATGGCACCGCGTGGTGTTCAACGGCCGCCTGGCCGAGATCGTCGGCCAGTACCTGCGCAAGGGCTCGCAGGTCTATGTGGAAGGCTCGCTGCGCACGCGCAAGTGGACCGACAAGGACGGAATCGAAAAATACACCACCGAAATCCGCGCCGACCAGATGCAGATGCTGGGCAGCCGCCAGGGCATGGGCGGTCCCGGCGGTGACGACGGCGGTGGCGGCGGCGGTTACGAAGCCCCGCGCCAGTCCGCACCTGCGCGCGCGCCGGCTGCAGCCGCACCGCGGCAAGCACCCGCGGCGTCCAAGGCGGCCAGCGGCTTTGACGACATGGACGATGACATCCCGTTCTGACCCGCAACTGACCCGCAGGGCGTAAGCCGCCAGCGGAACAAAAAAAGGCCCCAGGCATTGACGCCTCGGGCCTTTTTTCTTTCAGGAGCGGCGGCCCGGCTCCCTTGCCGCCCCGCCTTCCAGGGCAACGAATACGGCATGGCGGTCGCCGCAACAGCCGCGTGCGCGCCTGGCCCCTGCCGCCGCGTTGCGCGCCAGCGCGGCGAAGCCACGCGCCGCCATCCAGGCCAGGAAGGCCGCGCCGCTCAAGGGCAGGGCAAACCAGGCGCCGGTAAAACCCGCGCGGCGGGGCTCCCAGCGCAGGATCACGCCCTGCGAGCTTCCGGCCGGTTCGATCACCGCGTTCTCATGGTCGCCAAGGCGCACGCGCTGGCCGATGTCGATGAAGTGGTCGCCGGGATCGTTATTGCGCGTGAGCCAGAGCCGGCCCCGCAGCACCGTCAGTTCGCCGCCGCGCCGGGGCAGGCGCAGCGCCTGGCCGGGCACCAGGTGACGGGTTGCGCCGTGACGTACGGCGCCCTTGGATTTTGCATTCATCATGAGCCTTTTGAGGTGTTGCCGTGCGGGCGTGGCCGCGCCGTCGCCGGTGTCAAAGCCCGGCCAGGGCGTGCAGCGCGGGGTTGTCGATCTGGCCGGCGAGCAGCTTCGCCGCAGCCGCGCTCGAGCTGTCGCCCAGGGTGGCGCGATGCAGGCAGGCGCGCACCGTGAGTTCGCGCATGCCGCTGCGCGCGGCGAGGTCCTGCAACTCGTTGACCCAGGCCGAGGCCTGGGGCATGGCCTCGGCCACCGCGACGCCGCACAGCGCGTCGAGCGCATAGCCCTTGCCCCACAGGTAGGCATCGGGCAGGCGCACGCAGCGCGCCAGCGCGTCGACCAGGATTTCGGCGGCGCGCCGGGGTTCGCCGCGCGCCATCGCCACGCGTCCCAGCCCCCGGCCGGCAATGCCTTCCCAGCATGGGTCGCCGATCTGGCAACCGAGCGCGAAGGCATGCTCGAAACGGTTCGCGGCGGCCTCCACGTCGCCGCGCAGCAGGTCGACTTCGGCCCGCAGCGACTGCGGCCAGGGTACAAAAGCGGTCCAGCCCGGCTGGGCCAGCGCCACCGACCGGTCCAGGGCGTCGGCGGCGGCGTCCAGCTCGCCGTGCAGCAGCAGCGCGCGGCCCAGCATGGACAACGCATAGGCGCGCTGCCTGGGGTCACCGGCGGCGGCGCCCAGCGCCTCGGCCTCTCGCAGCAGGGCGATGGCGGGCGCGTAGTGCGCGGTGTCGCTGAGCGCGGAGCCGTGCACGGTGGCGATGCGCGCCTGCTCCGCGCGGTCGCCGCCGGCCAGCGGCGCCGCGCGCTGCAGCCAGGCCAGCGTGCGCTCGTAGCGGCCGCGCAGGAACTCGACGTAACCGAGTTCACGGCAGGCCGCCGCGGCCAGCGCCGGCGAGGCATCACGGCCGACTTCCAGCGCTTCGTGAAGCGCCGTGGCGCCTTCCTCGTCGCGCCCGCGCGCGGCATGCACCAGCGCGCCGCCCAGGGCCACGCGGGCACGCGCGCGCAGCGCCGCGTCGCCGGTGGCGTCGGCCTCGACGATGGCGCGGCGCAGGCATTGCAACCCGGCATCCAGCGCGCCGGCGCCAATCGCCGCCTCCCCGGCTTCCAGTTGCGCGAGTGCCGCGGCGCGCCCGGTGGCGGGCCTCGCGGTGGGCGTCGCGGTGGCTGTGCGCAGGGCGGCATCCAGCGCGGCGCCGGGCTGCACCCCGAGTTCGCGCTGGAACAATTCACGGCAGGCGGCGGCCTGGCGCGCCGCGCCGACCCCGTCGCCTGAAGCCGCGAGGCTGCGCACCAGCAGGGCCTGGTAGTTTTCGTCGAGCGGGTTGTGCCGCACCAGCCGGCCGGCCAGTCCGGCCGCCTCGGCCATGGCGCCGGCGGCCATGCGGGCCAGGGCGGCCTCGCGCAGCACGGCCTCCGCGGCGGCCTGGAGATGGCGGCGCTCCGCGGCGAGCCAGACCTCGAAGGCCGGGCTGCCCGAAAAGTTCATGCCCTCCAGCAGTTCGCGGTCCAGACCGGGCACGCACAGGGCTTGCGCCCAGCTTCCCGACAGCACCGCCCTGAGGTCGACATAACTGGCCGGCGTCAAGGGCAGGGCGATCAGTTCGCCGCGCAGTTCCGCATGGCCGAGCAGGCGGCGCAGTTCGCTGAGGTTCCAGCGCAGGGCGGCCAGCGGGTCTTCGGCATCCTCGAACAGCAAGCCCGCCAGGTGTTTGCGGCTGACCGGCGCATCGCTGCGCACCAGGTAGGCCAGCAGGCCCCAGGCCTTGTGCCCGCGCGGCGCCGGCACGGGCTGGCCGCCGCGCTCCACGCGCGGCGGGCCCAGCAGGTGGACGGCAAGCCCCAGGGGCGGCGGCACGCTGGGGGTTTGCGCGTCCACCGGCGGGCCTCAGGCTTCGGCCGTGGTGGGGTCGATGACGCCGGTGACCCGCGCGACGGAGTCCGCCGGGAAGCCGCCCCTGCGCGCATGCTCCTTCACGAGTTCCTCGCTGGCCGCGTTGTAGATGCAGTACATCTTGCCTCCCGTCAGGTAGCTCTTCACCCACTGCACTTCGGTGCCGAGTTCGCGCAGCACGCCGCACGATTTCTGGGAGATGGAGTGCAGCTCGGCGGGCTTGAGGGCGCCGAGTCCGGGGATGGCACGTTCGATCACGAATTTGGGCATAACAGGCTCCGTAAAAAGTTGAAGGAGACCCGACGATAGGCAGTGTACGTGTGAGCCCGCGTGTGAGGAAATGGGTTCAGAGGGCATGCCGGCCTAGCCCATTTGTGCCTTTTTGCTTACAAGTTGAACGGGCCGGGGCGTGGCGTTCATGGATAGCATCGGAGTGTCCGCAGCGCCCTGCCTGGCGGCGGCCCTTTCCAACAGCAGATTTCCAACAAAAAATGACGAACCTGATCTCCGCGCCGCGCAGCCTTCTTCTGGGCGCCACCTTTGCACTGGGCAGCCTTTGCGGCCTGGGGGCACCCGCTACGACCTGTTGCCGCTTTACCTTTACGAGGGCGAGCGGCTGTTCCTGCATGCCAACCGGGGTGGCGTGAAGCTGCTCAACGGCAGCGAGCGGCGGCTGGACCTTTTTGTGGAGCAGCGCCTGGAGGGCTTTCCCACCGAGCGCCTGCCGGCCAGCCTGGCCGGCATGTCGGCGCGTGACTCCGCCATCGACCTCGGCCTGGCCTACCGCTGGCGCCAGCCCTGGGGCACGCTGCAGGCCGAGCTGGTGCACGACATCGGCAACACCTACAAGGGCAATGAATTCCGCCTTGGCTATACCTACGACTGGCGCTCCGGCCCGTGGATGCTGCGCCCCAGCCTGACGGTGGCGTTTCGCGACGCCAAGCTCAACAACTATTACTACGGCGTGCGGACCAGCGAGGCTACAGCGGGCCGTCCCGCCTATGAGCCCGGCGCGGGCGTGCAGACTTCGCTGGGCCTTTACGGCTCCTATGACGTCACGGAACGCTGGCGCCTGCTGGCCGGCGTATCGGCGACGTTTCTGGGAAACAAGGTCAAGGACAGCCCCATCGTGCAAAAAAGCGTGCTGCCCGCGGTCTATGTGGGCGCGGCCTACGACTTCGGCGGCCATAAGCGCGAGTGGGCCGAGGACGGCTCGCCCACTTACTTCAAGGTGCTGTACGGCAAGTCCACCGAGGACGGCTGCCACCTGGCCAAGATCATCACGGCGCAGTGCCTGTCGACGGCCAAGACCAACCCGACCAGCATCAGCGGCGTGCAGATCGGCAAGCCTTTCATCAACAACGTGAACGGCTGGCCGCTGGACTTCATCGGCTATGTGGGCCTGACCCACCACAACGACCGCGGCCTGCAGCCCAACGGACTGCAGCTCGACCTGTTCATGAAAGCCGTGTATTCAGGCTTCCCCTGGAGCGACCGCGTGAAGACCCGGCTGGGCCTGGGCGTGGGGGTGTCGATGGCGCAGCGCGCCCCTTACATCGAGTCCTCCAGCCTGGCGGCCAACGGCAAGCCGGCATCCCGCATGCTCAACTTCCTGGACCCGACCCTCGACGTGAGCCTGGGCGACCTGATCGGCTACCGGCCGCTCAAGGAAACCTACATCGGTTTCGGCGTGTCGCACCGCTCGGGGATTTTTGGCTCGTCGCGCCTGCTGGGCAACGTCAACGGCGGCTCCAACTACATCTACACCTACGTCGAAACGGCGCTGTGACGCGCCGCGCCGGTGTGAGGTGGCGCCGCCGACTGGTTCTGCACATTGCTGGCGGTGATCACGCCGCCGCCCAGGCAGACCTCGCCCTGGTAGAGCACGGCCGACTGCCCCGGTGTAACTGCCCACTGCGCATCGCTGAACGCCAGCTCACAGCCGGCTATGGAGGACTGGCGAAGTTCGCAGGGCGCGTCGGCCTGCCGGTAACGCGTCTTGGCCGCCATGGCGCCCGGCGCCGGTGCGTTGCCGGCCACCCAGCTGCAGTCCTGCGCCGTCAGCATCGTCGATTGCAGCCAGGGATGCTCATGGCCCTGCACCACCCACAGCGTGTTGGTCTCCAGGTCCTTGCGCGCCACGAACCAGGGCTCGTGTTCGCCCACGCCGCGCAGCCCGCGCGCCTGCGCGGCCTTCAAGTCGGCGCCTTTGGCTTTCACGCCGCCTATGCCCAGGCCCTGGCGCTGGCCCAGCGTATAGAAGGACAGGCCCACGTGTTCGCCCAGCACGCGGCCCTTGTCGTTTTTGATGGGGCCGGGCGCCTTGGCGATGTAGCGGTTCAGGAAATCGCGGAAAGGCCGTTCGCCGATGAAGCAGATGCCGGTCGAGTCCTTTTTCTTGGCATTCGGCAGGCCGATCTCGTCGGCAATGCGGCGCACTTCCGTCTTGTGCAGCTCGCCGACCGGGAACAGCGTCTTCGAAAGCTGCGCCTGGTTCAGCCGGTGCAGGAAATAACTCTGGTCCTTGGCCGGGTCCAGGCCCTTGAGCAGCTCATGCCGGCCGCTGGCTTCGTTGTGGCGCACGCGTGCATAGTGTCCGGTCGCGATTTTTTCAGCGCCCAGGCGCATGGCGTGGTCCAGGAAGGCCTTGAACTTGATCTCGGCATTGCACAGGATGTCGGGGTTGGGCGTGCGGCCGGCCTGGTATTCGCGCAGGAATTCGGCGAACACGCGGTCCTTGTAGTCGGCCGCGAAATTGACATGCTCGATCTCGATGCCGATCACGTCGGCCACGGCCGCGGCGTCGACAAAATCAATGTTGGACGAGCAGTATTCGCTGTCGTCGTCATCTTCCCAGTTCTTCATGAAGATGCCGATGACCTCGTGGCCCTGCTGTTTGAGCAGGTGCGCCGTCACCGCGGAGTCCACGCCTCCGCTCAAACCCACGACGATCCGCTGCGCGGACTTGCCTTTTTGACCCATGGGGCAATTATCCCCGCAGCCCCAAACACCGGGGGTTTGCGGGGATGATGGCGCGCCCGGGCGCGGCTCGCCGGAGCAAACCGCCGGGTTTGCTAAGCCGTTCGGACTATTGTCGATGGCTGCACCGCATCTTTGCAGGTGTTTCCAGCACAATGGAATGCCCCCTTCTTGCAGGAGCTGCCACATTGCAACGACGTCAATTTCTTTCCCGCACCGGGCAGGCCGTCACGGCTGCCGGCATGGCCACCGGGCTGCCATGGCTTTCGTCACTGGCCCAGGCTGCGGGCCTCAAGCCCGTGGGCAAAGCCCAGGCCTTCGACTACGCGGTGCTCAAGGGCCAGGCGCGCGACTTGTCGGCCAAACCCTTCCAGCCCCGGTCGACAACCTTGCCGGCCGGTATTTCGGACTTGAACTGGGACCAGCACCAGGCCATCCGCTTTCGTGACGACCATGCCTTGTGGGGCGATGACAAGCTGCGCTTCGTGGCCAAGTTTTTCCACCTCGGCCTGTTCTTCAAGGCACCGGTGCGCATGCATGAAGTGAGCAACGGCCAGGCGCAGGAGCTGGCCTATGACCCGGCCATGTTTGATTACGGAAAAAGCGGTGTGCGGGGCGACAAGCTGCCCGCCGATCTCGGTTTTGCCGGCTTCCGGCTGAATTTCCACACCGATCCGGTGCGTGACGTGGCGGCCTTCCTCGGTGCAAGCTACTTTCGCGCGGTGGGCGGCGAATGGCAGTATGGCCAGTCGGCACGTGGCCTGGCCATCGACACGGCGCAAACTTTCCCGGAAGAGTTTCCGGATTTCATCGGCTACTGGCTCGAAAAGCCGGACCCGAAATCGGCTTCACTGACCGTCTACGCCCTGCTGGACTCGCCGAGTGTCAGCGGCGCCTACCGTTTTGTAATCACGCCGGGCGACACGCAGGTCATGGACCTGGACGTGGCGCTGTACCCGCGTAAAACCATAGCCCGCCTGGGCATCGCGCCGTGCACCAGCATGTTCCAGACCGGCGAGAACGACAGGCGCATGGGCTGGGACTGGCGCGGCGAAATCCACGACACCGACGGCCTGGCCATGCACAGCGGCACGGGCGAATGGCTGTGGCGCCCATTGACCAACCCGGCGCAACTGCAATTCAACGCCTTCCAGGACGACAACCCGCGCGGTTTTGGCCTGATGCAGCGCGACCGCAACTTCGACCATTACCAGGACGACGGCGTGTTCTATGACAAGCGCCCGAGCCTGTGGGTCGAGCCCAAAACGGGCTGGGGTGCGGGCTCGGTGCAGCTGGTGGAAATCCCGACGGTGGACGAAACCTTTGACAACATCGTGGCCTTCTGGAACCCCAGGGACAAGCCGCAGGCAGGGCAGGAACTGCTGTTTTCCTACCGGTTGCACTGGGGTGGCCAGCCGCCTGCCGCGCAAGGGCCGCTGGCGCGCTGCGTGGCCACGCGCACCGGCCTGGGCGGCGTGGTCGGGCAAAAGCGCACAGCCTATGCATGGCGTTTTGCCGTCGATTTTGCGGGTGGCGACTTTGGATTGCTGAGCGCCAAGGCCCAGGTCAAAGCCGTGATCACCGCCTCGCGCGGCACGATTGAATTGACGTCGGCCCGGCCGCTGGACGCCATCAAGGGCTGGCGCGCCATGTTCGACCTGCGCCCCGATGGCGACAGCACCGCACCCATCAACCTGCGCATGCATTTGCAGGTCGACGGCCAGTCATTGACGGAAACCTGGCTGTACCAATGGACACCGCCGCCTGTGGCGCAGCGGATTCTTTACTGAGGACTGCCCTGGCCCAGCGGAGCATGCACACTGGGATCCGTGGTCACCAGGTTCAGCGGGTAGCGCTTGCCGGCCAGGTAGTCTTCCATGCAGGTCAGCAACAGGGGGCTGCGGTGCATGGGGACGCTGGCCCGGATCTCGTCGGCCGTCAGCCAGACGGTGCGCACAATGCCTTCGTCCAGCGCCTGGCCGGGCACGTGCTCGCCGAGTTCGCCGCAGAAGGCGAAGCGCAAATAGGTGATGTCCAGCGCTTCGTCCTGCCCGGGCACGGCCCGCTCGAAGCGCGAAAGGTAGATGCCGACGATGGCGGTGGGCTTGAAGTGGAAGGCGGTCTCTTCCAGCGTCTCGCGGGCGCAGCCCTGCACCGGGCTTTCGCCCGGGTCCAGATGGCCGGCGGGGTTGTTGAGCTTCAGGCCGTCCCGGGTTTCCTCCTCCACCAGCAGGAACTTGGGGACGCCGTCGATTATTTTTTCTATGACCGCAGCGACCGTGACGCTGGGCTTCCATCGATTGTTCATGGCCGTGATTATCCGTGGCGCGGGTGACAGTTCTTCCGGGTATTTTTCCCCGGGCCCGGTTGAGCAGCTTCTATGACATCGGCGCCGCTTGCACGGCACCGAACCCGCGGGCAAAACTCTCGCGCAGGTGCTCGACAAAATACTGCACCGCCTTGGGCACCTGGGCCGACCAGGGCCGCAGGGCATAGATGCGCTCGCCGAAGAAGCCTTGCACCTGCCAGTCGGGAAGCACATGAACCAGAGATGGGGACTGGCCGCCGCCCGCGGGCACGCTGAAGTCCGGCAGCAGGCCTATGCCCAGGCCGGCCACCAGCGCCTCGCGCAGCACTTCGCTGTTGTTGGCCTTCAGGGTGCCGGTGATGTTGACGCCGACCTGTTCGCGCGACTTGCGCTTTCCGCTGCGCACAAAGGTCCAGCTTGCGGTGTTGTGGCTGCCCAGGTAGAGCAGGCAGTCGTGCGCGGCGAGTTCCGCCGGCTGCGTGGGCACGCCGCGCCGCGCCAGGTAGTCGGGGCTGGCCAGCAGGATGGAGCGTGTCTCGCACAGCACCCAGGCCACATGGGTCTCGGGCGGCGCGTTGGTGTGGCGTATCGCCAGGTCGAAACCCTCGTTGGCCAGGTTCACGAAGCGGTCGGTCAGCTCGAGCTCGATGTGGATCTCGGGAAAGCGCTTGAGGAAGGCCGCCACGCAGGGCGCCAGGTGCTGCCGTCCCAGCGCGACCGGCGCGGTCACGCGGATCAGCCCGCGCGGCGTGCCCACCAGGTCTTTCACGGCCGAATAGCTTTCGCTGATGCGGTTGAAGGCCGGCTGCATGCCGTTGACCAGCTGCTGGCCGGCCTCGGTCAGTCCCACCGAACGCGTGGTGCGCCGCACCAGCGTCACGCCGGCGGCGCGCTCCAGTTCGCTGATGCGCATGCTGGCCGAGGCCTTGGAGACGCCCAGGCGGCGCGCCGTCTCGGTAAAGCTGCGGGTGGCGGCCAGCACGGTCAGCAGGTGCAGGTCGGCCACGAGGGGGGAAAGCTGGTCGGAGGACATCGGTGAAGCGCTCCAGGCGTCTGATTGTTCAAAAATATGAACAATGTAATCACAAATGAGGGAGTTATCAATCCGGCCCTGCGCGCCTAGACTGCCATCAAGCCGACCTTTTCGGCGCTTGCAACCCGCCGCCAGGCCACTTCCACAGGATTCCCCATGTCTTTATCCCCCGCCGCCACCGCTCCCCAGGCCACCATAGGCCATTACCTGCAAGGCCGCGTCGCCGCACCGGCCTCGGGCCGCAGCCAGGAAGTCTTCAACCCCGCGACCGGCGCGGTGTCGGGCCACGTCGCGCTGGCCAGCACGGCCGAGGTCGACGCCGCCGTGGCGTCCGCGCAGGCGGCCTTCCCGGCCTGGGCCGACACGCCGCCGCTGCGCCGCGCGCGCGTGCTGTTCAAGTTCCTGGAGCTGTTGAACCAGAACAAGGACAAGCTGGCCCACATGATCACCGCCGAGCACGGCAAGGTCTTCACCGACGCGCAGGGTGAAGTCTCGCGCGGCATCGACATCGTGGAATTCGCCTGTGGGATCCCGCAACTGCTCAAGGGCGACTTCACCGACCAGGTCAGCACCGGCATCGACAACTGGACGCTGCGCCAGCCCCTCGGTGTGGTGGCCGGCATCACGCCTTTCAATTTCCCGGTGATGGTGCCGATGTGGATGTTCCCGGTGGCGATTGCCGCCGGCAACTGCTTTGTGCTCAAGCCCAGCCCCATAGACCCCAGCCCCAGCCTCTTCATGGCCGACCTGCTCAAGCAAGCCGGCCTGCCCGACGGCGTCTTCAACGTGGTGCAGGGCGACAAGGAGGCGGTCGACGCGCTGCTGGTGCACCCCGACGTGAAAGCCGTGTCCTTTGTCGGCTCCACGCCGATCGCCAACTACATCTATGAGACCGGCGCGCGCCACGGCAAGCGCGTGCAGGCCCTGGGCGGCGCGAAGAACCACATGGTGGTCATGCCCGACGCCGACCTCGAGCAGGCGGTGGACGCGCTGATAGGCGCGGGCTACGGCTCGGCCGGTGAGCGCTGCATGGCGATCTCGGTGGCCGTGCTGGTCGGCAATGTCGCCGACAAGCTGGTGCCCATGCTGGAAGCGCGCGCCAGGACCCTGGTGATCAAGAACGGCGTGGAACTTGACGCCGAGATGGGCCCCATCGTCACCTCGGCTGCGCACCAGCGCATCACGGGCTACATCGACACCGGCGTGAAAGAGGGCGCCAAGCTGCTGGTCGACGGGCGCGGCTTCACGGGCGCCCAGGCCGGCGCCGGCTGCGACAAGGGTTTCTGGATGGGCGGCACGCTGTTCGACCACGTCACGCCCGGGATGCGCATTTACAAGGAAGAAATCTTCGGCCCGGTGCTGGGCTGCGTCCGCGTGAAGGATTTCGCCGAAGCGGTGAACCTCATCAACGCCCATGAGTTCGGCAACGGCGTGAGCTGCTTCACCCGAGACGGCAATGTGGCGCGCGAGTTCAGCCGGCGCATCCAGGTCGGCATGGTCGGCATCAACGTGCCGATTCCGGTGCCCATGGCCTGGCACGGCTTCGGCGGCTGGAAAAAGAGCCTCTTCGGCGATATGCACGCCTATGGCGAAGAGGGCGTGCGCTTCTACACCAAGCAAAAATCCATCATGCAGCGCTGGCCCGAAAGCATCGGCAAGGGCGCCGAGTTCGTGATGCCCACGGCCAAATAACACGGCGCACCGCCGGGCAGGACAGCCCCGTCAGCCGCATGGCGGTTGATGGGGCTTATTTTTGTGGCCAGCATTGGAACAGGCAAAAACTATAGACTGCCCTGACAAAAAATCGCAAAAATCTCATGTAAGCTTCATGACAGGTACAAACACACACGCAGAAGACAGATCGCGCACAAGCCCGCCCGCGGGCTGATGTCCACCAAGCCCATACCAACGTACTGAGGAGAGACCCATGCTGATTGGGGTACCCGCCGAAATCACGGCCGGAGAAACACGCGTCGCCATCACGCCCGAAACGGCCAAAAAGCTCAAGGCCCAGGGGCATACCGTCCGGGTGCAGTCGGGCGCCGGCGTCGCCGCCAGCGTTCCCGACGAAGCCTACACGGCCGTCGGCGCGGAGATCACCGACGCGGCGGGCGCCTACGGCGCCGACATCGTGCTCAAGGTGCGTTGCCCGCTGGACAGCGAAATGGGGCTGGCCAAAGCCGGCGGCGTGCTGGTTGGCATGCTCAATCCTTTTGACGCCGCCGGGCTGCAGCGCCTGGCCGCGGGCAAGCTGACCTCCTTCGCACTCGAAGCCGCGCCGCGCACCAGCCGCGCGCAAAGCATGGATGTGCTGTCTTCCCAGGCCAACATCGCCGGCTACAAGGCCGTGATGATGGCGGCCGACCGCTACCAGCGCTTCTTCCCCATGCTGATGACGGCGGCCGGCACGGTCAAGGCCGCGCGCGTGGTGATCCTGGGTGTCGGCGTCGCCGGCCTGCAGGCCATCGCCACGGCCAAGCGCCTGGGTGCGGTGATTGAAGCCAGCGACGTGCGCCCCAGCGTGAAAGAACAGGTCGAATCGCTGGGCGGCAAGTTCATCGACGTGCCCTATGAAACCGATGAAGAGCGCGAAGCCGCCGTCGGCGTGGGCGGTTATGCCAAACCCATGCCGCCCAGCTGGCTGGAACGGCAAAAGGCCGAAGTCGCCAAGCGCGTCGCGCAAGCCGACGTGGTCATCACCACGGCGCTGATCCCGGGCCGCGCGGCTCCGGTGCTGGTCACCGAGGACATGGTCAAGGCCATGAAACCCGGCAGCGTGATCGTCGACCTGGCCGCGCCCCAGGGCGGCAACTGCCCGCTCACCGAAGCCGGCAAGACCGTGGTCAAGCACGGCGTGACCTTGATCGGTGAAACCAATGTGCCGGCGCTGGTCGCGGCCGATGCCAGTGCGCTTTACGCGCGCAACCTGCTCGACTTCCTCAAGCTCATCATCACCAAAGAGGGTGAATTGAAGATCGACCTTGAAGACGACATTGTTGCAGCCTGCCTGATGACGCAAGGTGGCGAAGTCAAACGCAAATAGCCGCCTCGAACCCACCAGCCCCCGGACCCATCGTAATAAGGCCGGCCCCAAGGCCGGCGCAGCTCTCACGGAGAAGACCATGGATGCAGTGTCACCCACCATCATCAACCTGATTATTTTTGTACTGGCCATCTATGTGGGCTACCACGTGGTGTGGACCGTCACGCCGGCCCTGCACACGCCGCTGATGGCGGTGACCAACGCGATTTCGGCCATCGTGATCGTGGGCGCCATGCTCGCGGCCGCGCTGACCGAAACGCCGCTGGGCAAAACCATGGGCGTGCTGGCCGTGGCGCTGGCGGCCGTCAACATCTTCGGCGGCTTCCTGGTGACGCGCCGGATGCTCGAGATGTTCCGCAAGAAAGAAAAGAAAGCCGCCGCGCCCGCTGAAGGAGCCGCCAAATGAGCATGAACCTCGTCACGCTGCTGTACCTGGTAGCTTCCGTCTGTTTCATTCAGGCGCTCAAGGGCCTGTCACACCCCACCAGCTCGATACGCGGCAACCTGTTCGGCATGGTCGGCATGGCCATTGCCATGCTGACGACGGCCGCGCTGATCGTCGAAATCTCGGGCGGCAAGGCCCTTGGCATGGGCTATGTTCTGTTGGGCCTGGTGGTCGGCGGGGGCTATGGCGCCTGGCGCGCCAAGACGGTCGAAATGACCAAGATGCCCGAGCTGGTGGCTTTCTTCCACAGCATGATCGGTCTGGCCGCGGTCTTTATCGCCGTGGCCGCCGTGGCCGAGCCCTACGCTTTCGGCATCGCGGCCAAAGGCAATCCCATCCCCACCGGCAACCGGCTCGAGTTGTTCCTCGGCGCGGCCATTGGCGCCATCACCTTCAGCGGCTCGGTGATCGCTTTCGGCAAACTGTCGGGCACCTACAAGTTCCGCCTGTTCCAGGGCACGCCGGTGCAGTTCGCCGGCCAGCACAAGCTGAACCTGGTCCTGGGCCTGCTGACCATAGGCCTCGGGCTGGTGTTCATGTTCACCGGCAGCTGGCCAGCCTTTTTCGCGATGCTGGCGCTGAGCTTCGTGATGGGCGTGCTGATCATCATCCCGATCGGCGGCGCCGACATGCCGGTGGTGGTGTCCATGCTCAACAGCTATTCGGGCTGGGCGGCGGCCGGCATCGGTTTTTCGCTCAACAACTCCATGCTGATCATCGCCGGCTCGCTGGTCGGCTCATCGGGCGCCATCCTCTCGTACATCATGTGCAAGGCGATGAACCGCTCCTTCTTCAACGTGATCCTGGGCGGCTTCGGCGGTGAGCCCGGCGCGGCCGCCGCGGGCGCCAAAGAGCAGCGCCCCGTCAAGTCGGGTTCCGCCGATGACGCCGCCTTCATCCTGGGCAATGCCGAAACCGTGATCATCGTGCCCGGCTACGGCCTGGCGGTGGCGCGCGCGCAGCACTCGGTCAAAGAGCTGGCGCAAAAGCTCATCGAAAAGGGCGTCAACGTCAAGTACGCCATCCACCCGGTGGCCGGCCGCATGCCGGGCCACATGAACGTGCTGCTGGCCGAGGCCGAAGTGCCTTACGACCAGGTGTATGAAATGGAAGACATCAACGCCGAGTTCGGCCAGGCCGACGTCGCCATCATCCTGGGCGCCAACGACGTGGTAAATCCCGCCGCGCACGTCAAGGGCAGCGCCATTTACGGCATGCCCATCCTGGAGGCCTACAAGGCCAAGACGGTCATCGTCAACAAGCGCTCCATGGCGGCCGGCTACGCGGGCCTGGACAACGAGCTCTTCTACATGGACAAAACCATGATGGTCTTCGGCGACGCCAAAAAGGTCATTGAAGACATGGGCAAGGCCATCGAGTAAGCAATAAGCGCCGGCCGACGGGTTTTCCCGCGGCCCCGCGCCGCTCCCTCTGGTTTAGAGGAGCTTCCCTTCTGATTTCCCGGGTTTCCTAGGGAAAACGCAATAGCCACGAAGAGGGCGTGCCGTGAGAATCCATGGCTGTAAGCAAAACGTAATGGAGAAGACAAACATGAATGCAGCGACCATTGACCGCCCTTGGCTCAAGGCTTACCCGCCGGGCGTTCCCACCGACATCGACGCGTCGCAATACCCGTCGCTGGTGGCCTTGATGGAGGAAAGCTTCAAGAAGTACGGCAGCCGCGTCGCTTACAGCTTCATGGGCAAGGATGTCACCTTCGCCCAGACCGACAGCCTGTCGCAGGCTTTCGGCGCCTACCTGCAAAGCCTGGGTCTGGCCAAAGGCGACCGCGTCGCCATCATGATGCCCAACGTGCCGCAGTACCCGGTGGCCGTGGCCGCCATCCTGCGCGCCGGCTACGTGGTGGTCAACGTCAACCCGCTATACACGCCGCGCGAGCTCGAGCACCAGCTCAAGGATTCAGGCTCCAAGGCCATCGTCATCATTGAGAACTTCGCCAACACGCTGGAGCAGTGCATCGCCGCCACGCCGGTCAAGCACGTGGTGCTGTGCGCCATGGGCGACCAGCTCGGCATGCTCAAGGGCGCGCTGGTCAACTACGTGGTGCGCAACGTCAAGAAGATGGTGCCGGCCTTCAACCTGCCCGGCGCCGTGCGTTTCAACGACGCCGTGGCGCAGGGCACGCGCGCGACGCTCAAGCGCCCCGACATCAAGCCCGACGACGTGGCCGTGCTGCAGTACACCGGCGGCACCACCGGCGTGTCCAAGGGCGCGGTGCTGCTGCACCGCAACGTGATTGCCAACGTGCTGCAGTCCGAGGCCTGGAACGGCCCGGCCATGGCCAGCATGCAGGCCGGCCAGCAACCCACTTACGTTTGCGCGCTGCCGCTGTACCACATCTTCGCGTTCACCGTGAACATGATGCTGGGTATGCGCACCGGCGGCAAAAACATCCTGATCCCCAACCCGCGCGACCTGCCCGCCGTGCTCAAGGAGCTCTCCAAGCACAAGGTCAACAGCTTCCCGGCGGTCAACACGCTGTTCAACGGCCTGGCCAACCATCCGGACTTCAACACCGTGGACTGGTCGCACCTGAAGGTGTCGCTGGGCGGCGGCATGGCCGTGCAAAGCGCGGTGGCCAAGCTGTGGCTTGAAAAAACCGGCTGCCCGGTCTGCGAGGGCTATGGCCTGTCCGAGACCTCGCCCTCGGCCAGCTGCAACCCGACCAACAGCAAGGCCTTCACCGGCACCATAGGCGTGCCGATCCCCGGCACTTACTTCAAACTGCTCGACGACGATGGCAACGAAGTGCCGCAAGGTCAGCCCGGCGAGATCGCCATCAAGGGCCCGCAGGTCATGGCCGGCTACTGGCAGCGTCCCGACGAGACCGCCAAGGTCATGACGCCCGACGGCTACTTCAAGTCCGGCGACATCGGCGTGCTCGATGAAAACGGCTTCTTCAGGATCGTCGACCGCAAGAAGGACATGATCCTGGTGAGCGGCTTCAACGTCTACCCGAACGAGATCGAAGACGTGGTCGCCAAGCTTGACGGCGTGATGGAATGCGCCTGCGTGGGCGTGGCCGACGAAAAATCCGGCGAAGCCGTGAAGCTGGTGATTGTGAAGAAGAACCCGGCCCTCACTGAAGCCCAGGTGCGCGAATACTGCAAGGCCAACCTGACCGGCTACAAGCAGCCAAAGGTGGTGGAGTTCCGCACCGACCTGCCCAAGACACCGGTCGGCAAGATTCTGCGTCGTGAGCTGCGGGACAAAAAATAAGCCGCCGGCAAACAAGTTTTTAGAGCCTGCAAAGGTTTTCTAAGGGCGGCGCGAGTCGCCCTTTTTTGCGCCTGTGCTTTGTGGGCACAATCCTGCCATGCCGATTTCCCAGACCGCCTCAAGCTCTCCAGCCCCCATCGCCATCCTCAGTGCCCTGTTGCAGGAGCAGCAAGGCCTCATGGAACTGCTGCACCAGCCGCGCAAGGTGACGCACGCCGGCCGCGATTTCTGGCTCGGCGACTTGCACGGCCGGCCCGTGGTGCTGGCCTTGTCGAGAATCGGCAAGGTGGCGGCCGCCACCACGGCGACCGCGCTGATCGAACGCTTTGGCGTGCGCCGCATGGTGTTCACCGGCGTGGCCGGCGGCCTGGGTGCGGGGGTGAATGTCGGCGATGTCGTGGTGGCCAGCGATTTTGTGCAGCATGACCTCGATGCCTCGCCGCTGTTTCCGCGTTATGAGGTGCCGCTGTATGGCCGCAGCCGCTTCGAGGGCGATGCCGCGCTCACGGCCCTGCTGTTCAGTGCGGCCTCGGCGGCGCTGGGTGGCGGCGGTGATGGCGGCGCGAGCGCGGCCTTTCCGGGCGCGCGCGTGCACCTGGGCTTGATCGCCAGCGGCGACCGGTTTGTGTCAGGCGCCGGCGAGTCGCGCAGCCTGCATGCCGCACTCACGAGCGCGGGCCACGCGGTGCTGGCAGTCGAGATGGAAGGCGCCGCCGTAGCGCAGGTCTGTCTCGATTACGGTGTGCCCTTTGCGGCCGTGCGCACCATCTCGGACCGCGCGGACGACAGCGCCCATGTGGACTTCCCGCGCTTTGTCGAGGAAGTGGCGAGCCGCTATGCGCACGCCATCATGGAGCGGCTGCTGGTGTCGCTGGAGCAGTAAGCGCAACGGGATCAGCCCGCGCCGTGGCACTTCTTGTATTTTTTCCCGCTGCCGCAGTGGCAAAGGTCGTTGCGCCCCGGCGTGGCCTCAACCCGCACCGTCTCCACCTTGGGCCCCAGGGTCTTCCACAACTCGCGCAGGTCGTACACCGCCCAGATGGCTTCGCCGAAGGCATTGAGCCGGGCAATGCTGGTGCTGGGCGCGCCGTCTTCGCTCAGGGGTGAAACCTCGGGCGCGGCCGTGTCGTCCTCGGTCATGGCGACCACGGCCTGCAGCGCGCCGTCCAGCCACTTGGCGGCGTCCTTGTCGCGCGGGGCCATCCATTCGTCGGGCCAGCTCTCGACCGCGAACATAAAGCCAAGCGCCCAGACCTGGGCAAAGGCCGGCAGGTCTTCGCCCTTGAAGGCGGCGCGCTCTTCGGGCGCCATCTCAGCCACGGCGCCGCGTATGTCCATCACCTCGGGGTGGTAGCAGTTGTCGTCTTCCAGCGAATCGACTTCGGCATCGAGCGCCGTTTCGACTTCGTGCCAGCGCCGGTTCCACAGCGTGAGGAAGCGCCCACCTTGTTCGGCGCTCGCGAAGGAGCCGCCTTCCGGGTCCGGCGCCTCGCCTTCGGCGGGCACGGCCAGCAGCACAGGCAGGTATTCGGCGGCGGCGATGGGGCGCCGCGAGCAAACCACGGCGGCCATGAAGCCCTCGCAGAATTCCCACTGCGGCGTCTCGTCGTAGCGGGTGCGCAAGTCGTCGAGGATGGCGTCGAGTTCGTCAAAGTCCTCGGCTTCAAGGAAAGCCGGCTCCGCCGAGGGCACTGGGGAAGAGGTGGTTTTAGGGGTGGGCTTCATGAAAAACAGTCCTGAGCCTCACGCGAGGCTCTTATGATGCAAAGTGTATCTGCCGCATCGCGGTTATTTTGCCCCTCTCCCCACGGAAGCACCACCATGTTCCTCCAGCGTCTGGATGCCCGGTTCCCGGTCCGTTACACCTTTATGGTCCTGTGCGGGCTTGCCGCGCTTCTGGGGCTGCTCGGCCTGATGATTTTTGGCGTGGGGAAGCTGGCCCTGGTATCCCTGGTGGGCGGCACGGTGCTGGTGTGCGTGGGTGTGCGCGACCTGCGGCAGACCCGGCACGCGGTGCTGCGCAACTACCCGGTCATAGGCCACATGCGCTTTCTGTTCGAGTTCATCCGGCCCGAGATGCGCCAGTACTTCATCGAAAGCGACAGCGAGGCCACGCCCTTCTCGCGCGCCCAGCGTTCGCTGGTCTACCAGCGCTCCAAGGGCGAGCCCGACAACCGGCCCTTCGGCACGCAGCTCGATGTGGGCGCGCAAGGCTATGAATGGGTCAACCATTCGATGGCGCCGACCAAGCTGGCCTCGCACGACTTCCGCGTCTGGATAGGCGGCTCGCCCGACCATCCCTCGCCTTCGGTTGAGCCCTGCACCCTGCCCTACCATGCCAGCGTCTTCAACATCTCGGCCCTGAGCTTCGGCTCGCTTTCGGCCAATGCCATCATGGCGCTCAACAAGGGCGCCAAACTCGGCGGCTTTGCGCATGACACGGGCGAGGGATCCATCTCGCGGCACCACCGGCTGCACGGCGGCGACCTGATCTGGGAAATCGGCTCGGGCTATTTCGGCTGCCGCAACGAGGACGGCAGCTTCAGCGAGGAGCGCTTCGCCGCCAATGCGCGCGACCCGCAGGTCAAGCTGATCGAACTCAAGATGAGCCAGGGCGCCAAGCCCGGCCACGGCGGCATCCTGCCCGGCCCCAAAGTCACCGCTGAAATCTCGGCGGCGCGCGGCGTGCCTCAAGGCAAGGACTGCATCTCTCCCTCCAGCCACAGCGCGTTCTCCACGCCCATCGAGATGATGCATTTCATCGCCAGGCTGCGAAAACTCTCAGGCGGCAAGCCCACCGGCTTCAAGTTCTGCATAGGCCACCCCTGGGAATGGTTTGCCATCGTCAAGGCCATGCTGGAGACCGGCATCACGCCCGACTTCATCGTGGTGGACGGCGCCGAGGGCGGCACCGGCGCCGCGCCCGTCGAGTTCACCGACCACGTGGGCGCGCCGCTGCAGGAGGGCCTGCTGCTGGTGCACAACACGCTGATCGGCGTGAACCTGCGCAGCCGCGTCTCCATAGGCGCGGCCGGCAAGGTGGTCAGCGCCTTCGACATGGTGCGGCTCATGGCGCTGGGCGCCGACTGGTGCAACGCCGGGCGCGGCTTCATGATGGCGCTGGGCTGCATCCAGGCGCAAAGCTGCCACACCGGCAAATGCCCGACCGGCGTCACCACACAGGATCCGGTGCGCCAGCAGGCGCTGGTGGTGCCCGACAAGGCCGAGCGCGTGCGCAATTTCCACCGCAGCACCCTGCATGCGCTGCAGGAGCTGGTGCAGGCTGCGGGCCTGTGCCACCCGCGCGAAGTCAATGCCCACCACATCGTGCGGCGCCTGACCGACACCGAGGTGCGGTTGCTCAGCAACCTCATCATGCAGGTGGAGCCGGGCGCGCTGCTGGGCTCGCTGGAAAAACAGAACACGGTCTTCAGCTACTACTGGCCGCTGGCCAGCGCGCACAGTTTTCGCGCCAACGGCGCCGCCATGCAGGCGCCGGCCGGGCCCGATGGCGCCCTGCCGTCAGACGCCGCCGTCGCGGTGGCCTGAATACACCTAGCAGCCTGCCGCCGCTAAGCCCGCATCGCGCTTTGCACCCTGACGCCGAGGCTGCCGAGCCGCTTGGTCATGGACAGTACGTGCCGATCCTTGCTCAGCAGCAAGGCTTTGGCCGCCACGGCCAGGTCGATGAATTTCTGGTCGTCGGCATCGCTGCAGGTGACGCTGGCCTTGGCGGCCACCTCCAGCAGGCGGGCGTGGCGGTCAAAAGCCGCGAGCACATCATCCACGCCCAATTGGTAAAACGCCAGGCGCGGCGCAATCTGCGGGTAGGCCAGCACGCGTTCAAGCTCATCGCGCATGGCCTGCGTGGCCAGCCAGTCGAGCTCGCCGGCTTCCAGCGCCTGCCTGAGCGGCTGCGCCGCCGCATCGTTGAACACAAACACGTCGAGGACGATGTTGGTGTCCAGGACGATGGGCTGGCGCGCCCCGGCCGTCACGGCGCCGGCTCGCGTGCCGTACCCGCGGCCCCGGGCTTGCCGCGCGCCGAGCCGGCCACCATGTCGAAGCGGAACAGCCGGCATTCGATCGGGCCGTTCCACATGGGTACACGGCGCGATTCCTTCAGGCGCATCTTGCCGGGGAGCTTGAGGTCGGGCGTGAGCACGTGGGCCGTCCAGCCCGCGTAGTTTTTCTTCCAGTGCGCGGCCAGCTGTGGAAAGAAGTCGGCCGCTTCCTCGCCCCAGGCGTTCTGCGCCTGCTCGCGGCCCGGGTTGGCCGAGCGGTCGCGCGGGGTTTCGAAGGCCGGCTCTTCGCGCGTGTCACCGCTGTCCTGGTTCAGCGGCTGGCCGAACTCGTCGATGGGCTGGTTGCGGTGGTCGTGCTGGACTTCCCGGCTCTGCTGGCGGCGCTGGTCGCGGCCCTGCACACCGGTGATACCGGCCACGCCGGCTACATCGATACGTTCGCCATAGGGCGGGTTCACCAGCATCACGCCCGAGGGCGCGGGTGGCATGCGCTGCAGCGCGTCGCCGCCGCGGAATTCCACCGCATTGGCCACGCCGGCGCGCTCGGCATTGCGTTCGGCGAAATCGACCATGCGGAAGGACACATCGCTGCCGAACACCGGCGCCGTGGGTTCGGTGATGGCGGCCTCGGCCTGGTCCAGCAGGCCGTCCCACACATGGCCCTGGAAGGGCAGGTATTTCTGGAAGGCGAAACGGCGGTTGATGCCTGGCGCGATGTTGCAGGCGATCTGCGCCGCCTCGATGGCGATGGTGCCCGAGCCGCAGCAGGGGTCGTAGAGCGGAACGCCGTCCTTGCACAGCTGGTCCCAGCCGCTGGCGGCGATCATCGCGGCGGCCAGGGTTTCTTTCAGTGGCGCATCGCCCTTGTCTTCGCGCCAGCCGCGTTTGAACAGGGGCTCACCCGAGGTGTCGATGTAAATCGTGACGGTGTCCGTCGTCAGGTGCACATAGACGCGCACGTCGGGCCAGCGCGTATCGACGCTGGGCCGCACGTCGTCGAACTTGGCGCGGAAGCGGTCGGCGATGGCGTCCTTGATCTTCAGCGCCGCGAAGTTCAGGCTCTGCAGCGGGCTGTGCTGGGCGGTGATCTCAACCTTGAAGGTCTGCTTGGGCGTGAACCAGATTTCCCAGGCCACGTTGGCGGCGGCGTTGTAAAGGTCTTGTTCACTGCGGTACTGGTTGTGCTGCAACTCGATCAGCACGCGCTGGGCCAGGCGGCTGTGCAGGTTGAGCTGCAGCGCGTCGCGCCAGGAAGCCTGCAACTGCACGCCGGCGCGCCAGGCCTTGCCCTGGATGCCGGTGACGCGCTGCACCTCGGTGGCCAGCAAGGCCTCGACGCCGGCGGCGCACGGTAAAAACAATTGGAGCTGGTTCATGTCGGACTCTTCAAAAGGGCTGCTGGAAATTCGATTATCGGGATGCAGGGCAAGGCGCACGGAGCGCAGGAACCGGAATGCACTTGGGTGCATGAGGATTCCGAGCACCGCGCAACGCCGCCATGCGCCCGAGAATCGGATTTACAGTGATTTGCGTAAATTAGCCGGCGCGATGCGCAAAGCCTCTCGGTACTTGGCCACGGTGCGGCGCGCGCATTCGATGCCCTGCTCCTTGAGCATTTCGGAAATCTGGTTGTCGCTGAGCGGCTTTTTCAGGCTCTCGGAGGAGACGAACTGCTTGATCAGCGCGCGCACGGCGGTGCTGGAAGCGTTGCCGCCGGTTTCGGTGCCCAGCGCGGAGCCGAAGAAGTATTTGAGCTCAAAAGTGCCGAAGGGCGTGCCCATGTACTTGGCGGTGGTCACGCGCGAAATCGTGGACTCATGCAGGCCCAGTTCGTCGGCGATCTCGCGCAGCACCAGCGGGCGCATGGCGAGTTCGCCGTGCGTGAAGAAGTTTTTCTGCCGCTCGACGATGGCGCTGCTCACGCGCAGGATGGTGTCGAAGCGCTGCTGGATGTTCTTGATGAACCAGCGCGCCTCCTGCAGACGCTGCTGTAGCGCCTGGCCGCCCTGGCCCTTGTGCTGCTTGAGGGCGTTGGCGTAGATGTCGTGCACGCGCAGGCGCGGCATCACGTCGCCGTTGAGCGAGACCTTGAAACCCCGGCCCGACTTCACGACGATGACGTCGGGCACGATCAGGTTGCGCTCCACGTTCACGAAGCGGCGGCCGGGTTTGGGGTCGAGCCGGCCTATCACGGCAATCGCGCCCCGGACGGCGGCTTCGGTGAATCCGCACAGGTGCGACAGGCGCTTCAGGTCGCGTTTGGCCAGCAGCTCCATGGGCTGCTTGCACATGGCGATAGCGGCGCGGGTCTCTTCGCAGTCCTTGCAGTCCAGCAACTGCAGGCCCAGGCATTCGGCCAGGTTGCGCGCGCCCACGCCGGCCGGCTCCATGTGGTGCAGCAGCTTGAGCGCCATGGCAAAACGCTGCTCAAGGTCCTCGGCCTGTTCCAGGTCATCCCCGGCCAGGCCCGCCGCGAGCGAGGCCAGGCTGTCTTCGAGGTAGCCGTCGTCATTGAGCGACTCGATCAGGAAATGCAGGGCCGCGCGGTCCTCTTCGGACAGGCGCAGGCCCAACGACTGGCGGTGCAAATGGTCTTGCAGCGACTCGTGGGCGCCCGTCAGGTCGGAGGCCTCAGTGTCGCCCTCGTCGTTGTTGTTCTTGCGCGCCGGCGCATCGCTGCCCCATTCGCTGTCGTCGGGCGTGGTCTCCACCGTGCCGTCGCCTTCCCAGCTTTCCTCGAGCTTGGGTTCGGCGCTGACCTCGGCATCGGCGGGGGCCGAAGTCCCGGCATCCTCCGCGCCGCCGCCCGTCGAATCCGCCGCGGATTCAAACTCGCGGCTGTCCTGGCTGACCGGCGTGTTGAGGTGCTCCAGGCCGAACTCTTCGCGCACGGCGGTTTCTTCCGCCACCTCGAGAAACGGGTTTTCGTCGAGCATCTGCTCGACCTCCTGGCTCAGCTCGAGCGTCGACAGCTGCAGCAGCCGTATCGACTGCTGCAGCTGGGGCGTCAGCGCAAGGTGCTGCGAGACGCGGAGCGAGAGGCCCTGCTTCATGTCAAGGAGCTTTGATCGAAGCGCAGAAAAAGTGCGAGCAGGGGCCGCGGAACTGGCTTTGCCAGGCCGCAGGCGCCGCCCCCTCGGGGGGGAGGGAGCTACACGAAGTGAGCGACAACAGGGGGAGTGTCATCCTACATCTTGAAGTGTTCACCGAGGTACACGCGTCGCACATCGGCGTTGTTCACGATCTCGGAGGGCGTGCCCTGGGCCAGCACGTGGCCGTCGCTGATGATGTAGGCGTGGTCGCAGATGCCCAGCGTTTCGCGCACGTTGTGGTCGGTGATCAGCACGCCGATGCCGCGCGACTTCAGGAAGCCGATGATGCGCTGGATCTCGATCACGGCGATCGGGTCAATGCCGGCAAAAGGCTCGTCGAGCAGGATGAAGCGCGGCTGGGTCGCCAGGGCGCGGGCGATCTCGACGCGGCGGCGCTCGCCGCCCGACAGCGCCGGGGCCGGCGAATTGCGCAGGTGGTCCACCCGCAGGTCCTGCAGCAGGCCGTCAAGGCGCGACTCGATCTCGGCGCGGCCCAGCGGCTTGCCGTTCGCGCCCAGCTGCAGTTCGAGCACGGCGCGCACGTTTTCCTCCACCGTGAGCTTGCGAAAGATCGAGGCTTCCTGCGGCAGGTAGCTCAGGCCCAGGCGCGCGCGCAGGTGAATCGGCATGTGCTCGACCGACTGGCCGTCGATGGAGATCTCGCCCGCGTCGGCGCGCACCAGGCCCACGATCATGTAGAACGAAGTCGTCTTGCCGGCGCCGTTGGGGCCCAGCAGGCCCACGACCTCGCCTTTTTGCACGGCCACCGAGACGTCCTGAACGACCTTGCGGCTGCCGTAGGATTTTTGCAGCCCTTGCGCAACGAGGCGGCTGGGGGTCGCGGCCGGGGCCGCCGAAGTGTCAGTCACCACATCCATCTGTGAAAGGTTCTTTCTAGTTCTTTTCAGTGCCCAGCGTGGTGCTGGGGCGCAGGGCGGCGGGCGGGGCCGCGGGAGCGGTGGCCGGCGCCGACGCGGCGGCGCGCGGCGACAGCATGGCGCGTATCCGGCCGCTCGGGTTGGCGGCGGTCTGGTTCTGTGCGCCGCCGTCCACGGTGAAGACGTCGGTGTTGTTGTCGTAGACGATCACGGCGCCGGTGGTTTCGTCCACCAGGGTGGCGCCGTTGTAGCGGCGCACCACGGCGCGCTTGATGAATTTGACGAGGTCGGCGCGGCTGTCGTATTCAATGCGCTCGCCTTCGCCTTCGATGTATTCGTCCACGCCGTCGCGTTTTTTGCGGTAGAAGGCCAGCTTGCCGGGCGCCGCGATGGACACCGCCTGCTGATAGCCTTCGGGGTCCTGCATGACGTCGACGCGCGCGCCGCGCACGATGGTCGTGCCTTTGGTGATCACCACGTTGCCGGTGAACACGCTGGTCTGCTTGAGGTCGTCATAGCGCAGGGCGTCGGCCTCCGCGTTCATGGGCTTGTCCCGGTCGGCTTTTTCAGCCCAGGCCGGAAACGCCGCCCCCAGCGCCAAAGCGGCCGGCAGGATGAGGGAATAAAGGGGGTGTTTCATAAGGCACGAATCTTGCTGCTTTGGGGTTCGGCCATTGTAGCCATGCAAGCCGCGGGAATGGCTTGCACGGGGAATATTAGGGGCATAAAAAAACCCGCCTGGAACGAGGCGGGTTTTGGGGCGGCGGTCCGCTATGGGCCCGGAGCGTCTTATTTGCCTTTGCCGCGCGACTGCGCGATCAGCGCGTCGGTGACCTGCAGGGCGCGGCCCATGCTCTGGGCCAGGGTGGCCGAGGTGTAATACCGCCCGGCAATGCCCAGCGCCGGCACGCCGTCGACCTTGTAGATGTCCTGCAGCTGCGTGGCCTTGCGGGCCTTGGTGGTCACCGTGAAGGAGTTGTACATCTCGACGAACTTGGCTTTGTCGATGCCCTGCTTCTCGGCCCAGGCGGTAATCGAGTCGGCATTGGCGAGCGCGAGTTTTTCCACGTGGATGGCGTAAAACACCTTTTTGTGGAGTTCCTCGACCTTGCCCATGGCCTCCAGCACGTAAAAAAGGCGCTGCTGGGGTTCGAAATCGGGGCGGAAGGCCACCGGCACGCGCCGCACGGTCACATCCTTGGGCGCCTGCTTCATCCAGGCTTCGAGCTGAGGCTCAAAGGCATTGCAATGCGGGCAGCTGTACCAGAAGAACTCGACCACCTCCACCTGGCCGGCGGGGACTTCGGTGGGCGCCGGCTTGTCCAGCGCCAGGTAATCGGCGCCTTCTTTGAAGGCCTTGGCCTGGGCTTGCGCCACGGTGGGCAGGGCGATGCCGCCCAGGGTGGCGACGGCAGCCGAGGCGGCTGTAAACGAAAACTCACGGCGTTGCATCAGATTCTTCTCCTGGTATGACAGAAATGGTGGGTAAGCCGCCCCTCCGGACGGCGGCCCTCAGGGTGCGGGGCACAGGGGTTTGTACACCCGCCTCGTGAAAAGTTCAGCTTATCGTCAGCGCTGCACGCGGACCAGCGCCGTTTCGATGGAATTGTTGTCCAGCCGCTCCTTGGCTTTGTCGGCGTCTTCCTTTTTGTCGAAAGGCCCGAGGCGCACACGGTACACGGTGCGGCCGGCCTGTTCGCGCTCGGTAACCTTGGCCTGCATGCCCAGCAGCATCAGCTTGGCGCGCTGCTGTTCGGCATCTTCGGGCGTGCGGAAGGCGCCGGCCTGGATGAAGTAGCTGAAAGGGTCCACGCCCGGGCTGGACGACAGGCCTTCGACCTTGGCCTTGGCCAGGTCGCCCAGTGGATCGGCCGCGGGGGCGGGCTTGGCGGCGGTTCTGGCGGGCGCCGAGGCGGCGGCCTTGGGGCTGGCGGACGGGTCGGGAACGGCGACGCTGGGCGTTTCGGCGGGACCCTGGGCAGGCGCCGGCGGCTTGGGCTGGTTCTTGCCGGCCAGCGGCGCGTTCGGGTTCCAGTCCTTGTTCTTCTTGGCTTCCGCGGCATCGCTGTCGGGGCTGCGTGCCTGGCTTTTGTTCATGAAAGGCACAGGCACCTTGGTGATGTAGACCGCCACGGCCAGCGCGGCGCCCAGGCCGATCAAGGCGCCAATCACCAAACCCAGCAGGGTTCCGCCTCTTTGAGTGTTCATTCCCTTGCCCACGTTCATTGTCTTGTCCTGAAAATTAGGGTGCTACCGGCATGCTTGCATTACATCTTGCGCGGGGCGCTCACGCCCAGCACCGCGAGGCCATTGTGCAACACCTGCGCGGTCGCCGCGACCAGTGCCAGCCGGGCGCGCTTGACGGCCTCGTCATCGACCAGGATGCGTTCGGCATCGTAATAGCTGTGGTAGTTCGCGGCCAGCTCGCGCAGGTAAAACGCCACGTCGTGCGGCGCCAGGCCGGCTGCGGCGTTGGCCAGCATCTCGGGGTATTTGGCCAGCAGCAGCATCAGCGCCTGGGCCTGCGGGCTGTCCAGCGCCGACAGGTCAGCAGACTTCAGGCTGGCTTCGTCGCCGCCCTGGCCGGCCCAGGTGGTCAGGATGGAGCAGATGCGCGCGTGCGCGTACTGCACGTAGTACACCGGGTTCTCGTTGTTCTTGGCGAGCGCCAGGTCGATGTCGAAGATGTATTCGGTGTCGGGCTTGCGGCTGAGCAGAAAGAAACGCACGGCATCGGCGCTGGTCCATTCGATCAGGTCGCGCAGGGTGACGTAGCTGCCGGCGCGCTTGGAGATTTTGACCTCTTCGCCGTTGCGCATCACGCGCACCATGGTGTGCAGCACGTAGTCGGGGTAGCCCTGGGGGATGCCCTCGCCGGCGGCCTGCAGCCCGGCGCGCACGCGGGCGATGGTGCCGTGGTGGTCCATGCCCTGGATGTTGATCGCCTTGCCGAAGCCGCGCTCCCATTTGGCCAGGTGGTAGGCCACGTCGGGCACGAAGTAGGTATAGCTGCCGTCGCTCTTTTTCATCACGCGGTCTTTGTCGTCGCCGTAGTCGGTCGACTTCAGCCACAGCGCGCCGTCCTGCTCATAGGTCTTGCCGGCGTCTTTGAGTTTGGCCACAGTGGCGTCGACGCGGCCCGAGCTGTACAGGCTGGACTCGAGGTAATAGTTGTCGAACTTCACCGAGAAGGCCTTGAGGTCCAGGTCTTGCTCGTGGCGCAGGTAGGCCACGGCGAACTGGCGTATCGAGTCCATGTCTTCCACGTCGCCCGAGGCGGTGAATTCGCGGTCGTCCGAGCTGACCGTCTTTTTCGCCAGGAAGTCGGCCGCGATGTCGGCGATGTAGTCGCCGTTGTAGGCCGATTCGGGCCAGCCGGCGTCGTCGGGCTTGAGGCCCTTGGCGCGCGCCTGGGTACTGGCCGCCAGGGTCTGAATCTGCACGCCCGCGTCGTTGTAATAGAACTCGCGCCACACCTGCGCGCCCTGGGTGGCGAAGAGGTTGCAGATCGCATCGCCCAGCGCGGCCTGCCGGCCGTGGCCTACATGCAGAGGGCCGGTCGGGTTGGCCGAGACGAACTCGACGATCATGCGCCGCCCGCTGCCCTCGGCTTGCGTGCCGTAGGTGGCGCCGGCCTGCAGCACCTCGCGCACGGTTTCCTGCTTGGCGGCGGGCTTGAGGCGGATGTTGATGAAGCCGGGGCCGGCGATCTCGATGGCGTCCACCCAGCGCTCGAAAGCCGGGGCCTTGAGCAAAATGCCGCGCAGGCTTTCGGCGACCTGGCGCGGATTCAGTTTGAGCGGCTTGGCCAGCTGCATGGCGGCCGTGCAGGCGAGGTCGCCGTGGGCCGCCACCTTGGGGGATTCAAACGCGGCCTTGTCGCCCGCGCCGGGGGAAAGTTCTTCCAGGCCCGCGGCCAGGGCCGTGAGCAGGTCTTTTTTAATCGAGAGCATCGGCTGATTTTACGGTTAAGCCATGCGCCGTCCGGGGCCCGCAGATACCCGGTCATCGAATTTGCCCGGCCCGGCGTTATGTGTTGGAATTCCAGCCGGAACTCAATCCCGATTCCCAACCCATGGAGCCATCATGAAAAAGCTGTTATCCCTGACCGCCTTCGCATTTGCCGCCGCCGCCATCCTGTCTCCGGTGGCGCATGCCGCGGACGCTCCCGCCAAGACCGCGCAGCAGACCAAGATGGGCACCTGCAACAAGGACGCCGAGGGCAAGAAGGGCGATGAGCGCAAGGCCTTCATGAAGGAATGCCTGAGCGCCAAGGCCGCGGCACCCACCCAGCAAACCAAGATGAAAACCTGCAACGCCGACGCCAAGGGCAAAAAAGGCGACGAGCGCAAGGCCTTCATGAAAGAGTGCCTGAGCAAGTAAACCAGCCCAGTTTCAGCACGGCAGCCTGCCAGGGACGACCCGGCAGGCTGTTTTTTTTGCCCGCGTCAATCCTGCAGCAACTGCTGCTTCGCCGCCTGCTTGACGGCCTGCGTCAGCCGCTGCGCCGCCAGCGGCTCGCGTGCCCAGTGCTGCCAGTACAGCCGCACGTCGACCGCGCAGCCCGGCAACACTTCCTGCAGCGGCGGGCGGTGGGTGCGCGCCGCCAGCAGGATGTCGGGCACCATGCCCCAGCCCATGCCGAGTTCCAGCGCGAGCTCGAAGGCATCGACGGCCGGCACGAAGTGGCGCGGGTAGAGCGCATCCTTCAATTTGAAATGTTGGGCCAGAAAGGCGTCCTGCAGCGCGTCCTTGCGGTTGAAGATCACGGCCGGGCTGGCCAGCAGGCGGTGGGCCAGGCGATTGGGCCCCGCCGCCTGGCCGCCCGCCGCGGGCTCGCTCCACTGCGCGACCAGCGCCGGCGAGGCCATGCAGCGGTAGCGCATCACGCCCAACGGTTCGGCCACGCAGCCGCGCATGGCCTGGGCCAGCGTGGTCACGCAGCCGGTGACGTCGCCGCTTTTGAGCGCATCGTGGGTGTGGTCCTGGTCGTCCACTACCACGTCCAGCAACAGGCCATGCCCATGCAGCACCGGTGCAACGCCCGGTAAAAACCAGCTGCTCAGGGAATCCGCATTCACCGCCACGCTGAGGCTTTGCAGGCGCCCGGCCTTGCCACCGCCCTGCAGGCCCGCCAGCAAATCAGACTCCATCAGCCGCAGCTGCCGCACATGGCCGAGCAAGGCCTGGCCGGCCGGCGTGGCGCGCACCTGCTTGCCCCGCACCAGCAGGCGCTGGCCCAGCGCGTTTTCCAGCGATTTGATGCGCAGGGACACGGCGGCCAGGGTCAGGCTCAGGGCTTTGGCGGCATCGCCGAAGCTGCCGTGTTCGATCACGGCGGCCAGGGCGTCCAGTTGTCGGGCGTCGAGCATATTTGATTAATCAAGTATTAATTGATCAAAGCTAGTTTTAGTTAACTTTGTTTAAGCATTATCGGCTTTACGGGACACTGCGTACAGAACCGACATCTATTCAAAGAACCGCCATGAACCCCCTTGCCGCCCCCGCTTTCCTGACCGGCATGGTCCTGAGCCTTTCGCTGATCATGGCCATAGGCCCGCAAAACGCCCACGTGATACGCATGGGCCTGTTGCGCCAGCACCTGTGGCTCACGGTCGCCGTCTGCGTGCTGACCGACGTGGCGTTAATCGGCCTGGGCGTGATGGGGTTGGCGCAACTGGGCGGCCTGTCCGACAAACTGCTGGGCGCGATGACGGGCGCGGGCGCGCTGGTGCTGATGGTTTATGGCGCGCAGGCGATGCGGCGCTTTTTGCAGCCGGCGCCGCAGGCGGCCGACGGCGCGCCGCTCGCCGACCAGGCCATCTCGCGCCGCAAGGCCATCGGCCTGGCGCTCGCGCTCTCCTGGCTCAATCCCCATGCCTGGCTGGATACGGCGGTGGTGATAGGCACGGCCTCGCTAGCCTATGCGCAGCCCGACAATGCGGTCTTCGGCCTGGGCGCCATCACCGGTTCGCTGCTGTGGTTCACCGGCCTGGGTGTTGCCTTGTGGTGCGTGGGGCGCCGGCTCAATTCACCGGTGGTGTGGCGCGCCATGGATTTGCTGGTCGCGCTGATGATGTGGGGCACGGCCTTCTGGCTGGTGCGCGGCCTGCTTTAAAAGGTGAGGCGCACTGCGCACGATACAGTGTGAGTCCCTGGTCACAAATAGGAAGCGTATGGGGGTGTTCAATTGGTTGAGGAAAGCCGTCCTCAATGCAGGGACGCAGGCGAGCCCCGTTAAAGCGCTGGAAGGTGCGCACGGCACATCGACGGCAATCGACCAAACACCGCCGGGCGATATCCTCAGGCGCCGCGGAAATGCCCTTCTCGCTGAAGGCAAGCTGGACGAGGCCACAAGCAGTTACCGTGAGGCCATTGCCCTCAACCCGCAGGACGCTGATGCCTGCCTCAATCTTGGGTTCGCCCTCAGTGAACAACAGCGTTACCAAGAAGCGGAACATGCGCTCCAGCGGAGCCTGGACATCAAACCGGGACAGGCTGACGCTTTTTATTTTCTCGGTTTGATGGCCAAAAGGCAGGGCAAACCAGAGATCGCCATAGAAAACTTCATTCGGGTGCTCGACCTCAAGCGGGACTTCGAGCTTGTGTATGGCGATTTGTGCCAGATGCTGGTGGAAAGCGGGCAAATCGGGCGCGCCAGGGAAATTGTCCTCAAGGGAATTGCCGCCTACCCGGAGATGATGGATCTTCACGCGCAGCTCGGCAGCCTGTATGCGTACGAGAACGATCTGGAGCGGGCCATTCATTGTTTTCAGGCAGCGTTGAAGCTTCAACCGGATCATGCGCAGGTTCATGGCCGGCTGGGAGAAGTGTTCCGCAGGTCCAACAGGTTTGAGGATGCGTTGGCGAGTTATGACAAGCTGGTCGCCCTGGACCCGAACTCCGCGGAGGCATTCAACAACCGCGGCATTGCGCTTGGAGGGCTGGACCGGCATGAAGACGCGTTGGCGTCCTTTCAGCTGGCATTGGCCTTGGAGCCGCGGCATGCGAAGGCCTTGGGTAACCTCGGTGAAATGCTGGGGTGCTTGCGCCGCCACCATGAGGCTGCGCGTGCCTTTTCGCGGCTGATCGACATTGAGCCGGAATATCCCTATGCCCTTGGCGCATTGTTTTATTCAAAAAGGTACTCGTGTGACTGGTCGCAGTATGAGTTGGACCTGGAGCGATTGAATACTGCGGTCATGAAGGGGAGAAAAGCGATCGAGCCATTCACATTTCTGGCGGCGACACAGTCGGCGGCCGCACTGTTGCAGTGCGCGCGGACACACGCCGCCGAGGCGTGCCCGCCCTCGGACAGGCCCTTGTGGAACGGTGAGCGCTATGCGCATGACAGGATTCGGGTGGCGTATCTTTCTGCGGATTTTCATGACCATGCCACCGCTTATTTGATGGCCGAACTGTTTGAACTTCATGATCACGAACGCTTTGAGATCGTCGCGCTGTCGTTTGGCCCTGATTCCCAGGGGGCCATGCGCCAGCGCTTGTTGCGTTCGTTTGACCGGTTTGTCGACGTTCGAACAAAGAGCGACCGGGAAGCGGCCGCTTTGCTCAGGGAAATGGAGATCGACGTCGCGGTTGACCTGAAGGGATTCACCACGGATGGCCGGCCGGGAATTCTGGCCCACAGGCCTGCACCTGTTCAGGTCAATTACCTGGGCTTTCCCGGAAGCATGGGCGTGGAATATATCGATTACATCCTTGCGGACCGTTGCGTTATTCCCGATGAGCACCAGTATTTTTATTCTGAAAAAGTCGTGTGGCTGCCGGACAGTTACCAGCCCAACGATGCGCAGCGGCGGATTGCAGAAACAACGCCTGCCCGGGTGGAATGCGGCTTGCCGGCGTCTGGTTTTGTTTTTTGCTGCTTCAACAACAACTACAAAATCACGCCCGATGTATTCGACGTCTGGATGCGCCTGCTGACCAAGGTCGGCGGTAGCGTATTGTGGTTGCTCGAAGACAATGCGGCCGTCGCGCGGAACCTGCGCTCCGAGGCATTGCGGCACGGCGTCGCAGCGGAACGGTTGGTCTTTGCGCCGCGGGTCGAGCTGGACAAGCACCTGGCGCGGCACAAACTGGCGGATTTGTTTCTGGACACACTTCCCTACAACGCGCATACCACTGCCAGCGATGCCTTGTGGGCCGGGCTGCCCGTTCTGACTTGTATGGGCACGACATTTCCTGGCCGGGTGGCCGCCAGTTTGTTGAATGCGGTGGGATTGCCGGAACTGGTCACTGAAAGCCTGGCGGACTATGAGGCCTTTGCCCTCAAGCTGGCAAGGTCTGCGGACCTGCTGTCCGATATTCGTGCCAGGCTATCGCGCAACCGGTCTGAATATCCGCTGTTCGACACGAAGCGCTTTTGTGCCCACATGGAGTCCGCGTACACATTGATGTGGGAAAGACACCAGCGCGGAGAACCGCCGGCCAGTTTTGCGGTCCCCTTCCTGTCTTAGGCCCTAGGAGCCTGGGCCGCCCAGGCTCCTAGCCAAACCCCCGTGCCAGGAACACCGCCGCCAGCGGAATAAACGGCAGGATGTGCGCCTGCACCATCACCAGCCGGCGCGCTTTCTTGATCTCCGGCGCGTCGGGCAGGGCGCCGCTGGCGCGCAGGGCGCGCCGCCAGCGCACAAACATCAGGGTCGGCTTGATCGAGACCAGGCCTATCACCAGGAACATCGCCAGCTTCAAATAGAGCAGGGGGTTGTGGGCATACCAGGCCGCGCCCTTGCTGCCCAGGAACACGCGCGCCAGGCCGGTCAGCAGGACCAGGCCCGCTGAGATGCCGTACACCATGTCGATCTTGCCGAGCCGCTCGACCACGGCTGCGTTCAGCCATTCGACGCGGCACAGCGCCGCTTCGCTCGCGAGAAAAACCACCATGGTGAGGATGGCCAGCAGGTGGGCATAGGCCAACAGGGATTCGAGAGTCATCGGAAGATCCTTTTTCAGTCTCGTGGGTTTGGGATGGTCAGGCTTTGGGGGCAACGGGGGCTGCCGGGGTGCGCCAGAACTCCGCCTGGCTGTAGTGGTGCTTCAGGAAGTCTACCCACAGGCGCACCCGCAGCGGCAAATGTTTGCGCTGCGGGAACACCGCGTAAATGCCGTTGGGCGGCGCGGCGAAGTCTTCCAGCACCGCCGTCAGCCGGCCGGCGGCGATTTCCGATTCGACCTCCCAGGTGCTGCGCCAGGCGATGCCGCAGTCGGCCAGGCACCAGTCGTGCAGGACCTGGCCGTCGGAGCAATCGAGCGGCCCGCCCGGTTTGAGGTGCACCAGCTCGCCGCCCACCTGGAAGGCCCAGCCCCGTGTCTGCGAGGCGTCGCTGGACAGCGTGAGGCAGTCAAAGCGCGCCAGTTCGCTGGGGTGTTGCGGCGTGCCGTGAGTTTTCAGGTAGCGCGGCGTGGCCACGCACAGACGCCGGTTGTCGGCCATGCGCACGCTGACCAATGAGGAGTCGGGCAGGTCGCCCACGCGCACCGCGCAGTCAAAGCCCTCACCCGCCAGGTCCACCACGCGGTCGCTGAGGTTCAGCGAGATGGTGACGTCGGCATGCTGCTCGCGGAAGCGGGTCACCAGCGGCGCGACGTGGCGCCGCCCGAACCCCGCCGGCGCCGTGACGCGCAAATGGCCGCTGGCCTTGACGCCGCCGGCCGACACGCTGGCTTCGGCGTTGGCCAGGTCGGCCAGCAGGCGCTGGCAATCCTCGAGGAAGGCGCTGCCCTCATGCGTGAGTGCGATGCGCCGCGTGGTGCGCACCAGCAGCTTCACGCCCAGGCGTTCTTCCAGCGCGTCCAGCCGGCGGCCCATGATGGCGGGCGCCACGCCCTCGGATTTGGCTGCCGCCGTCAGGCTGCCGCGCGCCACCACCGAGACAAAGGATTCCAGCTGCTTGAGTTTGTCCATGCATGTTCATTATGCGCATGAATGTCAGTAATCAACAGAGAATCCCTGCTTATTCCGTCGCCTATTTTGATGCGCCGTGCGAATACAAGGCTTGGCCTTGCGCGGGCAGCTCCGCCATCAGCACGCTACCGGTCTGCGATTCGGTCATGAGCAGCTCGCGCGTGCCCGGCCGGAAGGCGACATTGGTAATGGTCGCGCCCACGGGGCTGCGTACGAAATGGGTCAGCTCGCCGCGCGCATTGAGCACAAAAGCGCCGCCCAGGCTGGCATGCGCGACGACCAACCGGCCCTCCACGTCCATCGCCATGCCATCGGGGCCGCTGGCGCCGAAGAAGGTCTGGAAGGCGCCCATCTTGGAAATGGAGCCGTCGGGCAACAGCGGCGCTCGCCACACCGCATTGCCGCGCGTCACGGCGACGAACAACACCTTGCCGTCGGCGCTCAGCGCGATGCCGTTGGGGCTGGGCGCATTGCCAAGCAGCAGGTCGAGCTGGCCGTTTTCGCGCAGCCGGTAGACGCGGCCCGTGGCGTCGTGCAGGCCGGTCTGCCCCTGGTCGGTGAAATAGCACTGGCCCTCGGCGTCGAAGGTGAGGTCGTTCACGCCCTTGAAGGCTTCACTGTTGCGGTGGCCCAGCAGCGTGTCCACACGCCCCGAGGCCGGGTCCAGCTTGAGGATGCCGCGCTGGTAGTCGGCGATCCAGACACTGCCATCCTTGTGCACGGCCAGGCCGTTGGGCCAGCCCTCGTACTGCGCGACCTGTGTCCATTGCAGGTCGGGGCTGACGCGGAAGATGCGGCCGTAAGGAATGTCGGTGAGGTAAAGGTTGCCGGCGCGGTCGAAGGCCGGGCCTTCGAGGAAGCTGTCCATGACGTGGCCGGGTTTGTTGGCATCCACCCAGGCCGTGGGCCGGGGCTGGCGCATGCTGTCCGGCAGGCGGGTCAGCACCCGGGCTTCAATGATTTGCGGCGGCGTGAACGAGAGGTTCCACATGTTGCGACTCTTACTCGGGTTTCACGCCGGCCAGCCTGGCCACCGCGCCCCAGATCATGGTTTCCTGCTTGATGAAGCCGGCAAAGTCGGCCGGCGAGATGCCGCCGGGCTGCGCGCCCTGCTGTGTCAGGCGCTCGCGCAGGGCCGGATCGGCCAGCGCTTTTTTGACTTCCGCCTGCAGCTTGTTGACCACTTCGGGCGGCGTGCCCTTGGGCGCCACCAGGCCGAACCAATTGGTGACCGTGTAGCCGCGCAGGCCCGCTTCCTTGAAGGTGGGCACGTCGGGCAGGCTGGGCAGGCGCTTGTCGCCGGTGATGGCCAGCGCGCGCAGCTTGCCGCCCTTGACCTGCGGGATCGCCGTGGGGCTGGCGGTCACCAGCACATCGACCTGGCCCGACACCACGCCCAGCATGGCCTCGCCGGCACCCTTGTAAGGAATGTGCGTCATGAAGAATTTTCCTTCCTTCTTCAGCAGTTCTGCCGACAGGTGAGTGGAGCTGCCGGGGCCGCCCGAGCCGAAATTGAGCTTGCCCGGATTTTTCTGCGCGAAAGCCAGCAGCTCGGCCAGCGTCTTGTAGGGCGAGTTGACCCCCACCACCAGCACCACGGGTGTCTGTGCGATGGTTGTCACCGGCACCAGGCCGTTGGCATGGTCCCAGGGCAGCTTGCTGAACAGCGAGGGCAGCATGGCGTAGGTGGTGTCGTTGGTCAGCAGGGTGTAGCCGTCGGGCGCGGCCTTGGCCACCAGGTCCGTGCCTATGGTGCCGCTGGCACCAGCCTTGTTCTCGACGTAAAACGATTGCCTGGTCTGCTCGGTGAGTTTTTGCGCGATTTGCCGTGCCGCGTAGTCGGTGGTGCCGCCGGGCGCATAGGGCACGATGATGCGCACCGGCTTTTCCGGCCATGCGCTTTGTGCCCAGCCTGTGAGTTGGCCCAGGCCCAGGCCCGCCGCGATCAAAAGGTGTTTCAGGTTCTGCTTCATGCTTGTCTCCGTTGGTGTTGTGTCGTCGTAATGCTCAGCGCGTAATTCCCGCAGCCTGGAAGGCCGCGATGGCCTCTTCGGCATAACCGAGTTCCCGCAGCAGTTCCTGCGTGTGCTCACCGAGCCGGGGCGGGTTCATGCGCACGCCGGGCCGCTCGCCGCCCAGCGTGAGCGGCAGCAGCACGGTGGACGTCACCTGTCCCGCGCGCTCGCCGTCGCACAGGGTGATGGGCGCCAGCCCGCCGGTGGCCTTGAGGTGCGGATCCTCGAACAGGTCTTGCGGCCGGGTGATGGGCGCGAAGGGCAGCGCATGCATTTCAAACACGGCACCCAGTTCGGCGGCGCTGTGCCCGGCCAGGTGCGAGCGCAGCAGCGGCATCAGCCAGTCGCGCGCGCGCACGCGGTCGTTGTTGCTGTGCAGCCGCGGGTCGGCGCGTAGCTCCTGCAGGCCGAAGGCTTCGCAGAAAACCGCCCACTGCGTGTCGCTCACGATGGCCAGGAAAATCTGCTCGCCGTCCCGGACCGTGAAGACGTCGTAAACCGCCCAGGCCGAAATGCGGCTGGGCATGGGCGCGGCAGGCTGGCCGGTCACGGCGAACTGCATCATGTGCTGTGCCACCAGGAAAACGTTGTTTTCAAACAGCGCGGACTGCACTTCCTGGCCCTTCCCCGTTTTCTCGCGCGCGGCTAGCGCGGCCATGGCGCCTATGGCCCCGAACATGCCGCCCATGATGTCGTTGACGCTGCTGCCGGCGCGCAGCGGGTCGCCGGCGCGGCCCGTCATATGGGCCAGGCCGCCCATCATCTGCACGACTTCGTCGAGTGCCGTGCGGTGGTCGTAAGGGCCGGGCAGGAAACCCTTGTGGCTCACGTAAATCAAGCGCTCGTTGAGCTGCGACAGGCTGGCGTAGTCCAGGCCCAGCTTCTTCATGGTGCCGGGCTTGAAGTTTTCGCTGACCACGTCGGCCGTGGCGATGAGCTTGAGCACCAGCTCGCGACCCTCGGGTTTTTGGAGGTCGACGGCGATGCTTTTTTTGTTGCGATTGAACATGGGGAAAAACCCCGCGCCCGAACCGATCAGCTTGCGGGTGTTGTCCCCGGTAATCGGCTCGACCTTGATGACCTCCGCGCCCAGGTCGGCCAGCAGCATGCCGCAGGTCGGCCCCATGACCATGTGGGTGAACTCGACGACGCGCAGGCCCGCATAGGGCAGTGGCCTGGCTGTGGAATCGGCTTCAGGCATGCGTACCTCCCTGTACAAAACCTTTGGGCAAACCCGCCTCGGGCGTCATGCCGTAAATCGCCTCGCCCGGCAGCCCGGCCCGCAGCGGCTCACGCGCGGCCATCAGCCGGCCCAGGTCCACGCCGGTCGAAACACCCATGGCCTCGAACATGAAGACCAGGTCTTCGGTGACCACGTTGCCCGACGCGCCCGGCGCATAGGGGCAGCCGCCCAGGCCGCCCAGCGAGGCATCGAAGGTGCGCACGCCTTCTTCGTAGGCGGCCAGGCAGTTGGCCAGGCCCAGGCCGCGCGTGTTGTGCAGATGCGCCGCGCCGGCGTGTTCGCCGATCTCGGCGCGCAGCCGCCTGAAGAGGCGCCTGACCTGCGCCGGGTTGGCATAACCCGTGGTGTCCGACAGGCCTGATTCGTCGGCGCCCGCGGCAATGCACTGCGCGGCCAGGCGGATCACGTCATCCTCCGCGACTTCGCCCTGCAAGGTGCAGCCGAAGGCGGTGGAAATGCCGGCCTCGACTTTCACCTGGGGCGCGGTGTCGCGGCGCAGCGCCGCAATGGCGCGCACTTCCTCGACCATCTCTTCGCGCGTCTTTCGCACATTGGCCAGCGAATGCGCGGCGCTGGCCGACACCGGCAGCGTCAGCTTGTGCACGCCGGCCGCCAGAGCCGCCTGCGCGCCGCGAAGGTTGGGCACCAGCGCCATGACCGTGAGGCCCGGCAAGGTGAGGGCGTGCCGCACCACCTCGGCCGCGTCGGCCATCTGCGGCAGCAATCTGGCCGGCACGAACGATGCGACCTCGATTTCGCGCAGGCCGGCGTCGTAAAGGGCTGTGATCCAGCGAAGTTTGTCGTCCGTCGGCATGACGGTTTTGACCGACTGCAGGCCGTCGCGCGGGCCGACTTCGCTGACCAGCACGTCCGGGCGGGTAAAGTGGGCTGGGCTTGTGTTCATGTTCAATGTTCTGTAAGATAGAATGTAGTTCTTTCTTGTGAAATGTTCCGCGTTAACCGCCGGCTTGTCAAGCCGCGCGGCGCGCAAGCCTTGAAAGGTGGCCATGCCCCGCAAAGCCCAGATCGAATCCCTCGCCGACAGCCATGCGGCGCCCGGCGGCGCGGCCGCGGTGGACCGCGCCCTGACCCTGCTTTCGGCTTTCCGCGCGGGCGACACCTCCCTGAGCCTGGCGGAACTTGCGATCCGCACGCAGCTGTACAAAAGCACGGTGCTGCGCCTGCTGGCCTCGCTTGAGCACGCGCGCCTGGTGCAGCGCCTGGACGACGGCAGCTACGGGCTGGGCAATGAGGTGGCGCGCCTCAACGCGGTGTACGCCGCCTCGTTTTCGCTGGATCGCGTGGTGCTGCCGGTGCTGCGCGAGCTGGTCGCGGCCACCGGCGAGAGCGCGGCCTACCACGTGCGCCAGGGCGAGGCCCGCCTGTGCCTGTATCGCGTGGACTCGCCGCAGCCGATCCGCGACCACATCCGGGCCGGTGACCTTTTGCCCGCTGATCGCGGTACGGGTGCCCGCATCCTGATCGCGTTCGACACCGACAGGGCAAGAGCCGCCGCGCGAAAAGACCATCAGCTTTACGCCAGGATCCGCGAACAGGGTTACTACACGGCTGTTGGCGACCGGCTGGCCGAGGTGGCCGGAATTTCAGCGCCGGTGTTCAGGGCCGACGGCATACTGGCGGGTGCGGTGACGCTGACCATGCCCGCCAATCGTTACAGCGAAACCCATGTCAAGCCGGTACTTGAAGCCGCCCGCCGCCTGACAGGCCAGGTTTAGAACCTGCTCACGGTCTAAACCTGTCTCGCTTCAGCCCTGCGCGGCCGCGCCTTCGATACGCCACTGGATGTTGAGCGAAAGCTGCTCCCCCGGCCCCAGCACACGCAGGCCGGGTTGCCCCGGCAGGTGGAAGGCATCGATGGGCTGCGTGATCGGCTCAAAACAAAACGCAGGCCCTTGCGGCGGCCGGTAGACCAGGCAAAAGTGCTGCGCCGCGCCGCCGTCTTCCTCGAAGTCCGGCATGCGGGCCGTGAGCTGCAGGCCCAGTTCAGGCCAGGTGATGCGGGCTTCGCCGCCCCAGCCGGTGTAGCCGTTGTCGATGAGCGGGCCGTTGGCCGGCGCGCCTTCATTCAGGTTCCAGCCGGCCGGAAAGTCCGTCGTGTGCCCAATCGGCAGCGGATCGTCGCCGCAGAGCCAAACACCTTGCACGGGCGCGCTAATCCGCGTTTGTGGGGTGCGGGGGAACCAGGGATGGACGCCCAGGCCGTAGGGCAGCGGCGTGACGCCCAGGTGGCGCACCTGCACCCGCTGGTCCAGCCCGCCGTCTACCAGCCGGAAAGTCTGCACGGCTTCATAGTCATACGGGTTGCCGTCGAAGCCATACGACACCAGCGTCATCACCAGTGTGTCGGCGGCCGGCTGCGAAAGCTGCCAGGGTTGCAGCCAGCCGTCGCCATGGATGGGATAGGGTTCCCCCTTTCGGTTGGGCCGCATCGCGTGAAACCGCCCCGCGTGCGTGAAGCCGCCGCTACTGATGCGGTTGGACCACGGCACCATGGCAAATGAAGCGGTCTGGTAGAGGTCTTCTGTCTTGCCGTCCCAGGGCCGCCAGAGGTCCAGCGGCCCTTGCGGACGGTCAAGTTGCCAGGCTGCCACGCTGCCGCCCAGCGAGGGCAGCAGCCCCAGGCGCTGGCCGGCGTGGCGCAGCCAGGCAACGGGATGCGCGGAATCAGTCATGGCGATCTTTCACGGTTGGGGGTAGTCCATGGTGCCGTCGTCCATGCCATCAGCCGCCGAACAAACCGGCGGGCAGGCCCGGGCTTTCCATGGCCACCGCGAACAGGCCGCCGGCCAGCGGCTGGTCGGCGAGCTGTTCCGGCGTGAGCCCGGTCCGGGCGGTGCTGATAAAAAGCGTGCGCATGTCCGGCCCGCCAAAGGCGCAGTTGGTCACATGGCTGGTCGGCAGCGGCACGCGGCACAGCTCTTGCGCGGTGACCGGGTCATGGCAACTGACGCAGGCGCCGCCCCAGTGGGCAATCCACAGGCGGCCCGCGGCATCGGTGGTCATGCCGTCGGGCACGCCGTCACCCGGCGCAAAAGCCAGCCAGAGACGCTTGTTCGACAAGCTGCCGGCGCCGGTATCGAAGTCATAAGCATAGATGCGGCCGTTGACGGTGTCGTTGAAATACAGGGTGCGCGCGTCGATGGACCAGGTGGGGCCGTTGGTCACCGCAAAACCTTCATCATGGCGCGTGCATCGGCCGTCGGGGTCGTAGCGATACAGCGCGCCGGTCGGGGCCACGCAATCAAAGTCCATGGTCCCCGCCCAGAAACTGCCTTGTGCATCACACTTGCCGTCATTGAAGCGATTGCCCGGCAAGTTGGCTTCGGGCTGGTGCAGGTAGGTCGGCGCGGTGTCCGACGCGGGGTCGAACAGCGCGAAGCCGCGCCGCAGGGTCACGATCAGGCCGGGCGCATAAGCCCGTTCAGCCAGCGCGGAAATTTCCTCGTCAAAAGACCAGCTGCTGCGCGCACCGGTGGCCGGGCGGAAGCGGTGCAGGCGGCGCCCAAGGATGTCCACCCAGTACAGGGACTGCTCGCGCGGCGACCACAGCGTGCCTTCACCGAGCAGGGCCCCGGCCGGATGAACGCAATGCGCCCTGTCGGGCACCGCCAGGGTCGTGGGCATGTCCAGAATCGATGTCACTGATGTCCCCTGTTGTTGCGGGCCGGCGTTGAGACCGCAGCCTTTTTTCTTGACGCGATGGATAATATCAATGCATAGTGATGTTGAAAACTTATTATTTATAAATTCATTGATACATAAATTGCAATGTCAAACATTTCCAGCTCCCTTCCCGTGCGCACCGCTCCCGCCGCCGGCACCCTGTCCGTTTTTCCCAGCCTGAACCAGCGCTCGGTGTTTGTCACCGGCGGAGGAAGCGGCATAGGCGCAGCCATCGTGACCGCGTTTGCGCAACAGGGCGCGCGCGTTGCCTTTATTGATGTCGCCAAGGAGGCCAGCGAAGCGCTGGCGCAGCAACTCGCGGATGCCGGGCACACCCGCCCGTGGTGGCGCGCTTGCGACGTGCGGGACGTGGGCGCGCTGCAGGCTGCCATCGCCGAGGCGGCGGGCGCACTGGGCGATTTCTCGGTGCTGGTCAACAACGTTGCCAGCGATGACCGCCACAGCCTGGAGTCCGTGACCCCCGCCTACTATGACGACCGCATCGCGATCAACGAGCGGCCGGCTTTTTTTGCGATCCAGTCGGTGGTGCCGGGCATGCAGCGGCTGGGCGCCGGCTCCATCATCAATCTGGGTTCCACCGGCTGGCAGGGCAAGGGCACGGGCTACCCGTGCTACGCCATCGCCAAGTCTTCGGTGAACGGCCTGACGCGCGGGCTGGCGAAAACACTGGGCCGCGACCGCATCCGCATCAACACCGTCTCGCCGGGCTGGGTCATGACCGAGCGGCAGATCGAGCTCTGGCTGAATGCCGAAGGCGAGAAGGAGCTCGAGCGCAACCAGTGCCTGCCCGACAAACTGCTGCCCCACGACATCGCCCGCATGGTGCTGTTCCTCGCCTCCGATGACGCCGCCATGTGCACAGCGCAGGAGTTCAAGGTGGATGCCGGCTGGGTCTGACTTTGTGCCCTAATCCGCTTCGAGCTTGCGCCCGTAGAGTGTGAAGCTCGCCGTTTTCAGGGCCTTCATCATGACCTTGGCGGCGGGCGAAGGCAGCCGGTCGGTGCGGGTGATGATGCCGAAGGCGTCCATGTGGCAGGGCATGTCCAGCGGCAGCACCGAGACGAGGCCGTGCGCGGCGTAATACCGCGCAACGTCGGCCGCGACCACGGCCACCATGTCGCTTTGCTGCAGCATGCGCGTGATGAAAAGCAGCGCTGAGGACTCGACCACGTTGATCGGCGGCGCCAGCCCGTCTTCCTGGAACATCAGCTCGAACCGGTGCCGCAGCACGCTGCCCGCGGGCGGCACGATCCAGGCGGCCGCCACCACGTCGCGCAGGGTGAGGCCCGACACGCCCAGCAAGGGATGCCCCGGCCTTGCCATGGCGCAGACCGGCTCTTCGACCAGGGGCTCGTAGCGCAGGTTCGTCTTGTCGTGCTCGGCGAACAGGCGTGCCACCAGGATGTCGAGCCTGCCCTGCTCCAGCCGCTCCAGCAGGACCGGGCTGGTTTCGATGTCCAGGGAGATGCGCAGGCTCGGGTGCTCCTGTTTGACCACGGCGACCGCGGAGGGCAGCAGGGCCAGCCCCGGCGAGGTGATCGCGCCTATGCCCACATGGCCGAAGTGCCCGGTTTTGAGCGCCGTGAGCTCGTCGTGCGCCTGGTTCAGGCTGGCCAGCGCCATGCGCGCGTGGCGGATCATGGTCTCGCCATACCAGGTCGGCCGCATGCCGCGCGGAAGGCGCTCGAACAGCGGGACCTCCAGGACGTCTTCCAGGTCCTTGAGCAGCTTGGACGCGGCCGGCTGCGTCATGCTGAGGACCTGCGCCGCGCGGTGGATGTTGCCTTCTTCGGCGAGCGCCACCAGCAGCAGCAATTGCCGGGTTTTGAGCCGCGCGCGTATGAACCAGTGGTTATAAGTACTCATCGGGTTTTCCAGAATGCGTAGAACGATATCTATTTTGTCAAAAAAACGATTAGATCGATATCAAAATGAATCATAGACTGCAGCGTGACAAAAAACGAGGCTTTCATGAAATTCGGCGAGCTGCAGCAAAGCGCCCGGCATTACATCAACGGGCGCTGGGAAACCGGCACAACAACAGGCACCAGCACCAACCCCTCGGATACCCGGGAGGTGGTGAGCGAATACGCGCGTGCCGACCGCAACCAGACCGAACTCGCCATCCGGGCCGCGTCCGAGGCCTTGCCGCATTGGAGCCACAGCACCCCGCAGCGCCGCGCCGACGTACTCGACCAGATAGGCAGCGAGATCCTGGCGCGCAAGGATGAGCTGGGCATGCTGCTGGCGCGGGAAGAAGGAAAAACATTGCCCGAAGGTGTGGGCGAAGCGGCGCGGGCCGGCCAGATCTTCAAGTTTTTCGCGGGAGAAGCGCTGCGTGTGCAGGGCGAGACCATGACTTCGGTGCGGCCCGGCATCCAGGTCGACGTGACACGTGAACCCGTCGGCGTGGTGGGAATCATCGCGCCGTGGAATTTCCCGCTGGCGATCCCGGCCTGGAAGATCGCCCCCGCTTTGGCCTATGGCAACACGGTGGTCTTCAAGCCGGCCGAGCTGGTCGCCACCTGCGGATGGGCGCTGGCCGAGATCATCAGCCGCTGCGGCTTGCCCGCGGGCGTGTTCAACCTGGTCATGGGCAGCGGCCGGGAAGTCGGGCAAACGCTGGTCGACCATCCCCTGGTCCATGCGCTGAGCTTCACAGGCTCGGTGTCGACCGGCGAACGCATTCTCCAGTCCGCCGCCGCGCGCCGCGCCAAGGTGCAACTTGAAATGGGCGGCAAAAATCCGCTGGTGGTGCTGGCCGATGCCGATCTTGACCGGGCCGTCGACTGCGCGGTGCAGGGTTCGTATTTTTCGACGGGCCAGCGTTGCACCGCGTCCAGCCGCCTCATCGTGGAGGCGCCCGTGCACGACGCCTTCGTTGCCCGGCTGCGCCACCGCATCGCCGCGCTCAAGGTGGGCCACGCGCTGGAACAAGGCATAGAAATGGGCCCCGTGGTTGACCAGGGCCAGCTTGAGCTGAACCAGTCGTATCTTGAGATAGGGCGCAACGAGGGCGCCGAGCATGTCTGGGGCGGCGAACTGCTGGAACGCCCGACACCGGGGCATTACATGAACCCGGCGCTTTTCCTGGCCCGGCCGGAGCACCGCATTGCGCGTGAAGAGATTTTCGGCCCCGTGGCATGCGTGCTGCAGGCCGATGACTTTGACCACGCGTTGGCCCTGGCCAACGACACGCCTTTCGGCCTGTGCGCGGGCATCTGCACTACCTCCCTCAAGCACGCCATGCATTTCAAGCGCCACGCCGAGGTCGGCATGACCATGGTGAACCTGCCCACGGCGGGTGTCGACTTTCACGTGCCCTTCGGCGGGCGCAAGGGATCCAGCTACGGCCCGCGCGAGCAAGGCCGTTACGCCGCGGAGTTTTACACCACCGTCAAGACCGGCTACGTGCTGGCCTGAGCCGTATGAAGATCACGGGAGAGCTGTCAGTTCAATTTCAACCAAAGGAGACAACATGAAGATCAATCGCCGTACCCTCGCCGCCGCGCTCGCGTGCGCCCCTCTTGCCGGCTTGCTGCCGGCTTCGGCCTGGGCGCAAAAACCCATCGTGCTGGGATTCAGCCAGGTGGGCGCGGAGAGCGAGTGGCGCACCGCTAACACCGAATCCATCAAATCGGCCGCCAAGGACGCCGGCATCGAGCTCAAATTCTCCGATGCGCAGCAAAAACAGGAGAACCAGATCAAGGCGATCCGTTCCTTCATTGCGCAAAAAGTGGACGTGATCGCGTTCTCGCCCGTGGTGGAGTCGGGCTGGGAAACCGTGCTGCGCGAGGCAAAGGCCGCCAAGATTCCGGTGGTCCTGACCGACCGCTCCGTCAACGTCAAGGACACCTCTTTGTATGTTTCGTTCATGGGTTCCGACTTTGTGGAGGAAGGCCGCAAGGCGGGCCGCTGGCTGGTCGAAAACATGAAAGGCACCAGCGGCCAGGTCAACATCGTCGAGCTGCAGGGAACCGTGGGCTCCGCACCGGCCATCGACCGCAAAAAGGGATTTGAAGAAATCATCAAGGCCGACCCGAAGTTCAAGATCATCCGTTCGCAGACCGGCGACTTCACCCGGGCCAAGGGCAAGGAAGTCATGGAAGCCTTCCTCAAGGCCGAAGGCAAGAAGATCAATGTGCTCTTCGCGCACAACGACGACATGGCCATAGGCGCGATCCAGGCGATTGAAGAGGCGGGCATGAAGCCGGCAAAGGACATCACCATCATCTCGATCGACGCCGTCAAGGGCGCTTTTGAGGCCATGATGGCCGGCAAGCTCAATGTGTCGGTGGAATGCAGCCCCTTGCTGGGTCCGCAACTGATGGCCGCGGTCAAGGACATCAAGGCCGGCAAGCCGGTGCAGAAACGTATCGTTACCGAAGAGGGGATTTTCCCGATGGAAGTGGCAGCCAAAGAGTTCCCCAAGCGTAAATACTGATTTGTGCGCTGCAATAGCGCACCGATACTGAAAAATTCATTCATAACACTCTAGGAGACAATTTCATGAAGCGTACTTTTCTGAAGACATTGCTGGCCGGCCTGGTTCTAGGCGCCATGGGTATTGCGCCGCTTGCCTACGCGCAGGACAAGGGCAGCATCGGCATCTCGATGCCGACCAAATCCTCGGCCCGCTGGATCGCCGACGGCGACAACATGGTCAAGGTGCTCAAGGAGCGCGGCTACAAGACCGACCTGCAATACGCCGACGACGACATCCCGAACCAGCTTGCCCAGATCGAGAACATGATCACCAAGGGCGCGAAGGTCCTGGTGATCGCCTCCATCGACGGCACCACCTTGTCCAAGGCCCTGCAAAACGCGGCCGACAAGGGTGTCAAGGTCATCGCCTATGACCGACTGATCAAGGGCTCGAAGAACGTGGATTACTACGCCACCTTCGACAACTTCCAGGTCGGCGTGCTGCAAGCCACTTCCATCGTCGACAAGCTGGGCCTGAAGCAAGGCAAGGGTCCTTTCAACATTGAACTCTTCGGCGGTTCACCCGACGACAACAACGCCTTCTTCTTCTACGACGGCGCCATGAGCGTGCTCAAGCCCTACATCGACAGCGGCAAGCTGGTGGTGCGCAGCAAGCAAATGGGCATGAACAAGGTCGGCACGCTGCGCTGGGACGGCGCGGTCGCGCAGGCACGCATGGACAACCTGCTGTCGGCTTACTACGGCAAGGAAAAAGTCCACGCGGTCCTGTCGCCTTATGACGGCCTGTCCATCGGCATCCTGTCCTCGCTCAAAGGCGTCGGCTACTGCTCAGCGCAGCAGCCTTGCCCGGTGGTCAGCGGGCAGGACGCCGAAATTCCTTCGGTGAAGTCCATCCTGAAAGGCGAGCAGTACTCGACCGTCTTCAAGGACACGCGCGAGCTGGCCAAGGTCACGGCCAACATGGTGGACGCCACGCTGTCCGGCAAACAACCCGAGATCAACGACACCAAAACCTATAACAACGGCGTGAAGGTGGTGCCCTCCTACCTGCTCAAGCCGGTGGCTGTGGATGCCTCCAACTGGAACCAGGTTCTGATTGGCAGCGGTTACTACAAAGAGTCGCAAATCAAGTAACCCTGCTTGAAGCTTGAAAGCACGACGGTCTCGTGCCCTGGGGGCACGGGACTGTTTACGCCCATGGGTGCCAATCACCTTCGGAGCGATTTTTGTACCAAAAGGACAGGCATTGGAAACGATTCTCGAGATGCGCGACATCCGCAAGACCTTTCCCGGGGTGGTCGCGCTGAACAAGGTCAACCTGCGCGTGCGCGCCGGGGAGATCCACGCCATCGTCGGTGAAAACGGCGCCGGCAAGTCGACCTTGATGAAGGTGCTTTCCGGTGTCTACCCGCACGGCTCTTACAGCGGCGACATTGTTTACGAAGGACAGGAACGCCGTTTCCTCGGTATCCACGACAGCGAACAGCTGGGCGTCATCATCATCCACCAGGAGCTGGCGCTGGTGCCGCTGCTGTCCATTGCCGAGAACATCTTCCTCGGCAACGAGACCGCGCAGCGTGGCGTGATCGACTGGATGGCCGCGCACAGCAAGACGCAGGCCCTGCTGAAAAAGGTCGGCCTCAAGGAGTCGCCCGCCACACTGATCACGGACATCGGCGTGGGCAAACAGCAGCTGGTGGAAATCGCCAAGGCCCTGTCACGGCAGGTCAAGCTGCTCATCCTCGACGAACCCACGGCCAGCCTCAACGAAGGCGACAGCCAGGCGCTGCTGGACCTGCTGCTGGAGCTCAAGGGCCAGGGCATCACCTGCATCCTCATTTCGCACAAGCTCAACGAAATTTCACGCGTGGCGGACGCCATCACCATCCTGCGCGACGGCAGCACCGTGGAAACGCTGGACTGCCGCGCCGCCGACCCCATCAGCGAAGACCGCGTGATCCGTGGCATGGTGGGCCGCGAGATGGCCGACCGCTACCCGCCGCGCGAGCCGCACATCGGCGAAACCGTGTTCGAAGTGCGCGACTGGAACGTCTACCACCCGCTGCACACCGACAGGCAGTTCATCAAGGGCGTCAACCTGCAGGTGCGGCGCGGTGAAATCGTCGGCATCGCCGGGCTGATGGGCGCGGGGCGCACGGAACTCGCCATGAGCATCTTCGGCCGTTCATGGGGGCGCCGTATCAGCGGCCAGGTCCTGCTGAACGGCCAGCCCGTCGATGTGGGCACCGTGGAGAAAGCTGTCCGCCACGGCCTGGCCTATGTGACCGAAGACCGCAAGGGCAACGGACTGGTACTGAACGAAGACATCCAGTTCAACGTCTCGCTGGCCAACCTCAAAGGCGTCTCAAGCGCCGCCGTCATCGACAGCGGCCGCGAATACCAGGTCGCGCAAAGCTACCGCGAAAAACTCCGCATCCGGTGCTCAAGCGTCGGCCAGAAAGTCCTCAATCTCTCGGGTGGGAACCAGCAAAAAGTGGTGCTCGGGAAATGGCTGTTCACCAGCCCCGAAGTGCTCATCCTCGACGAGCCCACGCGCGGCATCGACGTGGGCGCCAAGTACGAGATTTACACCCTGATGGCCCAGCTGGCGGCCGAAGGGAAATGCATCATCATGATTTCCTCGGAAATGCCCGAGCTGCTGGGCATGACAGACCGTATCTATGTCATGAACGAAGGCCGCTTCATCGCCGAGATGCCGACGGCCCAGGCCTCCCAGGAAAAGATCATGCGCGCGATCATGAAAGCAAGCTGAAATGAACAACGAGTCTTCCAACACCACCTCGATTGCCGCAAAAGCCGCCGCTGCAAGCGACAAATCGCCTCTCGACTACCTGAAGCACAACTTCCGCGAATACGGCATGCTGATCACGCTGGTGGCCATCATGGTCTTCTTCCAGTACATGACCGAGGGGACGCTCATGCAGCCCCTCAACCTCACCAACCTGGTCCTGCAGAACAGCTACATCGTCATCATGGCGCTGGGCATGCTGATGGTGATCGTGGCGGGCCATATCGACCTGTCGGTAGGCTCGGTGTGCGGCTTCATAGGCGCGCTGGCGGCCGTGCTGATGGTGGAGTACGGCTGGCATTTCGTGCCGGCCTCGCTGGTGTGCCTGCTCTGCGGCGCGTTGATAGGCGGGGTTCAGGGTTGGTTTGTCGCCTTCTTCCGCATCCCTTCTTTTATCGTCACGCTGGCCGGCATGCTGGTGTTCAAGGGGCTGGCGCTGGCGCTGCTGCAAGGCCAGTCGGTTGGCCCCTTCCCCGATTCATTCCAGATGCTCAGCTCGGGTTTCATGCCCGACCTGCTGAGCACCGACGGCCTGCGCATGACCTCGTTGCTGCTGGGCGTGGCGCTGGCCGCCGTGCTCGCCGTGGCCGGCATACGCGCGCGGGCCAAGCAGCTCAAGCACGGCATCCAGGCCGAGCCCGCCGCCATTTTCTTCGTCAAAACGGCGATGTTCTCGGCGCTCCTGATCTATTTCAGTTACCTGCTGGCGTCCTACAGGGGGCTGCCGAATGTGCTGATCGTGATGGCCGCGCTGATTTTCCTGTTCCACTTCATCACGGGCCGCACCACCATCGGGCGGCGCGTCTATGCGCTGGGCGGCAACGAAAAGGCCGCCAAGCTTTCGGGCATCAAGACCGAGCGCCTGGCCTTCTACACCTTCGTGAACATGGGCGTGCTGGCGGCGCTGGCGGGCCTGGTGTTCGCCGCGCGCCTGAATACCGCGACGCCCAAGGCCGGCCTGGGCTTTGAGCTCGACGTCATCGCCGCCTGTTTCATCGGCGGGGCCTCGGCCTCGGGCGGTGTGGGCAAGGTCATGGGCGCGGTGATCGGCGCGTTTGTGATGGGCGTGATGAACAACGGCATGTCCATCCTGGGCATAGGCATCGACTACCAGCAGGTCATCAAGGGCGTGGTGTTGCTGGCCGCCGTGTTTGTCGACGTCTACAACAAGAACAAGGCATGAACCACCCGGCCGTTCTGAGGGCGAATACCGCGGCGCGTGGCGCGAAGGCCGCTCCATGACCGTGGCCGACGCCGCCCCCGTGCTGGAGCTTGCGGGCATCCATAAACAGTTCGCGGGTATTCCGGCCTTGCAGGATGTGCGCTTGCGCCTGTATCCCGGGGAGATCCATGCCCTGATGGGGCAAAACGGCGCCGGCAAGTCCACGCTCATCAAGGTGTTGACCGGCGTGCTGGAAGCCAGCGGCGGCCGGATGCAGCTGGATGGAAAACCGGTATGGCCGGACTCTCCTCTGGCCGCGCAGCGGCTGGGCATCAGCACGGTCTACCAGGAAGTCAACCTCTGCCCCAACCTCTCGGTGGCGGAAAACATCTTCGCGGGCCGCTATCCGCGGTATGGCCTTGCGCAGGGATTTCGCATCGACTGGACCACCGTGAACCGCCGCGCGCGTGAACTGGTCGCGCGCATGGGCCTGGACATCGACGTCTCGCGCCTCTTGTCCAGCTACCCCGTCGCCGTGCAGCAACTGGTGGCCATCGCGCGCGCCATCGGCATTGAATCCAAAGTGCTGATCCTCGACGAGCCGACCTCCAGCCTCGACGACGACGAGGTGCAAAAACTCTTTGAAGTGCTGCGACGCCTGCGCGGCGAGGGGCTGGCCATTGTTTTTGTCACCCACTTCCTGAACCAGGTGTATGCGGTGTCGGATCGCATCACCGTGCTGCGCAACGGCAGTTGGGTCGGCGAGTGGCGTGCCAGTGAACTGGGGCCGCAGGCACTGATCGCGGCCATGCTGGGCCGGGAACTGGCCGCGCAATCCACCGCCGCCGCCGTGTCCCCGGAATTTGATGATGCCGCGCCGGCGCTTCTGCAAGCCGAAGGCCTGGGCCAGGCCGGCCAGTTGCAGGCCGTGGACCTGCGCGTGCGCGCCGGCGAAGTCGTGGGCCTGGCCGGACTGCTGGGCGCGGGCCGCACGGAACTGGCGCGCCTGCTGTTCGGCCTGGAGAAACCGGACCGCGGCGTGCTCAGCATCGACGGCCGGCCGGTCACTTTTTCCAACCCCGTCGACGCGATCCGGCAGGGCCTCGCCCTGTGTCCCGAGGAGCGCAAGACCGATGGCATCGTGGCCGAGCTCTCGGTGCGGGAAAACATCGTGCTGGCGCTGCAGGCCCGCATGGGCATGCGCCGTTTTTTGTCGCGTGCCGACCAGACCATACTGGCCGAACGCTTTGTCCAGGCGATGGGCATCAAGACCGCGAGTGTGGACACCCCCATCGGCCTGCTGTCGGGCGGCAACCAGCAAAAGGCCATGATCGCGCGCTGGCTCGCGACCGAGCCGCGCCTGCTGATCCTGGACGAACCCACGCGCGGCGTCGACGTGGCCGCGAAGCAGGAAATCATGGAGCAGATCCTGCGCCTGGCCCAGGCCGGCATGGCCGTGATTTTCATCTCTTCCGAAATGAGCGAGGTGGTGCGCGTGGCGCACCGCATCGTGGTGCTGCGGGACCGCCGCAAGGTGGGTGAGTTGCCCGCCGGCAGCAGCGAAGACACCGTCTATGAGCTGATTGCGGCTGAACATGTCTGACGCTTCCCACTCCCCCCTGACAGCGCTGCTTCGGCACCGCCTGGCCTGGCCGCTCATCACGCTGTTCCTGCTGCTCGCCGTGAACACGGTGTTTAACGCCAGTTTCCTGCACATCGAGTGGCGTGACGGCCATCTGTACGGCAGCCTGATCGACATCCTCAACCGTGCCGCGCCGCTGGTGCTGGTGTCGCTGGGCATGACCCTGGTGATCGCCACCCGCGGCATCGACATCTCCGTGGGCGCCGTGGTCGCCATCGCGGCGGCGGTAGCCGCCTGGATGATTGGCGGATCGGTGGCGGGAAGCGTGAGCCGCTTCCCCATGCCGCTGGCGATCCTCGCGGCGCTGGGCATCGCGCTGCTGTGCGGGCTGTGGAACGGGCTGCTGGTTGCCAGGGTGGGCATGCAGCCCATCATTGCCACGCTGATCCTCATGGTAGCCGGCCGCGGCATCGCACAGCTCATCACCGGCGGGCAGATCATCACCATCTACTACGCGCCATTTTTCTTCCTGGGCAGCGGTTACCTGCTGGGCCTGCCTTTCTCGCTGTTTATCGTGGCGGTGGTGTTTGCCCTGCTTTACCTGGCAGTGACGCGTACGGCTCTGGGCCTGTTCATCCAGGCCGTGGGCATCAACCCGACCGCGGCGCGCGTCGCCGGTGTGCAGGCGCGGCGGCTGGTGGTTGCGGCCTACGCCTTCTGCGGTGTGTGCGCGGGCATCGCGGGCTTGCTGATCAGCTCCAACGTCAAAAGCGCCGACGGCAACAACGCCGGCCAGCTGCTGGAACTCGACGCGATCCTGGCGGTCACGCTGGGCGGCACGGCGCTCACCGGCGGCCGTTTCAGCCTGGTCGGAAGCGTGATCGGCGCCTTGATCATCCAGGCCCTGACTTACGCCATCTATTCGCTGGGCGTGCCGCCCGAGATCAACCTGGTGGTCAAGGCCGTGGTGGTGTTTGCCGTGATGTTGTTGCAGTCGCCTGAATTCCGGACCGAGGTCGGCATCTGGATGCGGCGGCCGGCCGCGCGGGGGATGCGGCCATGAGCCGGGTGCTGGCCAATTCCGTTGGGGCCGCCGCGCCCGTGCCACCGGCAGCGCCGGCGCCGGTGTCCCGTTTCAATCCGAAATACCTGCCGCTGGCGGCCACCGTCTCGCTCTTCATCGCCATGGCGACCCTGGGCTCGGTGCTTTATAGCGGTTTTTTCTCGGCGCAGGTCTTTCTCAACCTGCTGATTGATAACGCCTTCCTGGTCATCATCGCCGTGGGCATGACCTTTGTCATTCTCTCGGGCGGCATCGACCTGTCCGTCGGTTCCGTGATTGCGCTGACCACCATGGTGTCGGCCGCGCTGGTGGAGCACCACGGCTGGAGCCCGGCCGCGGTGATTCCGCTGGTGCTGTTCATGGGAACGGCTTTCGGTGCCTTCATGGGGTTTCTGATCGAGCGCTTTCGCCTGCAGCCCTTCATCGTCACGCTGGCCGGGATGTTTCTCGCGCGCGGCCTGTGTTACCTGATCAGCGTGGACTCCATCAGCATCACCAACGAGTTTTATTCGGAAGTCTCGCAGCTGCGTATTCCCTTGTGGGCGGACGCCTCGCTTTCGGTCAGCGCCGTCATCGCCATGGCGGTGCTGTTCGCCGCGGTGTTCATCGCGCACTGCACGCCTTTCGGCCGCGCCGTGTATGCCGTCGGCGGCAACGAGCAGTCGGCCTTGCTGATGGGCCTGCCGGTGCGCCGCACGCTGGTGGGGGTGTACACGCTTTCGGGTTTTTGCTCGGCGCTGGCCGGCGTGGTCTTCACCTTCTACATGCTCTCGGGCTACGGCCTGCACGCCACCGGCATGGAGCTTGACGCCATTGCCGCCGTGGTGATCGGCGGCACGCTGCTCAGCGGCGGCGTGGGATATGTGGCCGGCACCCTGTTCGGGGTGCTGATGCTCGGGATCATCCAGACCCTGATCTCTTTTGACGGCACCCTCAGTTCCTGGTGGACACGCATTGTCGTCGGTGTGCTGCTGTTTGTTTTTTGCCTGCTGCAAAGGCTGCTGGCAAACCGCGGCCCCAAATCTTCCTGAAACCTCATTGACCAGACACTCCCCATGACAGACTCCAAACGAAAACTACGCTCCACCGCATGGTTCGGCTCGGCCGACAAAAACGGTTTTATGTACCGCAGCTGGATGAAGAACCAGGGCATTCCCGACCATGAATTCGACGGCCGGCCCATCATCGGCATCTGCAACACCTGGTCGGAACTCACGCCCTGCAATGCCCACTTCCGGAAAATCGCCGAGCATGTGAAGCGCGGCATCTCCGAGGCCGGTGGTTTTCCGGTTGAGTTTCCGGTGTTCTCCAACGGTGAGTCCAACCTGCGGCCCACCGCCATGCTCACGCGCAACCTCGCCAGCATGGATGTGGAAGAAGCGATTCGCGGCAACCCCATTGATGCCGTGGTGCTGCTCACGGGCTGCGACAAGACCACCCCCGCCTTGCTGATGGGCGCGGCAAGCTGCGACATCCCGGCCATCGTGGTCACCGGCGGGCCCATGCTCAATGGCAAGCTTGAGGGAAAGAATATCGGCTCGGGCACGGCCGTGTGGCAATTGCATGAGTCACTGAAGGCCGGCGAAATCCAGTTGCACCAGTTCCTGGCGGCCGAGGGCGGCATGTCGCGCTCAGCCGGCACCTGCAACACCATGGGAACGGCCTCCACCATGGCCTGCATGGCCGAAGCGCTGGGCACTTCCTTGCCGCACAACGCGGCGATCCCCGCGGTGGATGCGCGCCGTTATGTGCTGGCGCAGATGTCGGGCGCGCGGGCCGTCGAGATGGCGCGCGAGGGCCTCACGCTGTCGAAGATCCTCACGCGCGAAGCCTTTGAAAACGCGATCCGCGTCAACGCCGCCATTGGTGGCTCCACCAACGCGGTGATCCACCTCAAGGCGATTGCCGGCCGCATCGGTGTTCAGCTGGACCTGGAGGACTGGACGCGTATCGGACGCGGCACCCCCACCCTGGTCGACCTGCAGCCTTCCGGCCGCTTCCTGATGGAGGAGTTCTACTACGCGGGCGGCCTGCCCGCCGTGTTGCGCCGCCTGGGTGAGAACAGCCTGCTGCCGCATCCAAATGCGCTCACCGTCAACGGCCGGTCGATATGGGACAACGTGCGCGAAGCCCCGCAGTACAACGACGAGGTGATACGCCCGCTCGACAACCCGCTGATCGCCGACGGCGGCATCTGCATCCTGCGCGGCAACCTGGCGCCGCGCGGCGCGGTGCTCAAGCCTTCCGCGGCCTCGCCCGAACTGCTCAAGCACCGCGGCCGTGCGGTCGTGTTTGAAAACCTGGAGCACTATAAGGAGCGCATCGTCGACGAGAACCTCGACATCGACGCGAGCTGCGTCATGGTCATGAAAAATTGCGGCCCCAAGGGCTACCCCGGCATGGCCGAGGTCGGCAACATGGGCCTGCCGCCCAAATTGCTGCGCCAGGGCGTCAAGGACATGGTGCGCATTTCGGACGCCCGCATGAGCGGCACCGCCTACGGCACCGTGGTGCTGCACGTGGCGCCCGAAGCCGCGGCCGGCGGGCCGCTGGCTGCCGTGCGCGACGGAGACTGGATAGAACTGGACTGTGAAGGCGGCCGGCTGCACCTGGACATCAGCGATGCGGAACTGGCTGAACGCCTCGCCGCCCTGGACGGCAAAGCCCCCGAAGGCATGCGGGGCGGCTACCAGCGCCTGTATGTGGACCACGTGCTGCAAGCCGACGAGGGCTGCGATTTCGATTTCCTGGTCGGTTGCCGCGGCTCCGAGGTTCCTCGCCATTCCCATTGACACGCACACTGAATCACCCAACCCGCCCCTACCATGAACACCTCCCGCCGGCCGCGCTACCGCGGCATCTTCCCTGTCGCCCCCACTACCTTCACCGAGTCCGGCGAGCTGGACCTCGAAAGCCAGAAGCGCTGCATCGACTTCATGATCGATGCCGGCTCCGACGGCATCTGCATCCTGGCCAACTTCTCCGAGCAGTTTGTGCTGTCGGATGAAGAGCGCGAAACCTTGACCCGCAGCATTCTCGAACACGTGGCCGGGCGTGTGCCCGTGATCGTGACCACCACCCATTACGGCACGAAGATTTGCGCTGAACGCAGCCGCCGCGCGCAGGACATGGGCGCCGCCATGCTGATGGTCATGCCGCCGTACCACGGCGCCACTTTTCGCGTGAGCGAGCCGCAGATTTACGAGTTTTATGCGCGCCTGTCGGATGCGGTCAACATTCCCATCATGATCCAGGACGCCCCCGCCAGCGGCACGGTGCTGTCGGCCTGCTTCCTCGCGCGCATGGCCCGCGAGATCGAGCACATCGCCTATTTCAAGATCGAGACGGCCGGCGCGGCCTCCAAACTGCGCGAGCTGATCCGCCTGGGAGGCGATGCGGTGGAAGGGCCGTGGGACGGCGAGGAGGCCATCACGCTGCTGCCCGACCTTGATGCCGGCGCGACCGGTTCCATGACCGGCGGCGGCTACCCCGACGGCATCCGCCCCATCATCGAGGCACACCGCGCGGGTGACCACGACAAGGCCTACGCGCTTTACCAGCAGTGGCTGCCCTTGATCAATTACGAAAACCGCCAGGCGGGGCTGCTGGCCGCCAAGGCCTTGATGAAGGAAGGGGGCGTGATCGCCTGCGAGGCGCCTCGCCATCCTTTCCCGGCCCTGCACCCGGACACACGCGAAGGCTTGCTGGCGACCGCCAGGCGGCTGGACCCGCTGGTGCTGCGCTGGGCGCGATAGGCAAGCCTACCCGGCTTTCAAGGAGGCGTTCCGGACCCGGCCTGGCGCGCCAGGTGAACCTGGTGCAGCGTGATCTTGCGCACCTCGGCCTGGCTGGTCTCGATATGGGCGCGCAGCAGCATGGCCGCCTGGTCGCCGCGCTTGGCCTGGACCGCCTTGAGGATCTTGGCGTGCTCCTCATAGGTCGCGTCGACACGCGGCTGCTTGATGAAGTCGAGCCGGCGGATGATGCGGATGCGGTCTGTCACGTCGCGGTGCACCCGGGCCATCTCGGCATTGCCGGCAGCCGCCACCAGCGCGCAATGAAAGGCTTCATCCCACTGGGCCACCTGCACGTGGTCGGTGCTGCGCTGGGCCACCGGCACCAGCCAGATGGCGGCCAGTTCATCCAGCAGCGCCGTGTCCACTGCCTGGCTGCCGGCGCACAGGCGCTGTACGGCCGTGGTTTCCAGCACCATGCGCAGGTCGTAGAGTTGCTCGAACTTGTCGAAGTCAAAGGGCAGGACGCGCCAGCCGCTGCGGAACAGCACCTCGACAAAACCTTCCTGCTGCAGGCGAAACAGCGCCTGGCGCACCGGCGTGCGCGAGACGCCCAGGCGCTCGCTGACCTCGGTTTCGGTGAAACGGTCACCCGGCACCAGCTTGAAGGCGGCGATGTCGCGCTTGAGTTCGGCATAGGCCTCGTCGGCGCGCGAATGAAAGGCCGCGCCGGCAACAGGTGATGACGGTGCGCGGCTCATGCCAGCAGGCTCACGTGGGCGGCCACCACGCGCCAGCCATCCGGCGTGCGCAGCCAGGTCTGGCTCTGGCGGCCGGTCTTGTCGCTGCCGGCGCGCGCGAACTCGGTGTTCGCCGTGGCGAAGTCGCGGCCGTAGGTGGTGATCACTGTGTTTGACAAGGTGCGCGCCAGGCCCTGCGAGGGCCGGCCGGCGCGGAACGCGCGTATGGCGTCGTAGCCGTAGAGGTTCTCGGTGGCGCCGTATCGCAGCGTGTGTTCGCTGTTCCAGAACAGCTCGTCAAGCACTTTCACGTTATTGCTGACCAGCGCGTCTTCGTAACGGGCGAACACGGCCGCCACTTCGACATGAACGTCGGGCAGGTTGATGGTGTCGATCATGATTCCCCGATTGTCAGCGAAGCCAGCGGCGCGCGGGCGATGCCGGCGGCCTCCAACACTGCCGCCGCGCGCAGCGCGCGGTCTTCGCGCCAGGGAGCGGTGATCAGCTGCACGCCTGTGGGCAGGCCCTCTTCAGGCCATACCGGCACCGCGCAGACCGGCAGTCCTATGCAGGAGAAAGGCTGGGTCAGCAGGCCCATGCTGGGACGCAGCGGCAGGCGCTTGCCGTTGAGCTCCAGCCATTGCGCACCTATGGGCGTGGCGGCGCAGGGGGTGGCGGCGGCCAGCAGCACGTCAAAGTGTTCGAACAGGCCGGCCACGGCTTGCGCATAAAGGCGGCGCACGCGTTGGGCGCGGTCTATCCAGGCGGCCGGCAGCAGGGCGCCGGCCAGGAAGCGGTCGCGCGACAGGGGCTCGAAGTCGCCGGCGCGGCGCCGCAGGTCGTCCAGATGCAGGGCGCCGCCCTCGGCGTTGGTGATCAGGAAGGCGGCGGCCCGCCCGGCCTCGACCCAAGGAAGCTCCACCGTGTCCCGAGCGCCCAGCGTCTTGGCCACGTGTTGCACGGCGGCCCAGGCCTGGGGCTGCGCGTGGTCCTGGAAGTAGCCGCCCAGAATGCCCACGCGCAAGCCGTCCATGCCTTGCATCAACGAGGGCAATACCGGCTCGGCGGTGCGCTGCGCGCAGCCGGGGTCGCGGCGGCCCGCAACTTCAGGCCCCTGCATGAGGTCGTAGCACAGCGCCAGGTCGCGCACGGAGCGCGCGAAGGGCCCGAGGTGGTCCAGCCCGGAAATAAAAGGGTAGCTGCCGGTACGCGGCAGCCGCCCGAAAGTCGGCTTGAGGCCGAACACGCCGCACAGCGAGGCCGGCACGCGGATGGAACCGTTGGTGTCCGAGCCCAGCGCTAGCGGCACCTGGCCCGCGGCCACCGCGGCGCCCGAGCCGCCGGACGACCCGCCGGCGATGCGCGTGAGGTCGTGTGGGTTGCGGGTCGGGCCGGCATGGCTGTTTTCGGTGGTGAAGCCGTAGGCGTATTCATCCATGTTGAGCGCGCCCACCAGCACCGCGCCGGCCGCCTCCAGCCGCTGCACCAGCAGCGCGTCGGCGGTGGCGGGTGCACGATGCCGTTCGATGGCCGAGCCCGCCAGGGTGGTCACGCCCTGGATGTCGAACAGGTTCTTCACGGCAAAAGGCACGCCCAGCAGGGGTTGTGCCGCGAGGCCCGGCGAGTCGTCGGCGAGTTGCCGGTCCAGCAGAGCCGCGCGTTGCCGTGCACGCGAAGCGGTGACTTCAGTGAACGCGTTGACGCGGCCGTTGGTGGCGGCTATGTGCGCGAGACTGGCTTCCACCAGCGCGCCGGCGCTGATCTCGCGCGTGCTTACCGCATGGGCCATGGCCGTCGCGTCGCCGCGCAGACATTCGGCGGCGTTGCTCATCCGGCGGCCTTTGCGGAGGGTTCAACAGGCACAAACACCGGCGCCGGGTCGTCATGCGCATCCAGCGGCACCGCCTGCAATTGCTCTGCAAAGCCGGCGGCCAGCGCGAAGTACTGCAACACGCCGGGCCGGTGCTCCGGGCTCAGCGGCAAGTCCAGCGCGGCCGCGGCAGCGTCGACATAGGCCTCAGTTTGCGCGGGCGTCATGCGGTTCAGCGCCTGACTTCGCGCTGGAAGATTTCCAGGCTGAGTTTTTTGGTGCGGATGAAACTCGCTTCGGACAAGGTCTCCACCGTGCGCGGGCGCGCATCGCCGTAAGGCAGGATTTCGGCCACGCGTGTCGGGCGTTTGGTCAGCAGCAGCACCTGGTCGGCCAGGTAGACGGCTTCTTCGAGGTCGTGCGACACCAGCAGCATGGTGGTGCCGGTCTGCATGAAGACCTCCTGCAGCTTTTCGCGGATGAACAGTGTCATCTCGAAATCCAGCGCCGAGAACGGCTCGTCCAGGAACAGCACCTCGGGATTGGGCGCCAGCGCCCGCATGATGGAGGCCGTCTGCTGCTGCCCGCCCGAAAGTTCGTAGGGGTAGCGGTTCAGGTCGAACTTCACGTCGAAGGAAGCTACAAGTTCCGCCATGCGCCTGTCGACTTCGGCCTTGGACCTGCCTTCAAGCTTGAGCGGGTAGGCGATGTTGTCGATGGTGCGCATCCACGGAAACATGGCTTCGCGGTAGTTCTGGAAGACGTAGCCGATCTTGGTGTCCTTGAGCGATTTGCCGTCAAACAGGATTTCGCCCGCGTCGATGGGGATCAGGCCCGCGATCATGTTGATCAGCGTGGACTTGCCGCAGCCGTTGGGCCCGAACACCGAGACGATCTTGTGCTTGGGGATGTCGAGGTTGAAGTCTTCATACAGCGGCCAGCCGGCGAAGTACTTGGTCAGGCCGCGTATGGTGATGTGCGTGCCGGCCGGGCCGGGCTGGAACTCGCGCACCGGGACGTCGGCATAGACGCCGCCGGGGATGGTGAGTACTTCAGTCATCTTCCGCTCCAGTGAACAATGCGGCGCTCCGCGACTAAAAACAGGATATTCAGTGCGTACCCCAAAGCTCCCGCCGCCAGGATGGACGCGTACATGTCCTTCACATTCATGACCTGCTGCGAGTTGATGATGCGGTTGCCCAGGCCGGAGTCGGCGCCGATGAACATCTCAGCGACGATCACGATGACGAGTGCCATGGACACCGCCGAACGCAGGCCGACAAAACTCGGCTGCAGGCTTTCCCAGATCAGCACGTCCTTGAACACCTGCCAGCGCGAGGCGCCCATGACTTTCGCTGCCATCACGCGCTGCTTGCGCGCGTTGATCACGCCGTAAGCGCTGTTGAAGACCACGATCAGCAGCGCGCCGAAGGCGGCAATCGCCACCTTGTTGATGTCCGACACGCCGAAAATCATCAGGAACAGCGGGATCAGCGCCGAGGACGGCGTGGAGCGGAAGAAGTCGATCAGGAACTCCACGCTGCGATAGGCTTTTTCATTGCTGCCCAGCAGCACGCCCAGCGGCATGCCGACCGCGGCGGCGATCATGAAGGCCTGCACCGTGCGCCACACGGTGACCGCGAAGTCCTTGAGCAGCGGCCCGCCGGCCAGGCCGCTGAGCAGTGCGCCCAGCGCATCGATGGGCGGTGGCAGCAGGATGGCCTTGATGAAGCCCAGGCGCACGGCCAGGTCCCAGATGATGAAGAGCACCAGCGGGCCGATGAAGGGCAGGGCCTTGTCCAGCGCCGGCTTGCGCTGCACGGCGGCCGCCGGCGCGGCCGGAGGCGTCCAGGGTTTGGCGGGCGTCGCCGTTGTTGAGGAGGCGGTATCCATGATGTTCAACCCTTGTAGAGCATGGTGTCGACCATGAGGCGCGAGCTGAAGATGCCTTTTTCGGAGAACAGGTCGAAGAATTTCTGGAAGTGCGCCACGTCGGCCGGCGTGAACTCGTTGTACATGGTGTAGGCGGCCAGCGGCACTTCGCCGGTCAGCGGGCCTTCAATCGCGGTGTAGCCTTTGAGGTACTGGCGCGCCTCAACCGACTTGCTTCGCACATAGGCCACGCCCTTGCCGTAGGCGGCGACGAATTTCTTCGCGGCGTCGGGGTTCTTCTTGATGAAGTCCGAGGACAGCGAGGCCGAACCGCCGAACCACGGCGCCATCGGGTCGCCCAGCACGTAGCGCGCGATCACGCCGGCTTCAAGCACGCGGGTGGTGCCGTTCATGCGGCCTATGGTGCCGGTGGGCTCCAGCGTGTAGGCGCCGTCGATCTGGCCGGCGGCGAGCGCGGCCACATGCTGGCCTATGGGCAGCTCGACCACGGTCGCGCCGGTGGCGCCGCCGCGTTCCAGCACGGTCTTGGCCAGCGTCACGTTCTGGATGCCGGGGCCGGAGCCGACGCGCTTGCCCTTGAGGTCGGCCATCACCTTGGCAGGGCTGGCCGCCGGCACGATGACCTCGTCGAGCACGTTCTTCACGTTGCTGGGGTTGGAGCAGAAGATCTTGAAGGTGCCGGGCTGGGCGATTTCGCCGATGGCGATGTTGGCCGAGCCGGTGCCGTTGGCGGTGCCGTCGGCGCGGCCCGAGAGCACCGCCTCCATCACCTGTTGCGCGCCGGCGAACTTCAGCGGTTCCACATCCAGGCCGGCTTCCTTGAAGTAGCCCAGCTCGATCGCCGAGTAAAACGGCAAACCGGCCGCGATGGGCCAATAGCCGATGCGTATCTTCGGCCCGCCCTGCGCGCGCAGGATGGCGGGCATGCCCAGCAGTCCCAGCGCCGCGCCGGCCGTGGCCTTGATCAGCGTGCGGCGTGCCGGGCCGGAGGTGGCGGATAGCGGTGTGGGGACGGGCTTCATGGAATGCTCCTGCAGGTGATGGATAAGCGGTGGATTGATGGGGTGAAAGTGAATGGAAAATTCAGACCGGTGCGGCGGACTTCAGTGATGCGAGATAAGCGCGCCAGCCGCCCAGGTGTGTGATGTCCTCGGCGCCTTGCAAGGCGTGCGCCTCGCAGAGGAAGCCTTGGACGCTGCCACCGCCTTCGAGCGCCAGCGTACCTATGCCCAGCGGCGCGGGAATCAGCGCCACGAAGGAGCCGTAGTGCTGCACCGGCATCTCCCAGATTTCCAGCGCGATACCCGCGCCTTCGCCGGCCGCCACGCGCAGCAATCCCGGCTTGGGCGGCACCGTGCCGGGCAGCGCATAAAAGCGGTAGTCGGGCGCGGTGCGCGCCGGGCCGGTCAAGGTGGCTCCGCGCGAGGTCAATTGATTGTTCAGCGGCATGCCCGACAGGTGTGCACCCACGACGGCGAGCCTGACGGTGGCCGGCGGCTTGATGCCCGGCAAAGCCACGGGCGCGGGCAGTGCTTCACTCAATGCGCCCTGCGGCAAGCCGGTGGCGTGGTGGTAGCGTTGGCCGAGCTCGGCCAGTTGCCAGTCGCTGCCCGCCAGTCCCACCAGCGTGATGCCGAAAGGCAGGCCATCGGGCCGCAGGCTGCTGGGCACGGAGAGCGCCGCGTAGTCCAGCAGGTTGACGAAGTTGGTGTAGGTGCCCAGGTGGCGGTTCAGCGTGACGGGGTCTTGCTGCATGGCCTGCAGCGTGTAGTGCGTGGGCGCGGTCGGCAGCAGCAGCACGTCAATGTCTTGCCACATCGCGGCCGCCTGCTGGCCTAGCGCGCGCAATTTTGTCTGGGCCGCGTACAGGTCGGCCGCGCTGTATTGCCTGCCGGCGCCGATGATGCTGCGCACCGGCTCGATCACCGCGTCTTCATGCGCGTCGAAAAAATCGCGCACGGCGGTGTAGCGTTCGGCCACCAGCGCGCTTTCATAGAGCAGCGCGGCCGCCTCGGCCAGCGGCGCGAAATTGATGGCCACCGGCACGCCGCCCAGGGCTTGCATGCGGGTGATGGCCTCGTTAAAGGCCTGCTCGGCCAGCGCGTCGCCGCAGAAGCTCAGTGTTGAAGGCACACCGAAACGAAAGCCCGCGGGCAAGGCGGTGTCGGCCATCGCCAGCACGCGCGAGTAGGGATCCAGCGGGTCGTAGCCCATGGCCGTTTCGAGCACGCGGGCGGCCGTGGCCACGGTGCGCGCGAAGATGGAGACGCAGTCCACGCTCTGCGCGGCCGGCACCACGCCGCGCGCGCTGACCAGGCCTTTGGAGGGTTTCAGGCCCACGATGTTGTTCAGGCCCGCCGGCACACGCCCTGAGCCCGCCGTGTCGGTGCCCAGCGCGAAGTCCGCCTGCCCCGTCGCCACCACATAGGCGGAGCCGGAACTCGACCCGCCTGATATATAGGCCGGGTTGATCGCGTTGGGAACGGCGCCGTAGGGGGAGCGTGTGCCGTTGAGGCCGCAGGCGAACTGGTCGAGGTTGGTTTTGCCCAGCAGTTGCGCACCCGCATCGAGCAGCTTCTGCACCACGGCGGCGTGTGCCTTGGGGGTATAGGCAAAGGCGGGGCAGGCGGCTGTGGTGGGCACGCCCGAGACGTCGATGTTGTCTTTGGCCGCGAAGGACAGGCCGGCGAGTGCGCCGCTGTTTCCGGGGAGGAGGGATGGCGTTTTGGTGATCCAGGCTTGCGGCGCGAGCGCGCTGTCCGCGCCCGCGGTGGGCGTTGCCGGCCCAGGCGCAAGGGGCTCCGTGGAGGGATTCAATGTTGAGGAGGTGTGCACCACTTGAAGGCATCCATGCTTGTGTACAAGATGAGATGCAAGAGCTGTGCCATCCGCATGCCGCTTGTCTTGTCTCCTGCTTTAACTTCGATTTCGAGCGTGTCGGGCTCCGTTCGGAAGCATTCCCTTTTTCATTCCATATATTTAAGTCATTAATAAAACAATTTCGCGTTCATTAATCGGCGAGGCTGTATCAAATAAAGTAGGAGCCATGGAAAAAACCCGCCCCGGCTCCCCGGCTCCTTTGCGCGCCGTGCTGTTCGACGCCTACGGCACGCTGTTCGACGTCTACAGCGTGGGCCTGCTGGCCGAACAGCTGTTCCCGGGAAAAGGCCAGGCATTGGGCCTGTTGTGGCGCGACAAACAGATTGAATACACCCGCCTGGTGACCACCAGCAACGGCGGCGCACACTACCAGCCGTTCTGGGACCTCACACGCGCCGGCCTGCGTTATGCCTGCAAGCGGCTGGGGCTGGACCTGGGCCCGGGCCAGGAAGACCAGCTCATGAACCAGTACCGCCACCTGTCGGCCTTTCCGGAAAACCGGGAGGTGCTGCAGGCGCTGAAGGCGCGCGGCGTGGCCACCGGCATCCTGTCCAACGGCGACCCGGCCATGCTGGGGGTGGCTGTCCGCTCGGCCGGGCTTGAGGGCCTGCTGGACCACGTGATCAGCGTGGACAGCATCCGCAAATACAAGACCGCCCCCGAGGCCTATGCACTGGGGCTAGCAGCCACCGGGCTCGAGGCCAGGCAGATCGCCTTTGTGAGCTGCAACGGCTGGGACGCGCTGGCGGCCACCTGGTACGGCTACCAGACGCTATGGGTCAACCGCTATCAGCTGCCGTTTGAAGAGCTGGGCACGCAGCCTGTGTACACCGGCAGCAGCCTGCGCGATGTGCTCGCGCTGCCTTTCCATTGAATTGATTTGACGTTTTATTTTGGTTTCACGAAAAAAGGGACATCACATGAGCACCAGCACCGCCCCCAACACCGCGCGCACCGCCAGCTATCGCCTCCAGGTGGCGACCGAGCTTTACCGCTTCATCGAAGACCAGGTACTGCCCGGCACCGGGGTGGCGAGCAGCGCCTTCTGGAAAGGCTTTGACGCCGTCGTGGCCGACCTGGCCCCGAAAAACATCGCCCTGTTGGCCGAGCGCGACCGCCTGCAAACCGAACTGGATAGCTGGCACAAGGCCAAGCCCGGCCCCATCGCCGACATGCCGGCCTACCGCGCTTTCCTTGAAAGCATCGGCTACCTGGTGCCGCAGCCCAAAAAGGTCGGCATCACCACGGCCAGGGTGGACGACGAACTGGCGCTGCAGGCCGGCCCGCAGCTTGTGGTGCCCATCCTGAACGCGCGCTACGCGCTGAACGCCGCCAATGCGCGTTGGGGCAGCCTCTATGACGCGCTCTATGGCACCGACGTGATCGCCGAAACCGATGGCGCCGAAAAAGGCAAGGGCTACAACCCGGTGCGCGGCGCCAGGGTGATTGAATACGCGCGCTACGTGCTGGACCGCACCGTGCCGCTCAAAAAGGGCTCGCACATCGACTCGACCGGCTACGCCGTCAAGGGCGGCAAACTGGTCGTCACGCTCAAGGGCGGCAAGAAGGGCGCGGTGACCACCACGCTGGAAGACGCCGCCCAGTTCATCGGCTACCAGGGCAAGGCCTCCGCGCCCTCGTCAGTACTGCTGCGGCATAACGGCCTGCACCTGGACATCCGCATCGACCGCGACACGCCCATCGGCAAAACCGACGCGGCCGGCGTGAGCGATCTGGTCGTCGAAGCGGCGCTGTCGACCATCCTGGACCTGGAAGACTCGGTGGCCGTGGTCGACGCCCAGGACAAGGTGCTGGCCTACCGCAACTGGCTGGGCATTTTGCAGGGCACGCTGACCGAAAGCGTGAGCAAGGACGGCAAGACCTTCACCCGCGGCCTGAACCCGGACCGCGAATACACCTCGCCCAAGGGCCTGCCCGTCACGCTGCACGGCCGTTCGCTGATGTTCGTGCGCAACGTCGGCCATCTGATGACCAACCCGGCGGTGCTGTACACGGCGGCGGACGGTTCCACGCATGAAATCCCCGAAGGCATCCTGGACGCCGTGGTCACCACCACGATCGCCATCCACGACCTCAAGCGCAAGGGCAAACCCGGCATCAAGAACTCGCGCAAGGGCTCGGTCTACATCGTCAAGCCCAAGATGCACGGCCCGGCCGAGGTAGCGTTTGCCGCCGAACTCTTCAGCCGCGTCGAAAAAATGCTGGGCCTGCCGGACAGCACCGTCAAGCTCGGCATCATGGACGAGGAACGCCGCACCAGCGTCAATCTCAAGGCCTGCATCGCCGCCGCTTCCAGCCGTGTGGCTTTCATCAACACCGGCTTCCTGGACCGCACCGGCGACGAGATGCACACGGCCATGCATGCCGGCCCCATGATCCGCAAGGGCGACATGAAGGCCAGCGCCTGGATTGCCGCCTATGAAAAGAACAACGTGCTGGTGGGCCTGTCCTGCGGCCTGCGCGGCAAGGCGCAGATCGGCAAGGGCATGTGGGCCATGCCCGACCTCATGAAGGCCATGATGGAGCAGAAGATCGCCCACCCCAAGGCCGGCGCCAACACCGCCTGGGTGCCCAGCCCCACGGGCGCCACGCTGCACGCGCTGCACTACCACCAGGTCAAGGTCAGCAAGGTGCAGAAAGAGCTCGAAAAGACCAGCGCCAGCAAGGAGCGCAACGCCCTGCTCAACGGCCTGCTGCAAATCCCCGTGACGCGCACGCCGGCCTGGAGCCTGGAGGCGAAACAGCAGGAGCTCGACAACAACGCCCAGGGCATCCTGGGCTACGTGGTGCGCTGGATAGACCAGGGCGTGGGCTGCTCCAAGGTGCCCGACATCCACAACGTCGGCCTCATGGAGGACCGCGCCACGCTGCGCATTTCGAGCCAGCACATGGCCAACTGGCTGCTGCATGGCGTGGTGACAAAAGCGCAGGTCAAGGAAACCTTTGAACGCATGGCTGCGGTGGTCGACAAGCAGAACGCCGGCGACGCGCTGTACAAACCCATGGCCGGTAACTTTGAGACCTCAGCCGCCTACAAGGCTGCTTGCGACCTGGTCTTCAAAGGCCTGGAGCAGCCCAGCGGCTACACCGAGCCGCTGCTGCATGCCTGGCGCTTGAAGGTCAAGGCCGGGACGGCCTGACGCTTAAAGCTCGCCGGCATCCACCAGCTGCCGCTGCCTGATCACGAGGCGCAGGCTGGGATGCCCCGGCCGGCCCGAGCGGAACAGCATCACGTCGGCGGCCACGCCGGCCCACGATGCGGTGTCGGGCGCCGTGCCAGGCGCGGCGCCGAAGGCCGCGAGTTCCGGGCCCAGCTTCGCGCGCAGCGATTGCAGCAAGGCTGTCTGTGTCCGGCCCAGCGCTTCTTCGGCGCCGGGGCCGGAGACGGGGTTGAGCAGCACGAGGTCCATCTGCGCGAGTTTCTCGTGCGCAAAAAACAGGGTCTGCTCGAAATGCGCGTCTTCGCACAGCGCGTCGGGCACGCGCAGCGAACCCAGCGCGCCCGATGACAGGCGCCGCGGCGACCTGACGGGCTGCGCATCCGCGAGGGTTGCCGCGACCTGTTCCTGGCTCATGCCCAGCAGGGCGGTGTTTTCCAGCACGGTGTGGGACCAGGCGCCGGAGCTGAGCCACAGCGCACCGGCCAGCAGCCATTGAGGCCGAAAACCCAAAAAAATAGGCCCAAGTGACGCCAAAACACGCTCCGGGGAAGGGGACGGCCGTCCGGGCGCCAAAAGTGTTGCGCCAAACCGACCTTTACAAAGAAGCGCCGATCTTACAAAAAACCCTCCTCCAAGCGTGCATTCGGGGCATTTAAGCGGCAGCTTGCGCTGCGTTGAGGGAAGAGCGCCGCAGGAATCATATGTGTGCAGGCGAAACCAAGTGAAACACTTTGCAAGCGTCCCGATGGAAACACGGTTGGCCTTTACGCTAGACATCTCTCTGGCCCCCCGGCACGTATGGTTGCAAGCTGGCTGGCTGAGCGCTCTCACCTCATATTTCCGGAAATCCTGGCTCCAGATGGCTTCGCAACCTGACGTTCTTCAATCCTGCCTCCAGTCGGCAGCCACAGCGGCGCGGCCGGCTTTGGAAAAGTGCATGGAGGATGCGGTGGCGGGCCTGCAGGTGGGCGAGACGCAGAGCATGAAAGTGGCCGAACGCGACGAACTGGCCACGGCCTGGCGCGAGTTGCTGAAAAACAAGCCCGCCTGGGCCCAGCAGTACCCGGCCGACCTGATGGTCCATTTCAAGGCCAATGCGGCCGCCGCGGCGCAGGCGGCGCGGGCCCCCGAATCCTCTTCCGGAGAACAGCCGGCCGCGGCCTCCTCCAGCGCTTTCGCAAGCCTGACGCACGCCAGCTTCTCGCTCGTCGACGACCGGGACGTGTCGAAGGCGATCGAGTCTTCACGGCTGCTGCAGCTGGTGCTGCCGGCCGTCGACCAGGTCCTGGCCGAACTCAACAAGCTGATCAGCACGGTGCAGGGCCTGCCCAACGTGCGGCCCGAACTCAACCCGCTGCGCCCCGAGGTTTTCGCACAGACCCTGCGTGAGATGGCGGTGGCGAGCAAGGCCGAGCCGGCGGTGGTCTCGCTGTGGCTCAAATACATGGCCGACCCGCTGGGGCGTGAGCTCAAGCGGCTCTATGAACGGCTGGTCAACCAGCTTGAACTCGCCAACGTGCAGGGTGCGACCTACCGCGTGCTGCAGACGCCGGCCAGCGTGGGCCGTGGGCGCGGGCAGGGCGGCAACGGTTCGAGCGCGGCGGCTTCCGGATCCGGCGGCGGTGCCGGGGGCGGCGGAAACGGCGAAGGTGCCGGTGGTGGCGCTGAAGGCGGCTTCGGTGAGGGTGGCGGCAAGCCGGCGCCGCAATACGCCGACCTGTCCAACTACGAAATACGCGACGAACTGTTCCAGGACTTCCTGTTCCACGGCGGCAGCAATGCCCACCACGGCCTGACGCCCTCCTATTACGAGACCGTTGAGGAAGAACTGGCCGCCCTTCACGCCGCGCCCGACTCCGGTTCCGCGCCGCTGGCCGAGTCACGCCCCGGCTACCTGTCCGACTATGAGGACATGCCGGCCGTTGATCGCCCGCAGCGCCTGGTCGACGAGCGCAGCCAGCTCAGCTCGCAGGTCTGGGGTTCGTATGCCAAGCCGCGGGAACGCGCCATTGTGCGCACCCAGCTCAAGAAGGAGGCCCGCCAGGTCGGCCAGGTGCTGGGCCTGGAGGTGGTGCGCAAACTGGTCAACCAGGTGGCGCAAGACCCGCGCCTGCTGGTGCCGGTGCGCGAGGCCATCGTAGCGCTGGAGCCTTCGCTGCTGCGCCTGGCCATGGTGGACCCGCGATTCTTCAGCGACGAAGGCCATGCCGGCCGCCGCGTCATGGAGCGGGTGGCCCAGCGCAGCTTCAAGTACAACGACGAATTCAGCCCCGAGTTCCTGGCTTTCTTCGAGCCGGTCACGCGTGCCTTCAACGAACTGAACGGCCTGACGATCGAAGATGCCCAGCCCTTCGGCATGGCGTTGGCCGCGCTGGAATACGGCTGGGACGAGCAGGACCAGCTCGAGGCGGAAAACCGCAACAACGTGCTGCAGGCCCTGCGTTTTGCCGAAGAGCGGCAGACCCAGGCCGACCAGATCGCGTTTGAACTGAGCACGCGTTCGGACCTGGACAAGGTGCCGGGCCTGGTGCTCGATTTCCTGTTCGGGCCCTGGGCGCTGGCCATGGCGCATGCCAAGCTCGCCGATACGCGCAACCAGATCGACCCCATGGGTTTCGGCTCGGTGGTGCCCGACCTGCTCTGGAGCGTCAAGCGCGAGGTCACCCTCAAGCGCCCGGCCAAGCTGATCGAAATGATTCCCAGCCTGCTGGCCAAGCTGCACGAAGGGCTGGACCTGCTGGGGCAGGACCCGCGCGAGAGCGAGCCGTTTTTTGAAGGCCTGATGAAGCTGCACCGGCCGGTGCTCAAGCTGCGCCGCCTGAAAAGCCAGCGCGATGCCGAAGAGTCAGGCGTGGCGCCGCTGGACTCCGGGTCCATGCCGCTGGAACCCGAAGAACTCCCGGCCACGCCGGAGCAGCGCCGCGCCAAGGCCGCCGCCCATCCCTGGCTGGCGCGCGACGAACTCGATGCGGCGGGCTTTGAAGACACGCTGCCGACAGTGCCCGGCGAGCTCATGCCGCTGGAAGAAGAACACGAACAACCCGCTGCCGCCGCGGTGCAGGCCGCGCAGCCCGTCGAGGAAGAGGTCGATTCTTCCCATGCCGAACTCCTCGCCGAGCAGGAGGCTTCCGCCAATGCCGCGCCGGCCCTGGCCCAGAGCGATGCCGAGCGCCTGCTGGCGGGCCTGCGGGCCGGCCATTGGGTCGACCTGTACTCGCGCCGCCGCTGGCTGCGCGCGCAGCTGATCTGGGCCAGCACCCGGGGCACGCTGTTCATGTTCGTGAGCCACGGCGGCCAGCCGCATTCCATGACCAAGCGCAGCTGCGAACGCCTGCTCCGGGAGCGCCTGCTCAGGCCGGTCGACAACCAGGGCGTGGTGGCGCAGGCGCTGGACGCGGTCGCTTCGGAAGTCGCGTCCCAGACGGCGCCGGCCAGCCAGGCCGAGCCGGAAACCGCGTAAACCCCCCGGTTCTGTAGGAAGCGCCCCGCGTGCCGCACGCGGCGCTGTCTGACGCCCCCGCGCACGCCCGGCGCGCACATTGATGAATTCGCTTTCATCTTTCATCTTCAAGGGGCTGCCATGATTGAAAAAACCGCTTCCGTTCACTGGGAAGGCGCCGGCAAAAAAGGCCAGGGCCGCATCAGCACCGACACCGGCGCGCTCAAGAGCTATCCCTACGGCTTCGGCAGCCGTTTTGAAGACGACCGCAGCGGCACCAATCCGGAGGAATTGCTGGGCGCGGCCCATGCGGCCTGCTTCACGATGGCGTTTTCCTTTGCCTGCGACAAGGCCGGTTTCGCCACCAGCTCGATCGATACCCGGGCGCAGGTCCGGCTGGTGCCGCAAGGCGACGGTTTCCTGATCGACCGCATCGCGCTGACGCTGGAGGCCGCCATCCCGGGTATTGAAGAGGCGAAATTCCAGGAGCTTGCCGAGGGCGCCAAGAAGGCCTGCCCGCTCTCTAAGGCGCTGGCCGGCGTCCCGGAGATCACCCTCGTGGCCACGCTGCGCACATAAGCCTCACGGCTACACACCGGACTACACATCCATGAGTGCCAAAACCAATTTCTCGTTTGAAGTGCAGTATGTGGAAGGTACGGCCGCCGGCAAGGGCGAACGCGACGGCGTGATGGCCTCGCTGGGCCCGTCGCTGCAAGAACTGTTTGCGGCAGGCGACCCGTCAGCCACCGTGACGGTGAGCGACAGCCACAAAGGCGGCGACAACAAGATCATCGAACTGGTCACCACGCTGCCCGACGGCGAGATCGCCGGCATCCTGCAGGCGTTCTCCGGCCGGCATGGCGTCACGGTCAGCGCGCTGGAATAAGGTTGTGCGGCCGGCCGCGATCAGGCTTGCCAGACCCCATAGCCCGCCTCACGCAGGCCTATGCCCAGTTCGACCTCCATGTCGCGCGCGGCGTCATAGGGCATGGGGTTGTACATCTCGTAAAGCCGGGGCAGCAGGCGCACACCGAAATCGCGCGCGAAGCGGTTGGACTGGATGCCTGCCTTATGCTTGTCGAAACGCACGTCGGGGTCCAGCCCGGTCATGCCCACGTAGACAAAGGGTTTGCCCAGCTGGTAGTCCGGGTTGGCGCGGCGAAAGCGCGCCACGTCCCAGACCTCGGGCGCAAGCTCGATCACGTAGACGCTGTAGTGGTGGCCGCGTTGCCTGCTTGCCATGGCCGTTTTTTACGCCGACAAGCGCGGCGGCGCAATCATTGCTGCCGGCCGGTGCCTGGGTGAAAGTGCTGCTGAAGCCATAGCCAATTGTGACCGAGCCCGCCAATACAATGAAGGACTTTGCGGTCCCCACTCAACCGTCTTCCGGAACCTGCCGCATGCCTTTGACTTTCTGCGCTTCCCGTCTGTTCAGCCTTTGCCCGGCGCGCGCATGACGCCGTGGCCGAGCCTTCCCGTGCTTGCGCCCGGCGAAACCGGCGCGGCCGCGGGAAGCACTCCCGTGCAACGTTGCCCCAAACCTTTTGTGCGTGATGACGGAACGGCCCGCTCGCTGCATTTCACGATGGGCGAGCTGCAAAGCCGGATGAACCTGCTGAGCCCCTGGCAACTGGACGTGGACTACACGCGCACGATGATGGGTTTCCTGCTGTTCAAGCCCGCGCCGGCGCGTATGGCCATGGTGGGGCTGGGCGGCGGCTCACTGGCCAAATTCTGCTACCGCCAGTTGCCGGACTCCCGGATCCTGGTGGTGGAAATCAACCCGCACGTGATCGCCCTGCGCGCCGACTTCCAGGTTCCTGAAGATGACGGTCGCTTCCAGGTGATTGAAGCGGATGGCGCGGTGTTCGTGGCCTCGCACACGGGCACTTTCGACACCTTGCTGGTCGACGGCTTTGACCATGAAGGCCAGCCTGCCCAGCTGTGTTCGCAAGGCTTTTATGACGATTGCTTCGCGGCGCTGGCGCCCGGCGGTATCCTGGCCGTGAACCTGCACTACGACGACCCCGACTATGCCGTCTGGGTTGGGCGTATCCAGCGCAGCTTTGGCGGCAACGCGGTGGAAATCTGTGCGCTTGAAAAAAGCAACTGCATTGTGTTTGCTTCACGCGGCGCCGCGATCTCACCGCGCCGCATGAACCCGGCCGCCAGCCTTCGCGGCCTGGATGCCGAAGCGCGCCTGCAGCTCAGGCAAGAGTTCGCGCGCATCGTCTGGGGTATGAAGGACCTGGAAGGGGTGGACAAGCTGGAAGGAGCTTGACGCTTTCAGCTTGAAGCGGCGGTCCCTGCACCCTGCTGTGTGCCGGCATGGCCTTCGGTGCTGTCCTGCGTCTGTGCCTGTATTTGCGATGGTGCCTGTGGGGCGCTTTCCACAGGCTGAAGCCAGCTGCGCGAGTTCACCAGCAGGTGGATGAAATGCAGCTTGCCGACGGCTTCCGCCGGCAGCACGAAAGGATAGAAGTCGGGCTGGCCCATGCTGCGCGACATCTCGTTGAGCATGGTGGTCAAACGGGTCCAGTGGTTGATGAAGCCCAGGAACTGCTCGGCATCGGGGTGCTCGGGCTGGTAGAGCGCGTCCAGCGTGAAGGGGGTGAACTCCAGGTCGAAGCGGTCCACGCTCAGGCCGAAGCTCAGCGCGGTGTCGATCGTGTCGCGCATGTGCAGGTAGTGCGCCCAGCACTCGGCCCAGTCCTCCCACGGATGGGTGCTGGCGTAGGCGCTCACGAAATGCAGGGGCCAGTCCGCGGGCGGGCCTTCGTCGTAATTGCGTTGCAGGCTGGCCTTGTAGTCCAGCGTTTCATCGCCGAAGAGCTGGTGAAAGCCCTCCAGCCAGGGCGTGCCGGCCACCAGGCGGTCCCAGTAGTAGTGGCCCACTTCATGGCGGAAATGCCCGAGCAGGGTGCGGTAGGGCTCGCGCATGGCCTTGCGCACCGCCTCGCGCTTGGCGTCGTCGGCTTCGTCGATGTTGAGCGTGATCAGGCCGGTGTTGTGCCCGGTCATGATGTGCGGGCCGTTGACCGGTGAACGCAGGAAGTCGAACATCAGGCCGCGTTCCGGATCCTCGCTCATGCGCGACGCGACCGGCAGTCCGAGCAGGATCAGCGAGGACACCAGCCGCCGCTTCGCCAGCTCTATGCGTCCCCAGAGGTAGCCGTTGTCGGGTTGCTCCGGATTGGTCAGGTCGGGAATCGTGCGGTTCAGCCGGCAGGCGCGGCACATGTCGGCGGGGTCGTGCTCGTCCACCAGCCAGTTGCAGGAGGAGGGGGTGGAGAGGTTGAGGCAGCGTTTGTAGGTCGGCTCGCCGTCGTCCGTGTCTTCTTCGGTGGTTTGGGGGGTAGCGGCTTCGGCGGGTGGCGCCGCCTCGGTCGTGGCGGCGCCCGGCGCGGACTCCTGGCCGGGAATCGCCTCGAGCCGGGGTGGCTGTGTGTCGTCGGGCGGCGGCGCGGCTGGCGCGGCGCCCGCCTGCCACTCGCGCCAGGTCCCTTCGCGCGGCCCCGGCATCAGCGGCAGCAGCAGGCCGCGCTCGCAGTCGTAGCCCAGCGGCGTGTTGCAGGCCAGGCACTTGCTGTTGCGAAAGAAAACCGGCTGCCCGCACTGGCAGCGGTAGTTGCGGCCCGCCAGCAGGGGAAGGGGCGGCTCGGTGGAAGGGACGGAGGTGGTGAGAAACAAGTGTGGCCCGGATGAAGCCCGCAGGCATGGGTGCGGGACGCCCAGAGGAAGACCAGTGTCCCATGGTTTGCCGTGCGGGCCTGCGGCGGCAATCCCCGTGCGCCTGTCAGCGCAGGCCGACAAGCCAGCGGCCGCCGCCTGCTTTTACGCTTGCTTTTATCATCGGGTATTCACGCGCCCCTCGGCAATCCCGCCGCAAGCGTTTCATCCAGAGGAAAACATGCCCACGTACCACGTCGAAATGATGGAAGGCCGGACCATCGAGCAGAAGAAAAAGCTCGTCGAGGCCATCACCCGCGTCAGCGTTGAAATCCTGGGCGGCCAGCCCGACTCGGTGGACATCCTGATCACCGACGTCAAGCGCGAGAACTGGGCCACCGGCGGCAAGCTCTGGTCCGAGCCCAGGGATTGAGCCCGGGTTCGCGCGTGCCCGCTTCCCTCGCCGACCTGCAGGCGCGGCACGGCCCGCGCTATCGCTGGCTGCTGCTGCTGTCGGTCATGATAGGCACGATGGCTTCCATCATGTCGTCGACCATCGTCAACGTGGCGATTCCCGACATGAGCCACCACTTCACGCTGGGGCAGGAGCGCGCGCAATGGGTGAGTTCGGGCTTCATGGTGGCCATGACCGTTTCCATGCTGACCACGCCCTGGCTGCTGGCGCGCTACGGCTACCGCCGAACCTATGCGGGCACCATGCTGCTGCTGATGGCCGGCGGCATCGTCGGCGGCCTGGCCAACCATTTCAGCCTGGTGCTGGGCGCGCGCGTGGCCGAGGGACTGGCGGCCGGCGTGGTGCAGCCGATTCCCGCCATCATCATCATGCGAGCCTTCGGGCCGCATGAGCAGGGCCGCGCCAGCGGCCTCTTCGGCATGGGCGTGGTGCTGGCACCCGCCGTGGGGCCCAGCATAGGTGGCGTGCTGGTCGATTTGTTCGGCTGGCGCTCGATTTTTTTCATGGTGATCCCGCTGTGCCTCCTCTCGCTATGGATGGCCTACCGCTATGTGCCCGACACCGCGCCGGGCGGCGTGCCGGCGAACCGCAATACCGCCATGATCGACTGGCGCGGCCTGTTGCTGGGCGCGGTGGGCACGCTGTGCCTGCTCAACGGCATGGTCGAGTTGCACGGCACCGGCGGCGCGCGGGCGCTGGTCTTGTTGGGTGGCGCGGTCGCCGCGCTGGCAGCCTTTGTCTGGTGGCAGCGCCGCCTGGCCGCCACGGGCGGTGCGCCGTTGATGAACCTGGCGCTGTTCGGCTACCGGCCTTTCGCCATGGGCAGTATCGTGGCCTTTATCTATGGCACGGCCTTGTTTGGCTCGACCTACCTGCTGCCGGTCTACCTGCAACTGGGCCTGAATCTGTCGGCCTCGCACGTCGGTACTATCCTGCTGCCCGCCGGCCTGGTGCTGGCCGCCACCATCGCCGGCGTGGGCCGACTGGCCGACAAACACCCGACCTGGCTGCTCGTCAGCACAGGGCTGGCGCTGCTGGCTGCTTCGTTCGCGCTGATGCTCACGGTGAGCCTGGCCTCGGGCCTGTGGATGCTGGTGGCCTGGGCCACGCTGGGCCGCATCGGCCTGGGTTTTATCCTGCCATCGTTGAACCTGGGTTCGCTGCGGCCCTTGCATGAGCATTTGCTCTCGCAAGGCGCGAGCGCCATCAATTTCTTGCGCATGCTGGGCGGTGCGATCGGCGTGAGCCTGTGCGGCATCGTGCTCGAGTGGCGGCTCGCCGCGCATGGCGATTCCCTGGCCAACAGCACCAGCAGCCCGGCGCGGCTGGCGGCTTTCAACGAGGCATTCCTGATGCTGGCCGCCCTGTGCCTGCTGGCCATGGTGGCGGCCTGGCAGCTTCGCGTGCCTGTGGCCGGCATCTCCAACGACGAACAGAAAGCAGGCTGACCATGTGCCAACTCCTGGGCATGAACTGCAATGCGCCCACCGACGTGACCTTCAGCTTTCGCGGTTTCGCACAGCGCGGCGGCCACACCGACCACCATGCCGACGGCTGGGGCATCGCTTTTTTTGAAGGCGACGACAGCGTGGCCGGCGCCAGCGACAAGGGCCTGCGCCACTTTGTCGACCACCAGCCGGCCTGCAGCTCGCCGGTGGCCGAGCTGATCAGCCGCTACCCCATCAAAAGCCGCAACGTGATCTCGCATATCCGCAAGGCCACGCAGGGCCGCGTTGCGCTGGAAAACTGCCACCCCTTTGTACGCGAGCTCTGGGGTCGTTATTGGGTGTTCGCGCACAACGGCGACCTGAAGGACTTTGCGCCGCGCCTGCACGGCAGCTTCCGGCCCGTCGGCACCACCGACAGTGAGCGTGCTTTCTGCTGGATCATGCAGGAGATGGCCAAGTCGCATGCGGGTGTGCCCAGCGTGAAGGAACTCAGCATCACGCTGCGCGAGCTGGCCGCGCAGATCGCCGGCCACGGGACGTTCAACTTCCTGCTGAGCAACGGCCAGGCGCTGTGGGCGCATGCCTCCACGAATCTTTATTACGTGGAACGCAAGCACCCCTTCGCACATGCCACGTTGAGTGATGAGGATGTGAGCGTGAACTTCGCCGAGCACACGCGCTCCACCGACAAGGTGGCCGTGGTGGTCACGGCACCACTGACCACCAACGAAACCTGGACGGCGTTCGCGCCGGGCGAACTCAAGGTGTTTGAGGACGGCGCACTGGCCGCGGCCTAGCTTCGCGGCTGGGACGAGCGACGGCCATGCCCTCGCCGCGCAGCGCCGCACGGTCACCACATAGATGCTGTCAAAGTCGCCGCCTTTCCGGTGCGGCACGGCGTTCGGCTGGCGCCCCATTTCGCGCAGTGTGGCCTTGCGAGCTTGTGCCGGGCTGAGCCCCGGCCGGCCGGCGCGCATGGTGAATGACATGTATACATATCGTTGTGGCGCCGCAACGAAATCCGTCGAAGAAATGACGCAAGGAGGCTGTGGGCAAGAGGATTTGGTGATTAAGGTAATAATAATCATTCTCATTTAAAACACCTTCGGTCCCAACCATGCCCTCATCGCGTTTTCTCCTGACACCCATCGCAACCGCCGCCACCCTGGCCCTCTGGCTGCCGCTGGTCCATGCGCAAACCGCCCCCGCGCCGGAGTCCGGTACGCCAACCGCGACCTTGTCTACCGTGACCGTCAATGCCAGCGCCGATGCTTCGGCAGAAGGCCTCACCAAGCCGTTTGCCGGCGGCCAGGTGGCGCGCGGCGGGCGCGTTGGCATCCTGGGCAACCAGGACATCATGGAAACGCCGTTTTCCAGCACCAGCTACACCAACGAGCTGATCCAGGACCAGCAGGCCAAAAGCGTCGCCGACGTCCTGCTGAACGACCCGTCGGTGCGCGCGGCCCGCGGCTTCGGCAACTTCCAGGAGCTCTACATGGTGCGCGGCTTCCCCGTGTACTCCGATGACGTGGCTTACAACGGCCTCTACGGCATGCTGCCGCGCCAGTACATCGCGGCCGAATTCCTCGAACGCGTGGAAGTCTTCCGCGGCGCCAACAGTCTCCTCAACGGCGCGGCGCCCGGCGGCAGCGGCATAGGCGGCAGCATCAACCTGCTGCCCAAGCGCGCCCCCAATGAACCGCTGACGCGAGCCGGCCTGAGCTATCAGAGCGGCGGGCAGGCTTCCGTATCGACCGACATCGCGCGCCGTTTCGGCCCCGACCAGGCCACCGGCATCCGCCTGAACGCGGTGAAGCGCGACGGCGGAACCGGTGTCGACAACGAAAAAATGAATCTCACCGCCATAGGCGTCGGCCTGGACTGGCGCAGCAGCAATGTGCGCATCTCGGCCGACATCGGCCACCAGGACTACGCGCTGACTGGCGGCCGCCCGAACGTGACGCCGTCGGCCTTGCTGCCGATTCCCGCCGCGCCGGATGCCAAAAGCAATTTCGCCCAGCCCTGGACCTCTGCCAAGGAGCGCGACACCTTCGCCACCGTGCGCGCCGAAGCCGACTTCAACAGCGCCATCACCGGCTGGGTCGCCGGCGGCCTGCGCAACAGCTGGGAAGGCAACGACCTGGCCAACCCGACCCTCACCAACGCCGCGGGTGCCACGACCGGCACACGCTTCAGCAACACGCGCGAGGACAAGATCACCACGCTGGAAGCCGGCCTGCGCGGGAAGTTCAGCACGGGCAGCATAGGCCACACGGTGGTCGCCTCCGCCGCGACGTATAAAAACGACCGCTACAACGCCTTCGCGTTCTCCGCGGCCAGTGTGACCAGCAACATCTACACGCCGGTCGCCTCGGCTTTCCCGGTAGCCAACAGCGCCGCCCCCGGTTTTGTCGGCAACAACCTGGCCAGCCCCGCGCTGCAGGCCAAGACCGAGACGTCCAGCCTGGCCATCGCCGACACGCTTTCGTTCGCGAAAGACACCGTGCTGCTCACGCTGGGGGCCCGCAACCAGACCATCAAGCAGCAGACCTTCGCCTACAACACCGGCGTCGCCGCCGCGCCCATCGAAAGCAGCCGCACCACGCCGGTCGCCGGCATCGTCTTCAAGGTCAACAGCAACTTGTCGCTCTACGGCAACTACATCGAAGGCCTGGTGCCCGGCAAGATCGCCCCGTCCACCGTCACCATCGCCGGGGTGGTGACGCCGGTGACGAACGCCAACACGGTGTTCAAGCCCTTCCACTCCAAGCAGACAGAAATCGGCGCCAAATACGACGCCGGCACCTTCGGCGGCAGCGTGGCCCTGTTTGAAACCAACCGCCCGCTCGACGGCACGGTGGGTACTACCTACGGCGCCTTCGGCGAGCAACGCAACCAGGGCCTGGAGTTCTCGGTCTACGGTGAGCCCATGCGCGGCCTGCGCCTGCTCGGCGGCCTGACGCTGCTCGATGCCAAACAAAGCAAGACACTCACCGGCGCCACCGACGGCAAGGATGCCATCGGCGTGCCGCGCCAGCAGCTCAACCTCGGCGCCGAATGGGACGTGGCCGGCGTGCGCGGCCTGGCGCTCAATGCGCGCGTGATCCACACCGGCAAACAGTACGCCAATGCGGCCAATACCCAGGAGCTGCCGGCCTGGACCCGCCTGGACGTGGGGGCGCGTTACATCATGGATATCGGCAACGGTCGAGCCCTCACGCTGCGTGGTCGCGTCGACAACCTGCTCAACAAGTCGTACTGGGCCTCGGCCGGCGGTGCCTCGCCCACTGACAACTACCTGGTCATGGGCGCGCCGCGCACCTTCGTCGTGAGCGGCAGCATCGACTTCTAAAAAGGTTTTTCCGCCATGCGAACCCTCTGGGCCGTCCTGCATCGCTGGATGGGGCTGTCCACCGCGCTGTTCCTGATTGTCTCGGGCCTGACCGGCGCCGTCATCTCGTGGGACCACGAGATCGACGGCTGGCTGAACAGCAAGCTCTATGACACCGAAGCGCGCGGCCCTTTCCGCGACCCCTTCGAGCTGGCCGCCGCCGTCGAAGCCCACGACCCGCGCGCGCGGGTGGCCTACCTGCCGCTGGGTTTCGAGGAAGGCCATGCCGCGGGCTATTTCGTGCAGCCGCGCAAGGACCCGGCCACCGGCCAGCCCTACCAGCTCGGCTACAACCAGGTTTTCGTCGACCCGGTCACGGCCCAGGTGCGCGGCAAGCGCGATTCCAACGCGGTGTCGTTCAAGCCCGAAACCTTGATGCCTTTTTTACGCAAGCTGCATTACACGCTGCATGTGCCGGCGATGTGGGGCAGCGACCGCGTCGGCCACTGGATCATGGGCGGCATTGCGCTGGTCTGGTTGCTCGACAGTTTTGTCGGCTTCTACCTGACGATGCCGCGCCGCCTGCGCAAGCGCGCCGGCGCCGAAATCGTGCCGCACCGTGACCCGGCCAGCTGGTGGTCGCGCTGGAAACCCTCGTGGCTGCTGCGCTGGAAGGCCGGCGGCTACAAGCTCAATTTCGACCTGCACCGCGCCGGCGGTTTGTGGGTGTGCGGCCTGATCATCGTGGTGGCCTTCACCTCGTTTTCGATCAACCTGAACCGCGAGATATTTTTCCCGCTGCTGTCCATGGTGTCCAAGACCACGCCCGGTCCCTCCACGTTGGTGCCGTTGGCGCCGCTGGGTGCGCGCATCGAGCCGAAGATTGGCTTCGTCGAAATCGTCGGCATCGCCCGGGCCGAAGCCACACGCCGCGGCTGGACCACCACGCCGGGCGGCGTCTTCTACAACCAGCGCGGCGGTTTCTACAACGTCTCGTTCTTCGACCACGCCACGCATGACGACAGCGACGGCATGGACCTGTCCAACCTCTACCTGAGCGCTGAAGACGGCCGCCTGATCAGCAGCAACCAGCCCTGGCACGGCACCGCGGCCGACGTGTTCGCGCAGCTGCAGTTGCCGCTGCACGGCGGGCGCATCCTGGGCCTGCCGGGCCGCATCATGATGTCGCTGATGGGGATGGTGGTGGTGATGCTGTCGGTGACCGGCATCGTGATCTGGTGGCGCAAGCGGCGCTCGCGCGTGCTGGCGGCCCGCCGCGAGACGCAGGGCGGCCCCGAGGAGGCGAAGGCAGCGAGGCCGCTCAGCCTTTCAGCGCAGCCTCCAGCGCATCGATAAACATCGCCGCGACGTCAAAGCCGGCCTGGTCATGGATTTCCTGGAAGCAGGTCGGGCTGGTGACGTTGATTTCGGTCACGTAGTCGCCGATCACGTCGACGCCGGCCAGCAGCAGGCCGCGCGCGGCCAGCACCGGGCCCAGCGCCTCGGCGATTTCAAAATCGCGTTTTGACAGCGGCTGCGCCACGCCCAGGCCGCCGGCCGCCAGGTTGCCGCGCACCTCGCTGCCCTGGGGAATGCGCGCCAGGCTGAAGGGCACGGGCTTGCCGCCGATGACGAGCACGCGTTTGTCGCCCTTGGCGATCTCGGGCAAAAACTTCTGCACCATCACGCTTTGTGCGCCGTCACGGTTCAACGTCTCGGTGATGCTGCCCAGGTTCAATCCATCTTCCTTCACACGGAAGATGCCCATGCCGCCCATGCCGTCCAGCGGCTTGAGGATGATGTCCTTGTGTTCGGCATGAAAACGCTTGATGTCGGCCGCGCTGCGCGTGACCAGCGTCGGGCCGCTGAATTGCGCGAACTCCAGGATGGCGAGCTTTTCCGGGTGGTCGCGCAGCGCGCGCGGCTTGTTGAAGACTTTGGCGCCTTCCCGCTCAGCCTGTTCCAGTAAATGCGTGCTGTAGAAATATTCGCTGTCAAAAGGCGGGTCCTTGCGCATGACCACCGCGTCAAAGCCCGCGATGGCTTCGCGCGCGTCGGGTCGCGCGGCATCAGCCGTGAACCAGGTGTCCGCATCACCCGTCAGCGTGATGTGGCGCACCTGGGCCGTGACTTTCGCGCCGGTCTGCCAGCTCATGTCCGCCGGCAGGCAGGCGCTGACACGGTGGCCGCGCTTTTGCGCCTCGCGCATCATCGCGAAGGTGGTGTCCTTGTAGATCTTGAAGGACTCAAGCGGATCTGCGACAAAAAGAATGTTCATGGTTTGGAAGGGGTTCGGGTGTCTGCTGGGGCCGTCCCGGACGGGGATTCGCGGCGCTGCTGGCCGTATTGTTGTACAAACAGCGCCAGCGCGCCCGCCACCACACCCCAAAAGGCCGAGCCCACACCGGCTATTACCACGCCGGACAAGGTGACGAGAAACGTGATAAGGGCCGCCTCGCGGTGCGATTCGTCTTTCATCGCCGCCGCCAGCCCGCTGCCTATGCTGCCCAGCAGCGCCAGCCCCGCGATGGCGACCACCAGCTCCTTGGGGAAGGCCGTCAGCAGGCCGGTGATGGCCGCGCCGAAGATGCCGATCACGATGTAGATCGCGCCGCACGAGACGGCCGCCGTGTAGCGCTTTGCCGGGTCTTCATGCGCTTCCTTGCCCATACAGATGGCGGCCGTGATGGCGCCCAGGTTGAGCGCGAAGGCACCAAAGGGCGCCAGCACCAGCGTGGCCAGGCCGCTCAGCGTGATGATTTTGGAGATGGGAATGCCGCCGCCGGCACTGTCCGGCCCATAGCCCGCCGCGTAGATGGTTGCCACACCCGGCAGGTTTTGCGAGGCCATGGTCACTACAAACAGCGGAATCGCCATGCTGACAATGGCCGCGAAACTGAACGTCGGCATGGTGAACACCGGCATCGCAAAAGAAAAAGCCACTTCAGACCAGGCCAGTTGCCCGCGTGCGGCCGTAAAAACAATCGCCCCAGTCAGCGTCAGCACCACGGCATAGCGCGGCAACAGGCGCTTGCCCAGCAAATAGATCGCCAGCATCAGCAGCACCAGCGGCAAGGCCGTTTGCGCCGCCGCGAAAGCCTGGATGCCGAAGCGCGCCAGCACACCGGCCAGCAGCGCCGAGGCAATCGCCACGGGAATGCGGTTCATGGCTTTTTCAAACCAGCCGGTGATGCCGAACAGCGTGATCAGCGCGGCGCTGACCATGAAAGCGGCCACCGCCTCCCCCATCGAGAACCCACCGGCCAGCCCGGCCGTGGCCAGCACCGCCGCACCCGGCGTGGACCAGGCCACCATCACCGGTTTTTTGAGCCACAGCGAGGGGATCACCGAGCACACCCCCATGCCGATCCCCAGCGCCCACATCCACGACGCGATTTCGGCTGGTGTGGCGTTGAAGGCCAGCGCGGCCTGGAAGACGATGGCCACCGAACTGGTGAAGCCGACCAGCACGGCCACAAAGCCTGCGGTGAAGGCTGCGAGGTTGAGGTCTTTGAAAAATTGCATTTGGGGATTTTGGCAGGGGTTGGGGTGGGGTGCCGGGTCTTGCGCCGGCTGTCCGCGCTCCCTCTGTGCTCTCGTCTAAGTTCTGCTGGCCGGGGGTTGCCCGGCGGCAAGTAACTTTCTTTTGCTTCGCCAAAAGAAAGTCACCAAAGAAAAGGCGACCCGCAGTCTGGGTCCCCTGCGCTTCGCTACGGGGCAACCTGCGGTGCTCGACTACGGCGGGGTCTCGCGCAAACTCGCCTTCGGCTCAAACAAGCG
>NZ_JBFUCN010000023.1:0-87896 GCF_056405195.1 Polaromonas sp. P1_H6
CGACCCGCAGTCTGGGTCCCCTGCGCTTCGCTACGGGGCAACCTGCGGTGCTCGAGCCAAGCGGGGTCCGGCTAAACTCGCTTCGCTCAGACAACGCCGGCCCTGATCCGCTTGTCTCTGCGCTCCTCGGCCCAGCCAGGACGGGGCAATCGGGAGCGGGAACAGAAGACAAATACCAAAGAAACAAACCAAGACAAACAAGGACTCGCCAAGGCGAGTCCTTGTTTCTTCTGTATTCGGTATTGGTGTTCCTTCCCCACCCCTTGTGGATGCGCCGAGGAGCGCAGGGCCAGACGGATCAGGGATCGCGTTGTTTGAGCCGAAGGCGAGTTTAGCGAGACCCCGTCTGGACCGAGCACCGCAGGTTGCCCGTAGCGCAGCGGAGGGACGCAGCAACCAGGGTCGCCTTTTCTTTTGCTTACTTTTCTTTTGGCGAAGCAAAAGAAAAGTAAGTTGCCGCCGGGCAACCCCCGGCCAGCAGGTCTCGGAAGCGAGCGCGCCCGCCGGAGCAAGACCCGGCGGAAGAAGACCCTAGTGCCGGAAGTGCCGAACTCCAGTCAACACCATCACCACTTCCCGCTCATCAGCAGCAGCAATCACCTCATCATCCCGCATACTCCCGCCAGGCTGAATCACGCAGGTCGCGCCGGCGTCCACCACCACATCGAGGCCGTCGCGGAAGGGGAAAAAAGCGTCGCTTGCGACCGCCGAGCCTTGCAGGGTCAAGCCGCCGTTGGCGGCCTTGATGGAGGCGATGCGGGCGGAGTCGATGCGGCTCATCTGGCCGGCACCCACGCCCAGCGTCATGCCGTCGGCGCAGAACACGATGGCGTTGGACTTGACGTATTTCGCGACCTTCCAGGCAAACAGCATGTCGTGCAGCTGCTCCTGCGTGGGCTGCAGCTTGCTGACGACTTTGAGGTCGCCGATGGCCAGCTCGTGGTTGTCGGCGGTCTGCATCAGCAGGCCCGAGCCCACGCGCTTGACGTCCATCAGGTTGCGCCCCTGTGTCCAGGCGGTGTCACCGCCGGGCGGCAGGTCGATCTGCAGGATGCGCACATTGACCTTGCTCTTGAAGACTTCCAGCGCCTCGGGCGTGAAGGCCGGCGCCATCAGCACCTCGACAAACTGTTTTGAGATTTGCTGCGCCGCGCGTTCGTCGAGCGGGCAGTTCAGGGCGATGATGCCGCCGAAGGCCGAGGTCGGGTCGGTCTTGAAGGCTTTGCCGTAAGCCTCCAGGCCGTCCTTGCCGACAGCCACGCCGCAGGGGTTGGCGTGCTTGACGATCACGCAGGCCGCGCCGTCCTTGATCAGGTCGAAGCTCTTGACGCATTCCCAGGCGGCGTCGGCGTCGGCGATGTTGTTGTACGAGAGTTCCTTGCCCTGCAGCTGCTTGGCCGTCACCAGCGAGCCGGGCGCGGGGTACAGGTCGCGGTACAGCGCGGCCTGCTGGTGCGAGTTTTCGCCGTAGCGCAGGTCCTGCACCTTGACGAAGCGGCCGTTGGCCTGGCCGGGGAACATGCCGTGGCTACCGTCGGCCTGGAGGCCGGAGAGGTAATCGCTGATGGCGCCGTCGTACTGGCTGATGCGGTTGAACGCGGCCACCGACAGGGCGAACTTGGTCTTGTCACTGAGCTTGCCACCGGCTTTCAGTTCATCGAGCACGCCCGCGTATTGCGAGGCGTCGGTCAGCACGCCGACGTCCTTCCAGTTCTTGGCGGCGGAGCGCACCATGGCCGGGCCGCCGATGTCGATGTTCTCGATCGCGTCTTCCAGCGTGCAGCCAGGCTTGGCGACGGTGGATTCAAAGGGGTAGAGATTGACCACCAGCAGGTCTATGGTGTCTATGCCGTGGGCTTTCAGCGCCGCCATGTGCTCGGGCAGGTCGCGCCGGGCCAGCAGGCCGCCGTGGATCTTGGGGTGCAGCGTCTTGACGCGGCCATCCAGCATTTCAGGAAAGCCGGTGTGGTCGGCGACCTCGGTCACCGGCAGGCCGGCGTCGGCCAGCAGCTTGGCCGTGCCGCCGGTGGACAGCAGCTTGATGCCCAGCGCGTGCAGCGCCTGCGCGAATTCGAGGATGCCGGTTTTGTCGGAAACGGAAATCAGTGCGTTCATGGTGGTGTTCTCAAAAGCCCACAAGGGAGCCGGTTCAAAAGTCCGATGGATGCCGGAAGGCCGGACGGGGAATTGTTATTTGATGAGCTTGTGCTCGACCAGCTTCTTGCGCAGGGTGTTGCGGTTCAGGCCTAGCCATTCGGCGGCGCGCGACTGGTTCTGCTCGGCATGTTGCATGACGACCTCCAGCAGCGGCTTTTCGACCACCTTGACCATCATGTCATACATGCCGTCGGGCTCGGTGCCGCGCAGGTCCTTGAAATAGCCTTCCAGGCTGGTGCGTACGCACTCTTCGATGTGTTTTTTGCTCATGCAGCAGCTTCTTCCTGATTTTCCTGATTTTTATCTTTGTTCGCCCGTGCCTGCCCCGGCACGCCCTCTTCGTCTTCGCCGGCACTGGCCGGAATCCGGTCCATGTGCTCGCCCAGCCCCTCAAAAAAACCACTGACCGCGCGCAGTTGCGCTTCGCAGTCTTCCAGCAGGTTCATCCGCGCGCGAAAGGCCTCGCCGCCGGGCAAGGTCTTCACATACCAGCCGATGTGCTTGCGCGCCGTGCGCACACCGGTGAACTCACCGTACAAGTCGTAATGGTCGCGCAAGTGGTCGACCAGCAGGCGCTCGACCTCGGCCACCAGAGGCGGCGCAAGATGCGTGCCTGTGGCCAGGAAATGCGCCACCTCGCGGAAAATCCAGGGCCGGCCCTGGGCCGCGCGGCCGATCATCACGGCGTCGGCGCCGGTGTAAGCCAGCACGTCGCGGGCTTTCTCGGGGCTGCCGATGTCGCCGTTGGCCACCACCGGAATGCGCAGGGCGGCCTTGACGGCGGCGATGGTGTCGTATTCGGCGGCGCCTTTGTAGCCCTGCTCGCGCGTGCGGCCGTGCACGGTGACCATCTGCACGCCGGCGCTTTCGGCGGCGCGTGCGATCGCCAGCGCGTTCTTTTCGGCCTGGCACCAGCCGGTGCGCATCTTGAGCGTGACGGGGACATTGCGCGGCGCGCATGCGGCGACCACGGCCTCCACGATCTGCAGCGCCAGGGTTTCATCCTGCATCAATGCCGAGCCGGCCCATTTGTTGCAGACCTTCTTGGCGGGGCAGCCCATGTTGATATCGATGATCTGCGCGCCGCGGTCTATGTTGTAGGCCGCAGCCTCGGCCATCATCTGCGCGTCGGTGCCGGCGATCTGCACGGCGATGGGCGCGGCCTCGCCTTCATGGTTGGCGCGGCGCGAAGTCTTCAGGCTGTCCCACAGGTCCTTGCGCGAAGTCACCATCTCGCTGACAGCGTATCCCGCGCCCAGCTTTTTGCTGAGCTGGCGGAACGGCCGATCCGTCACGCCGGCCATGGGCGCGACAAACAGATTGTTTGCCAGAGCGTAGGGGCCGATGTTCATGGGAAGGGTGACTGGGGCTTGCTGAAAAAGGAGGCACGATTGTACCTGCCCAAAATTTCAGCAATTGAAATCCGCACACGGACTTGTAAGCATCTTGCTGACAAGTCCGGCGGCCCGTCCTGCCTATACTCGAATGCATATATGGAAGCCTGGATTCACCGCCTGATAGAACTTTTGGCCTTGCCCGAATACGGCCTGAGCACGGTGTTCGTGGTGTCTTTCATTTCGGCTACCTTGCTGCCGCTGGGGTCTGAGCCCGTGGTCTTCGGCCTGGTCAAACTCAACCCGGCGATGTTCTGGCCGGCCGTGCTGGTCGCCACCGCGGGCAACACGCTGGGCGGCGCGCTCGACTGGTGGATGGGCTACGGCGCCCACAAGGTAGTGGACAAGTACCAGCATTCTTCACACCACGGCCGTGCTGTGCGCTGGCTGGAAAAGCTGGGGCCCAAAGCCTGCCTGCTGGCCTGGCTGCCGGTGGTGGGCGACCCGCTGTGCGCGGTGGCGGGCTGGCTCAAGTTCCCGTTCTGGCCCTGCCTGGCCTACATGGCGGTCGGCAAATTCGCGCGTTATTTTTTGATGACGGGCAGCCTGATCTGGGCATTTCCCGGCGTCGTGACCGGCTAGAAAACCAGAAGGATCAGAAGCGTTCGTGCGGCAGCAGGTAACGCCACTGGCCGGGCTGCAACTGGCTCATCGCAACGCGGCCTATGCGCAACCGCTTCATGCCTTGCACCGTGAGGCCCACGCTCTCGCACATATAGGCGATCTGCCCCGGCACTTCGCCCTTAAGGGCAAAACGCAAACGCGTTTCGCTTTGCCAGCTGACCTTGGCCGGCGGCAGCAACACGCCCTTGAAGGTGAAGCCGTGGTCCACGCGGTTGAGCCGCTCCAGCCCGCCGGGCTTGATGTCGCCGCTGACGTCGACGACGACCTCATGCTCCATCACACGCGCATCTTCACGCAGCTTGCGCGTCACGCGCCAGTCCTGTGTCAGCACCACCAGGCCGCTGGCCGGCGTGGCCAGCGGCGTCACCAGTTCCACGGACGAGAAATGTTTTTTGAGCGGGCGTATGCCGGAGCTGTCGCCGGGTGAGCGCGTGGCGGCCGACAGCAAGGGGGCCAGGGAGGCCGCCCGACCGTCCGGTCCGGCCTCATAACCCGCGGGCTTGTGCAGCAGCAAAGTCACCGGCACCAGCGCCAGCAGGCTGGCATCCTTGTCGACGGTGATGGCCTGGTCGAGCACGCGGAACTGCGGCTCTTCAATCACCACGCCGTCGACGCTGACCCAGCCGCCCTCGATGTATTGCTCGGCCTCGCGGCGCGAGCAGGACAGCATTTCGGCCAGGCGCTTGGCGAGGCGAACGGGTTCTGTCATCGCGGCGGGCCGGCGTTAAGGAGCGATCAGCCCTGCGCCGCCACCACGCCGATTTCCACGTGGTACTTGGCAGCCGCCAGGCGCGGGCTCATGACCGTGGCACGCGCCGGCGTGGCGCCGGGCACCACCCAGGCTTCCCAGGCGCGGTTCATGTCGGCAAAGCTGTCCATATCGGTCAGCCAGATGGTGGCGCTCAGCAGGCGCGACTTGTCGCTGCCGGCGGCGGCCAGCAAACGGTCGATATTGGCCAGGATGCTGCGGGTCTCTTCGTACACGCCGGCGCCGGCGTCATCGTCGGCCACCTGGCCTGCCAGGTAAACGGTTTTGTTGTGGACGACGGCCTGGGACATGCGTGGGCCGGTTTCGATGCGCTGGATGGACATGGTGTTCTCTTTCAAAACGTGTGTGTGTTAACGGGGACGAGATCTCAAACAGTCGCAGCCCATGGTGCGCGGGCCTGACCCGGGAAGCCCGGGACGAGCCGGGGTGCGCCGTAACTCAGCTGCTGAACAGGAAGTTCATCACGTCGCCATCCTTGACGACGTATTCCTTGCCTTCGCTGCGCATCTTGCCGGCATCCTTGGCGCCCTGCTCACCCTTGTAGCTGATGTAGTCGGCGAAGGCGATGGTCTGGGCGCGGATGTAGCCTTTTTCGAAGTCGGTGTGGATCACGCCGGCCGCCTGCGGGCCGGTGTCGCCCACATGGATGGTCCAGGCGCGCACTTCCTTGACGCCCGCGGTGAAATAGGTCTGCAAGCCCAGCAGCTTGTAGGCCGCCAGGATCAGGCGGTTCAGCCCCGGCTCGTCCTGGCCGATCTCGGCGAGGAACATCTTCTTGTCTTCCTCTTCCATGTCGGCCATCTCGGCCTCCATCTTGGCGCAGATCGCGACCACCGGCGCCTTCTGGGCGTCGGCGTAGGCTTTCAGGCGGTCCAGCAGCGGGTTGTTGTCGAAGCCGTCTTCAGCCACGTTGGCCACGAACATGGCGGGCTTGGCGGTGATCAGGAAAAACTGCGTCAGCAGCGGCAGCTCTTCCTTGCTGAACTCCAGGGTGCGCACCGGCTTGCCCTCGTTGAGGGCGGCCTGGCATTTCTCGAGGATGACGACCAGCTTGGCCGATTCCTTGTCGCCCGAGCGCGCCGTCTTGGTCACGCGGTGCAGGGCTTTTTCGACGGCGGCCAGGTCGGCCAGGCAAAGTTCGGTCTGGATCACCTCGATGTCGGAGATCGGATCCACCTTGCCGGCGACGTGGATCACGTTGTCGTCTTCAAAACAACGCACCACGTTGATCGTGGCGTCGGTTTCGCGGATGTGGGCGAGGAATTTGTTGCCCAGGCCTTCGCCCGTGCTGGCGCCCGCCACCAGGCCGGCGATGTCCACAAACTCGACGATGGCCGGAACAATGCGTTCGGGCTTGACGATCTCCGCCAATTGGGCCAACCTCGGATCGGGCACTTCAACGATGCCGACATTCGGCTCAATCGTGCAAAAGGGGTAGTTCTCGGCCGCGATCCCCGCTTTGGTCAGCGCATTAAAAAGGGTGGATTTTCCGACGTTAGGCAAGCCTACAATGCCGCACTTCAAACTCATGAGAAACCTTCAAAAACAGGCTGAGAAGTGTATTCGATGCGCGCCCGGCCGGGGTTGGGAGACTTTGCGGCAGGTATTCGCCACCCTTTTGCTGGGCGGGTCTTTGCTGTTGCAGGCCGGGCCGGCGCAGACCCAGCCGGTCCTCGCGCTGAACGACGCCAATCCCGTCACGGACGCGCAGGCCGGCGCCCACAGCTGGATAGACACGGAAGGCCAGGCCGGCATTGAGCAGGTAGTGGCCGGCAAGGGCGGCCCGGCCTTCACGCCCGTTGCGGCCGACACCATTTATTCACTCGGTCCGCGCGCGGCGCTGTGGCTGCACTACCGAGTCGCCAAATCATCGGGCTCGCGCCAGGACTGGCTGCTGGCATTTCCCCTGCCCCTGCTGGACCTGGCGACGGTGTACCAGCGCACGGCCGCAGGCGCCTGGACCTCCCAGACCGCCGGGGACACCGTGGCGGTTTCCAGCTGGCCCGAACCCGGACGCTACGGGCAATTCGAACTCAAGCTGCCGGACAACGGCGTGCACGACGTCTATGTGCGCATACAGCACCAGACGGAAGTCAGCATTCCGGTGCGGATCAGCACCCGCAACTACCAGGCGCAGCGCCTGCAACTGGAATACCTGGCCATCGGCGTGGTGTTCGGCGCGCTGGTGCTGCTGATCATTGCCTGCGTCGTCCAGAGCTGGGTCTACCGCGACCGGGCCTACGGCTGGTATTCCGTGTACGCGGTCATCATGGCCCTCGTCGTGGCGGCGTGGACGGGTGTTGCGGGGCATTTTCTCTGGGGCGGTTTCAGCACCTGGAACAACATGGCCCAGGGCTTCCTGGCCATTCTGGGCGGCGGCTCGGCGCTGCTGGTGGTGCATCACCTCTGCGGTACCGGTTCACGCCACAAGTGGTTTGAGCGGCTCGCCTACCGGGCCGGCATGGCCGGGGTGCCGCTGGCGGTGGCTTATCTTTTTATGGAGCGCGGCCCGGGCGTGGCACTTCTCGGCGCTTACCTGGTTGTCGTTGTCGCGCTGGGAACCAGCCGGGCCTACATGACGTGGCGCCGCCAGGACGTCGTGGGTTTCTGGGTGCTGGCGGCTTTCTCTCCGCTGGGACTCGTCACGCTCCTCATCGTCACCAGCATCCTCGGCCTTTTTTCCATATCGTGGCTGTATCACTACGGCCTGATGGCGGCGCTGACCATTGAGGTGCCGCTGCTGCTGGTCGCGCTGAACACGCGTTCACACGAGCGCCACGCGGTGGAAGCGCGCGAGCAAGCCATGTCCAGCCAGGACGCCCTCACCGGCCTTCTCGCCGCGCACCTTTTCCACGACCGCTTCAAGCAGGTGGTGGGCCGGGCGCAACGCCACAAAGAGCCCGCCGCCGTGGTGTACATCGAACTGGTCAACTACCGCTATATCAAGAAAACCTGGGGCACGGCGGTGGCCGAGCAAAGCCTGCTGCGAAGCGTCATCAAGCTGCGCCGGCTGCTGCGCGATGTCAACACCGTGGGGCGTATCGATGAAGCGCGTTTTGGCCTGATTCTTGAGGGTGTTTCGTCACGCGCACCCGTCACGGACCTGTCGGCGCGCCTGATCGCGGCGGGGCTCATGCCGCTCAAGGGCCTCAAGCCGGAGGTGGTTTTGCAGTTCCATGTCGCGGGCGTGGTGCTGAGCGAGCGCCTTGGCAGCCACGAAGAAATTTCCACGGCCCTGGCCGACCTGCTGCACAGCATGGCCGCACGCACCCGCCGGCCCATCCGCTTTCTCGAGCCGGAGTCGACACACCCCATGCCCCTGGACACGGAATCAACGCTGGACGGCCTCTCCAGCGGCCCGCAGGCGCCACAGGCACTCCATGCGCCGGTGCAGGCGCACACCCCGCCGCCGCTGCGGGCGGTCAAAAGTCATTCAAACCGGTAGTTGGTGCCGACGGCCTGGCCCACCTTGAGCTGGTGGTCCACGCCGGCCAGCACGATGGCGTTCATGCCGAAGGTCAGCGCGCCGTTCACGCGCGGATCCTGCCGGTAGGTCTGCAGCATGTCATTCACCTCAGGGCTGCTGGTCGCGGTGGCCGGGTCGATGTTGGGGATCGGGCAACGCGGGCAGGGTTTGACCGGCTTGAGCTGCGCGGGGCCCTGCTCCGTGGTGATCTGCAGCAGGTCGACGCGGTCCTCGTCATGCGGCGCCAGGCCTTCGGCTCCCGGCGCGTCGCCCAGCACGAGGTTGGGGCGAAAACGCTCCATGCCCACCGGGGCCGCACCCGCGGCCGCCAGTTTTTCATTGAATTGCGCCAGCGAGGCTTCGCTGAGCACCAGCAGCGAATAACCGTCGCTGAACTGGTTGAGCGCTTCCAGGCCGCCGGTCCACTCGGTGTTGCAGACGCGCTTGTGCTCGGGGTCGAAGCGCACCAGGCGCGCCGTCTGCCCCAGGAAATCGGTGAACCACTGGGCGGCGATGGCGCCCATGTCGTAGGCCTGGACTTCATCCTTCCAGACCCGCACGCGCACCGGCTCTTCCACCTGGTCCAGGGCGATGTGCAGGGCCAGCATGCCGGGGGCGCGCAGGATCATGTCGTGGTGCCTGAGCTGCGGCTTGATCAGCGCCATGCGCGGCAATTCGCGCTGCGTGAGGAAACAGCCCTTGTCGTCCACCACCATCCAGGCGCGGTCGAATTCCAGCCCCGTCTCGGTCAGCAGGGCCTCCTGCACCTGCACGCCGGCGCAGGATTTGACCGGATACACATACAGGCGCGAGATCACCGCGTTGAGGTCGAAAGAGCTGCCGGCCGTTTCGGCGGCTGCGGGGATGTCGTTCAATGCGTGGCTCACGTCGTCAAATCCTTGTGAATGCGGGAAAGCGCGGGAAAACATGGAAAAAGGGCCGGCCCGAAACGCCGATTTTGCACTGCCTTCTAGAATGAGGCATGTCCAAGACCTTTGATGTCTGTATTCGCGGCGACGGCGTGGTGGGCCGCACGCTGGCCCTGCTGCTGGCGCGCGAACGCCTGCGCGTGGCGCTGGTCACCCGCCCCGAAAAAGCCGCGGGCGCGCAAGCCGCCGATGTGCGCGCCTATGCGCTGAACAGCGCATCGCGCGGCGTGCTGGAGGCCCTGCGCGCCTGGCCTGAGCCGACCTTCGCCACACCCGTGCTCGAAATGCAGGTCTGGGGCGACGGCGGCGGCAAACTCGATTTCACCGCCCGCAGCGTGGGCCAGGAGGCGCTGGCCTGGATCGTCGACGTCCCCGCGCTGGAGCAGCAGCTGGCCCAGGCGGTGCGCTACCAGCCGCAAATTGAAACCGTGACCGAGCCGGCCAAGGCCGCGCTCCAGGTGATCTGCGAAGGCCGGGCAAGCGCCAGCCGCGACGAGCTAGGGCAACAGCGACCGGTCAATTGGACGGTCAAGCCTTATCCGCAGAAAGCCATTGCCGCCCGCCTGGAATTGGAAAATCCCCACGGCGGCGTGGCGCGCCAGTGGTTTGCGGGCGGCGACATCCTGGCCCTCCTGCCTTTATCCGGCGCCCAGGGGAACTTGGCGGCGCTGGTATGGTCAGTCTCTGTGGAACGCGCCGGCGCGCTGGAGAAACTGCCGCCTGAAGAGTTTTGCAAGGCCCTGCAAGCCGTGTGCGGCCAGGAAACCGGCGGCCTGCGGCTGGCCAGCGAGCGGGCGAGTTGGCCGCTGGCCTTGTCCGGCGCCGGCCATTGGGTGGGTCCGGGCTGGGCCCTGGCGGGCGATGCGGCGCACACGGTGCACCCGCTGGCGGGCCAGGGCCTGAACCTGGGCCTGGCCGATGCGGCCTGCCTGGCCGGTGTGCTGGCGCAGCGCGAGTACTGGCGCGGGCTGGGCGACGAAAAACTGCTGCGCCGCTACGAAAGGGCCCGCAAGGCCGACGTCGCGGCCATGGGCGCGGTGACCGACGGCTTGCACGGGCTGTTCGCGCAGACCGACGGGCGCTGGCAGGCTTTGCGCAATTGGGGTATGAAGGGCTTTGAACGCAGCGGTTTCCTGAAAAACTGGCTGACGCGGCAAGCCGCGGGTTTGTGAATAATTGAGTTTGTGAAATGGGCCGGCCGAAAAATGCCGAAACACCGGGAATAACCATGAGATTTCTGAAAGCTGTCACCGTCCTGGGCCTGCTGGCCTGCAGCCTGGGTTCCGCGTTCGCGCAGGAAGCCGCGATTCGCAAAAACCTGGCGGAAAGAATGCCCGCTTTCGCCAAGATCGATGAGGTCAGCAAGACGCCCATCAACGGCCTCTACGAAATCCGCGTCAACGAGAGCGATATTTTTTACACCGACGCCGAAGGCAACTTCCTGATCCAGGGCAACCTGATCGACGTGCGGGCCAAACGCAACCTCACCGAAGAGCGCGTGGAAAAACTCAGCGCCATCGACTTTTCCGCCCTGCCCGTCAAGGATGCCTTCACCGTCGTGCGCGGCAACGGCAAGCGCAAGCTGGCGGTGTTTGAGGACCCCAATTGCGGTTATTGCAAACGCTTCGAACGCGACCTGCAAAAAGTCAACGACGTCACGGTGTACATGTTTCTCTTCCCCATCCTGAGCGCGGACTCCACCGACAAAGCCAAAAACATCTGGTGTGCCAAGGACCAGGGCAAAGCCTGGCTTGACCTGATGGTGCGCGACCAGGCGGTCGCCAAGGGCAGCTGCGACACCTCGGTACTGGACCGCAACCTGGCCCTGGGCAAGAAACACAAGATCACCGGCACGCCCACGCTGTTTTTTGAAGACGGCACCCGCATCCCCGGCGCGATCAACGCGCAGCAGGTCGAACAGCAACTGGCCGCCGCCAAGCGCTAAAACGGCCGGGCCCGGACCTGGGGTATTCTGTGCGCAAGATGCCAGGCCCCACACGAAACACCCGCCCCCCTGTCCACTACCGCGTCGAAATCGGCGATCTTCACGCCCATCTCTTTCGCGTCACCCTCACCATCGCCCAGCCCGACGCGCTGCAGCGGGTTTCCCTGCCCGTCTGGATTCCCGGCAGCTACCTGGTGCGGGAATTCTCCAAAAACCTGCAAAAGCTCGAGGCCCGGCAGGCCGTGGGCATGCCGCTGTCCGTGGAGCAACTCGACAAATGCACCTGGCAGGTTCAATGCTCGCCGGCCAGGCCGCTGGTGCTGCGCTACGAGGTGTATGCCAACGACAACTCGGTGCGCACCGCCTGGCTTGATGCGCACCGGGGGTTTTTCAACGGCACCAGCCTGTGCTTGAAGGTGCAGGGCCGTGAAAAGGCGGAGCATGTGCTCGAGGTTCCCGCGCCCAAGGCTCTCAAAGGCTGGTCGCTGGCCACCGGCTTGGCGGCGCGCGAAACCAGCAAACAGGGCTTCGGCAGCTACGTGGCGGCCGACTACGACGAACTCGTCGATTGCCCGGTGGAAATGGGCACTTTCTGGAGCGGCAGCTTCACGGTGCGCGGCGTGCCGCATCGCGTGGTGGTGGCGGGCGCCGCGGCCGGCTTCGACGGCGACAGGCTGCTGGCCGATACGCACAAAATTTGCGAGGCCGAAATCCGCTTCTGGCACGGCGCCAGAAAACCACCCTTCCAGAATTACCTGTTCATGCTCAATGCCGTCGACGACGGTTACGGCGGGCTGGAGCACCGCAACTCCACTGCGCTGATTTGCAAGCGCCAGGACCTGCCGCGCGTGGGCGAGCCCCGCTGCACCGAGGGCTACACCACCCTGCGCGGGCTGATCAGCCACGAATATTTCCACACCTGGAATGTCAAACGCCTGCGCCCCGCGGAATTTGAAAGTTACGACTACTCCAGCGAGAACTACACCCGCATGCTGTGGTTTTTCGAGGGTTTCACCAGCTACTACGACGACCTCCTGCTGCGCCGCGCCGGGCTGCTGGACAACGCCGGCTACCTCAAGCTGCTCAACAAGACCATCAACCAGGTCATGCAAACCCCGGGGCGCCTGGTCCAGTCGGTGGCCGAGGCCAGCTTTGATGCCTGGGTGAAGTATTACCGCCAGGATGAAAACACGCCCAACGCCACCGTGAGCTACTACACCAAGGGTTCACTGGTGGCGCTGTGCTTTGACCTCACGCTGCGCACGGAAGCCAGGGAACACCGCCGCGCCAAAGCCGGCACGCTGGACGACGTGATGCGCGCCCTCTGGCTGCGCTGTAAGGCCGGCCCCATGCGCGAGGCCGATTTCGCGGAAGAGCTCGCGGCGGCCGGGCACAGGCCCTACGCGGCGGAACTCGCCCGCTGGGTGCATGGCCGGGACGAGCTGCCGCTCAAGGCGCTGCTGCAGCACCATGGTGTGGCGGTGCTGGAAGAGCCCGCGCAACTGGCCCACCGGCTGGGCCTGCGCGTGGGCGAAAGCCAGGGCAGCGTGCAGGTCAAAACCGTCTTGCGCGGCGGTGTCGCCGAGCGCGCCGGCTTCGCGGCCGGTGATGAATGGCTGGGACTGGAACCCGCCACGAAAGCCGCGGCACGGGGCACGGGCGGCGGCTGGCGCATGAGCCGGCTCGACGACCTGACGCACTACGCCGGTGACGCCAAAAAAGTCATCGCCCTGGTGTCGCGCGACAAACGACTGATGCGGCTGGAACTCGCCATGCCGCCCGCGCTGACCACCTGGCGCCTGGCGGTGCAGGATGCCGCGCTGATGGACCACTGGCTCGGCCCCCAGGCCTGACGGCTTATTCCCCCTTGAAAGCCGCCGGTCGTTTTTCCAGGAAGGCAGCCACTCCCTCAAAGTAGTCGTGCGTGCGGCCCAGGACTGACTGCATGTCGCGTTCGGCATCGAGCTGCTGGTGCAGCGTGCGGGTCACGCCCTCGCGCATCAGCTGCCGTGTCGCCACTAGGGCCTGCGTCGGCAGCGCGGCCAGCCGCTGCGCCAGGGCCATGGCGGCGGCCACCGGCTCGTCCGCCACGTCCCAGATCAGGCCCCATTCCTTTGCCTCCGCCGCGGGTAATTTGTCGCCCGTGAGTGCCAGGCCCATGGCGCGGGCCAGGCCCAGCTTTTGCACCAGCAGCCAGCTGCTGCCGGCATCGGGCACCAGGCCTATCTTGCTGAAGGCCTGGATAAAACTGGCGCCGGGCGCGGCCACCGCCATATCGCAGCTCATCGCCAGCGAGGCGCCTGCGCCCGCAGCCACGCCGTTGACGGCAGCCACCGTGGGCATGCGCAGCTGCAGCAAACGGCGCGCCGTGGGATTGAAGGCCTGGTCGATCAGCGGGCCCGGGTCGGCGCGCTCGACCAGGTCGGGGCCAGGCGAAAAATCAAATTCCGAGAGGTCGGCGCCGGCGCAGAATCCCCGGCCGGCGCCGGTGACCACCAGGGCCCGAACCTGCGCGTCTGCTTCTGCCCGGTCCAGCGCGGCCCACAGCTCGCGGTGCATCTGGCGGGTGAAACTGTTGAGCGCCTGCGGCCGGTTGAGCGTGATGAGGGCCACGCTGCCTTCCGTGGCGTACAAAACAGTGGCGTCGCCGGTGCCGGCGAGGGAAGCGGAATCGGTCATGGCGGGGGTGTCTCCTGCCTCGAATCTAGCACCTGCGGCGCTGCCGGGCGGAGCCGGCTCATGGCATCATTACCCCAGGCATTTCCCCAGCTTCTCCCGTATTTCCCGCCAAAGGACTTCTTCCATGAGCTACGAAACCATTGAAATCCGCACCGAAGGCCCGGACGGCCGCAAGGTGGGCATCGTCACGCTGAACCGGCCCAAGCAGCTCAACGCCCTGAACGACCAGCTGATGGACGAGCTGGGCCTGGCGCTCAAGGGCTTCGACGCCGATGACGGCATAGGCTGCATGATCCTGACCGGCAGCGAAAAAGCCTTCGCAGCCGGCGCCGACATAGGCGCGATGGCAAGCTATACATTTGCCGACGTCTACAACAAGGACTACATCAGCCGCAACTGGGAACAGATCCGCAGTGTGCGCAAACCGGTGATCGCTGCCGTCAGCGGCTTCGCCCTGGGCGGCGGTTGCGAACTGGCCATGATGTGCGATTTCATCATCGCCGCCGACAACGCGCGTTTCGGCCAGCCCGAGATCAAGCTGGGCATCATCCCCGGCGCCGGCGGCACGCAACGCCTGCCGCGCGCGGTAGGCAAGTCCAAGGCCATGGACATGGCCCTGACCGGCCGCATGATGGATGCCCAGGAGGCCGAGCGTTCGGGCCTGGTCAGCCGCGTAGTGCCGCTGGACAAGCTGATGGACGAAGCCCTGGGCGCCGCGCTGATGATCTGCGGTTTCGGCCAGCCCAGCGTCATGGCAGCCAAGGAAGCCGTGAACCGGGCGTTTGAAAGCGGGCTCAGCGACGGCGTGATGTTCGAGCGGCGCCTGTTCCATTCACTGTTTTCCACCGAAGACCAGAAAGAAGGCATGGACGCCTTCGTGAACAAACGAAAGCCAGTGTTCACTCACCGTTAAAAGTAGGCCAGAAAACCAAGCAGAAGCCGCGGAACCGGCTTTGCCGGGCCGCAGGCGGGCGGCCCCCTCGGGGGGCAGCGAACCACGCGTAGCGGGGAGCGTGGGGGTGATATATAATCTTGGGTTTCGGTCGTATAGCTCAGTTGGTTAGAGCGCAGCATTCATAATGCTGATGTCGGTGGTTCAAGTCCACCTACGACCACCAAGAATGCTTTCAAAGCCCCAGAGGGTCCCCTCCCCTGGGGCTTTGTTCTTTGTGTTCTGGGCCTTTGCGGGTTCTTTTTGGCGCGATCCGGCCATTCTTTGCTATCCTTTTGATATTCAACAGCCTCTGGACACATACCATGAACCGCTGCAACTTCCGTCTGACTCCCTTCCTCGCGGCACTGGCCGCCTCTGCCGGCGTGCTGGGCCTGCCCGCCCTGGCCCAGACCGACCAGAACAGCCAGGCCGTCCAGGCCACTTCATCCACCGAAGCAACCAAGCCCAACGTCAGGCAGTTCCCGGCCAAGGCCGTCCGGGGCGAAATGGTGGTGCTGGCGCCACCGGTGATTTCCATGGACGGCAAGCGGGAACGGCTCTCGGTCGGCGCGCGCATACGCGACGCCAACAACCAGTTCACGCTGTCCGCTCCGCTGCTGAACAAGCCCGTGCTGGTGAACTACGTGCGCGACAACACCGGCCTGGTGCATGAAGTCTGGATCCTCAGCGCGGAAGAGGCCAAGGAAAAGCGGCCGGGCGGCACCGCCACGCTGTTCAACTTCACCACCGACAGCGCCTCCAAGGCGCCTGTGGACAACGGCAAGACGCCGTACCACCAGTTGCCCGCCTACCAGCGCTGATTTGCCGCGCCGGGGCATCCCCGGCCCGCATCCGCATTTCGCCCTCCCGGCGGAGTCCGGCAAGCATCCATACAACAGCGACTCCAGTGGCCAATCGCTAATCGCTAACCGCCAGCAGATCATGAGTAAAAAAGTCTTTATCAAAACCTTTGGTTGCCAGATGAACGAGTACGACTCGGACAAGATGTCCGACGTGCTCCACGCGGCCGAGGGCTACGAGCCCACGCAGGACATGGAACAGGCCGACCTGATCCTGTTCAACACCTGCTCCGTGCGTGAAAAAGCCCAGGAAAAAGTCTTCAGCGACCTGGGCCGCGTCAAGCACCTCAAGGAAAAAGGCGTGCTGATCGGCGTGGGCGGCTGCGTGGCCAGCCAGGAAGGCGCGGCCATCATCCAGCGCGCGCCTTACGTGGACGTGGTTTTCGGCCCGCAAACCCTGCACCGCCTGCCGCAGTTGCTGGCCAGCCGGGCGCGCCTGGGCAAGCCGCAGGTCGACATCAGCTTCCCCGAGATCGAAAAATTCGACCATTTGCCGCCGGCGCGTGTCGAAGGCGCCAGCGCTTTCGTGAGCATCATGGAAGGCTGCTCGAAGTACTGCAGCTACTGCGTGGTGCCCTACACCCGCGGCGAGGAGGTCTCTCGCCCCTTCGAGGACGTGCTGGTCGAGGTCGCCGGCCTGGCCGACCAGGGCGTCAAGGAAGTCACCCTGCTCGGGCAGAACGTCAACGCCTACCGCGGGCCCATGGGCGGTACCGCCGAGATCGCCGATTTCGCGACGCTGCTCGAATACGTGTCCGACATTCCGGGCATTGAGCGCATCCGCTACATCACCAGCCACCCCAACGAGTTCACCCAGAGCCTGATCGACGCCTACGCGAAACTGCCCAAGCTGGTGAACCACCTGCACCTGCCGGTGCAGCACGGCTCCGACCGCATCCTGATGGCGATGAAGCGCGGCTACACCGCCATGGAATACAAGAGCACCGTGCGCAAGCTGCGCGCCATCCGCCCGGACCTGGCCATGAGCAGCGATTTCATCGTGGGCTTCCCCGGTGAAACCGAGGACGACTTCAACAAGCTGATGAAGCTGATCGACGAGATCGGCTACGACACCTCCTTCAGCTTCATCTACAGCCCGCGCCCCGGCACGCCGGCCGCCGCGCTGCATGACGACACGCCGCACGAGGTCAAGCTGCGGCGGCTGCAGCATCTGCAGGCCACCATCGACGACAGCGTGCGCGCCATCAGCGCCAGCCGCCAGGGCACGGTGCAGCGCATCCTGGTCGAGGGCGCCTCGCGCAAGGACCCGACCGAACTCATGGGCCGCACGGAATGCAACCGCGTGGTCAACTTCAAGGGCCAGCCCCGGCTGATCGGCCAGATGCTGGACATCACCATCACCCAGGCCACGCAGCGCTCGCTGCGCGGCGAAGTCCTGACGCGGGACGTCGCCGTCGCGGCCTGAGGCCGCCGCCCTTGCTCAGGTACTCCACGCGCATGCTGCAACGATTTTCGTTCCGGCAATTGCTGGTGATCGCTTTCCTGCTGATCGCCGCCCTGCTGGGCGCCGCCTCGCTGCGCGCGCTGTTCACCCTGGAAGACCTTTCGCTGCAAAGCCGCGACAACGCCGCCCGTGCGCTGGAACTCAGCGGCGCGGCGCAATCGCTCAGCGAACGCAGCGTGTCTATGGAGCGCACCTCGCGGCAGTCGGTGGTGCTCGACGACCGGGTGCTCAGGGAGCGCTTTTCCGAAGAACTGCGGGAAGCCGGCGACATCCTGGCGACCCTGGCCCGCGAGGACATTCCCGTCGTCAGGGCCCGCCAATGGCGCACCCATCTACAGACGATCGCCGGCCTGCTGACCGGCCCGCCCGATACGGCGCTGGACCGCGAGCGCCAACTGGCGCAGGAGTTCCGTGAGCTGGAAGGCATCAACGCCGCCATCGCGGTGCAGGTGCAGCAAGCCATCCAGCAGCGCAACAAGTCGCTCGAAGGAAAGCTGGAGGCCAGCCGCCAGCGACTGGCGCAGCAGGTGACCTGGGCCATCGTGCTGGCCGTCGCCATGGCGCTGGCCTTCGGCGTGTGGTTCACCCTGCCGCTTCGGCGCCTGGAAAACGCCATCGTGGGCCTGGGTGAAAACCGGCTCGACCAGGTGATCGCCATCCAGGGACCGGCCGACCTGGCGCTGGTCGGGCAGCGGCTGAACTGGCTGCGGCTGCGCCTGGTCGAACTGGACGCCGACAAATCGCGCTTTCTGCGCCACATCTCGCACGAGCTCAAGACGCCGCTGGCCTCGCTGCGCGAGGGCGTGTCGCTGCTGGAAGACGGCGTGGCCGGCGAGCTGAGCAACGACCAGCGCGAGATCGCGCAAATCCTGAAACACAACACCGGCGTGCTGCAAAGCCAGATCGAGGACCTGCTGCGCTTCAACACCGCGGCCTTCGAGGCGCGCCAGTTGCACCGGCAAAGCGTGGACTTGCTGCAGCTCATGGAAGAGCAGGTCTATGCGCAACGCCTGCAGTGGCGCGCGCGCGAACTGGCGGTCACCGTCGTGGGCGAATCGCTGGTGATGGAAATAGACGCCGAGAAAATCGGCACCGCGGTCGCCAACCTGCTGTCCAACGCCATCCGCTATTCGCCGGCCAAAGGCCAGATCCGTCTCGAACTCAGCCCGCTGCGGGGGTTTGTGCGCATCGATATCCACGACCAGGGCGTGGGCGTCGCGCAAGCCGACCGGGAGCGGATTTTCGAGCCCTTTTACCGCGGCGAGCGTCAGCCGGCCGACGTGGTTCGCGGCAGCGGCATCGGCCTGTCCATCGTCCACGAATACATTGCCGCACACGGCGGAAGCATCAGCCTGATGCCCGACCAACCTGGTGCACACTTCAGAATAGAGCTTCCCCATGCATCCAAGTACTGATTCCCTCCCCCCACGGCTCGCGGCCCACCTTGCCGGCTGCGGCCTGCTGCCGGCCCTGCTGGCATCGGCCCTGCTGACCGCATGCAGCAGCGGCGGCCACACCCCTGAGCGCGGCACCGACACCGCGGCCGTCCAGGCGGCGCGGGCCGGGGTCTCCGCCGCCCAGGCCGCGCGGCCCAGCGCCAGCCAACCCGCCGCGCCGCTCCCCGAGGCGGTGGTGTTCGCCAGCGGCATGACGCTGCGCATGCTGGCGTACGCGGAGCGCGTGCGTGTCATGCCGCCGGCCGAACTCACGCAGGAAGCCGCGCGGCTGGGCGACGCCGCCAGTCCCGAGGCCCAGATCCAGCTGTCGCTGGTGCTGAGCCAGCTGCGCCAGCTGCCCGAACTGATACGCGCCCAGGAGTTGCTGGCCCGCGTGCTGGGCAACGCCGACGCCCAGCCATTGCACCCGCTGGCCCGCTTGCTGGCGTCGCGCTATGCCGAACAGCGCCGCCTTGAAGAGCAGCTTGACAAGCAGAACCAGCAACTGCGCGACGTGCAGCGCCGGCTGGACCAAACCAACGAGCGGCTGGAAGCGCTCAAGGCCATAGAACGCAGCCTGACGAGCCGCCCGCCCGTGGCGCCCGCCTCCGCACCCGCCGCCAGCCGGCCCCGCGCCGCCCCATGATGAGCGACACCGCCAGCGCCATTTCGCCCCACCTGCTCGTCGTGGACGACGATGCGGACATGCTGCGCCTGCTCACCATGCGACTCACCGCGGCGGGCTACCGCGTCACGGCCGTCGCCTCGGCCGAAGCGGCACTGACCCAGCTCCACATCGAGCGGCCGCAGCTGGTGCTCAGCGACGTGCGCCTGCCCGGCCGGGACGGCCTGGCGCTGTTCGACGACATCCGCAAGCAACACCCTTCCCTGCCGGTGATCCTGCTGACCGCGCACGGCACCATTCCCGACGCCGTGGAAGCTACCGAGCGCGGCGTGTTCACCTACCTCACCAAGCCGTTTGACGGCAAGGGCCTGCTCGACAAGATCGCCCAGGCCCTGGCTTTGAGCGCGCCCGCCACCCCGGCGAGGCGCGGCGGCCCTGAAGCCTGGCAAAGCCAGATCATCAGCCGCTCCAGCCGCATGGCCGAGGCGCTGGCCGAGGCGCGCATGGTGGCGCAGTCCGACGCCAGCGTGCTGCTGCGCGGCGAGAGCGGCACCGGCAAGGAACTGCTGGCCCAGGCCATCCACCAGGCCAGCCCGCGCGCCGGCAAGCCCTTTGTCGCGGTGAACTGCGGCGCCATCCCCGAGGCCCTGCTCGAGTCCGAGCTGTTCGGCCACGTCAAGGGCGCCTTCACCGACGCGGTGGCCAATCACAAGGGGCTGTTCCAGGCGGCCGACGGCGGCACGCTGCTGCTCGACGAAATTGGTGACATGCCGCCCGCCCTGCAGATCAAGCTGCTGCGCGTGCTGCAGGAACGCGTGGTGCGGCCGCTGGGCTCCAGCCAGTCGATTCCCGTGGATGTCCGCATCATCTCGGCCACCCACCGCGACCTGGACGCCGCCATGGCCGAGGGCCAGTTCCGCGCCGACCTTTATTACCGGCTCAACGTCGTCACGCTGACCCTGCCGCCGCTGTCGGAGCGCCGCGAGGATATTCCCCTGCTGGCCAACCACTTCCTGCTGAAGCTGGCCGCCAAATACGACAAGCGCCTGAGCGGCTTCGCGCCCGAAGCCCTCAAGGCCCTGAGCACCGCCGCCTGGCCCGGCAACGTGCGGCAGCTCTTCAACGTGGTGGAGCAGGTCTGCGCGCTGTCGACCACGCCGCTGGTGCCGCTGGCCCTGGTGCAGCGCGCGCTGCGCTCGCCCAGCGTGCAGGTGCTGACGTTTGCCGAAGCCAAACAGCATTTCGAGCGCGACTACCTGGTGGGCCTGCTCAAATTGACAGACGGCAACGTGGCCGACGCGGCACGACTGGCGGACCGCAACCGCACCGAGTTTTACCGCCTGATGCAAAAACACGGGCTCACGCCGGGTCACTTCAAGGCTTAGCCCCTGAGCCCCTGAACTGTCGCCTTGCCGTTGCGTGCCGTCGCCGGCCAGCGACAGGCATAAACCCTTGATTTAAAACGATTTAATCAAAGCACTCGCAGATCCTGTCGCTGATTGGCGACAAAAACAGCGATTCCTGGCGCTTCTGGGCCGGATTACATTTTGTTAAGTCAGGCATCACACCTAACCCATTGATTTAAAACAGTTTTTTCAAGCTGGCACAGGGTTTGCCCTAGTCATGGCATGCCAGCTTTTTTCCTGCCTTTTTTTGACGCCTCTGTGGGCCTCAAGCGCAGCGCCAACTTGCGCCTGCGGGCACGAATTGCGGCGTACGCAAGCCTGGCAGTCTTGACGCTCGCAGCGGGCCAGGCGCAGGCCTTCGGCCTCGACGATGTGGCCGCCAAGGCGCGCCAGCGCTCGCAAACGCCTTGGCGCGAGGCTTCCCACGCCGTGCCCGCCGAGCTCGCCAAGATGGGCTACGACGACTACCGGGACATCCGTTTCAACGCGGCCAGCACGCTATGGCGCGCCGACAAACTGCCTTACGAAGCGAACTTTTTCCATGTCGGCCGGCACGGCGATTCGGTGCGCATTCACGAAATCACGACAGCGGGCGTGAAGCCCCTGCCTTACGACCCGAGCACATTCAATTTCGGTAAAAACAAATTGTCACCCCAGACCTGGGGCGACCTGGGCCACGGCGGCGTGCGTTTTTTCAGCAACCTCAATTCGCCTACCTACAAGGACGAGCTGGTGGTGTTCACCGGCGCCACGTATTTCCGGGCCCTGGGCAGCGGCCAGCGCTACGGCCTGTCGGCGCGCGGCCTGGCGGTGGACACGGTGGGCGGCGGCAAGGAAGAGTTTCCGCGTTTCACCGATTTCTGGCTTGAAAAACCCGCCGCCGACGCGAAACAGCTGACGGTCTACGCGCTGATGGATTCAGAGCGCATGACGGGCGCCTACCGCTTCGACATCACGCCCGGCGAGCAGAGCACCACCAAAGTTCAGGCGCGCATTTTCATGCGCCCGGCCGCCACCAGCAGCAACAGCGCGCCGGTGGCCACCCTGGGTATCGCCCCGCTGACCAGCATGTTTTTCGCCGGCGAAAACCAGCCCCGGCCCGGCGACTTCCGCCCCGAGGTGCACGACTCCGACGGCCTGATGATGGCCACCGGCGACGGTGAATGGCTGTGGCGGCCGCTACAGAACCCGTCAGCCACGGTGACCACCTCCTTCGGCATGAAGTCGCTCAAGGGCTTCGGCCTGATGCAGCGCGACCGCAGCTTCGCCAGCTACGAAGACACCGAAGCCCGCTATGAACTGCGGCCCAGCGCCTGGGTCACGCCTGTCGGCGACTGGGGCCCGGGCCGCGTCGAGTTGCTGCAATTCAACACGCCCGACGAGACGCACGACAACGTGGCGGCCTACTGGGTTCCCGAAAAAATGCCGGCCCCCGGGCAATCGCTGGACATCGCCTGGCAAATCAGCTGGCAGGGCAAGAACCAGCAACTGCCGCCCAACGGCTGGGCCACGCAATCGCGCCGCGGTTTCGGCTTTTCAAAACCCGGCACCGACCTCACAGGCCAGGTCCAGTTCGTCGTCGACTTTGCCGGCCCGGTACTGGACGCCCTGCCCGAGGACGCCAAGGTCGAAGCGATTGCCAGCGCCGATGCCAACGGCCGCGTGCTGGAAAGCCTGGCTTACAAAAACCCCGTCACCGGCGCATGGCGCATGACGCTACGCCTGCAGCGGCTGAACCCGGCCCAGCCGGTTGAGCTGCGCGCTTTTCTCAAACATGACAACCACACCGTGAGCGAAACATGGACCAACCTGATCACACCCTGATACCGTCCGGCGCGCGCAGCCTGCTGCGCGAGGAACGTCATCCGAATTCGGTCACGGCGCCGCCGTTGAACCGCGGCTCCATGGCGCCGCGCCCCTGGCGCGGCTTCTGGAACAGCATGGCGACAGCGCTTTTGCTGCCGCTGGTGTCTATGTTCAAGGCCGGCGGCGCGGCGCCCTTGCGCCCGCTGCCCGCCGCACGGCCTGAGCCCTGGCAGCGCGCGGCCAGGCGCCGCCGCGCGGTGTTCCTGCTGCTTACGCTGGTCAGCACGGTGCTGGCGACCAGCATCTTCGCCGACATGCAACCCGACTACGACAACGCCTGGCTGCAGTACGGCCAGATCAGCCTGTTCGCGCTGCTGTCGGCCTGGGTGGTGACCGGCTTCATGACCGCGATGATGGGTTTTTACGTGACGATCTACGGCGACAAGCACGCGCTGTCGGCCAAAAAAGTCCAGCATGTTCCGTTGGATGCATCCACCCGCACCGCCATCATCATGCCCATCTGTAATGAAGACGTGCGCACCGTGTTCGCCGGCTTGCGCGCCACCTGCGAGTCGGTCGCGATGACCGGCCATGTGCAGAGCTTCGACGTGTTCGTGCTGTCTGACAGCAACAACCCGGCCATCATCAAGGCCGAGCGCGCCGCCTGGGAAGACCTGCGCACCCAGCTGGCCGGCCATCCGGACCAGCCGCAGATCGAGGTCTACTACCGCCTGCGCAAACGCCGCACCGACCGCAAGGCCGGCAACGTCGCCGACTTCTGCCGCCGCTGGGGCAAGGACTACCGCTACATGGTGGTGCTGGACGCCGACAGCGTGATGAGCGGCGACTGCCTGGTTTCCATGGTCAAGCTGATGGAAGCCAACCCCAGGGCCGGCATCATCCAGACCGCCACCCAGGCCATAGGCCACGTGACGCTGCATGCGCGCGCGCAGCAGTTCGCCTCGCGCGTGACGGGCCGCCTGTTCACGCTGGGCATGCAGTTCTGGCAGATGGGCGAGTCCCACTACTGGGGCCACAACGCCATCATCAGGATCGAGCCCTTCATGAAACATTGCGCGCTGGCCCATATCCCGGGCACCGGCGGCATGGCCGGCAGCATCATGTCGCATGATTTTGTCGAGGCCGCGCTGATGCGCCGCGCCGGCTACCACGTCTGGCTGGTGGGCGACCTGGTCGGCAGCTACGAGCAACAGCCGCCCGACCTGCTGGCCGAACTGCAGCGCGACCGCCGCTGGTGCCAGGGCAACCTGCAGAACTCACGCCTGATCGCCGAGCCGGGCATACACCCGGTGCACCGCTCGATGTTCGGCACCGGCGCCATGGCCTACCTGTCGGCGCCGCTGTGGCTGTGCTTCCTGACCCTGGGCACCGCGCTGTGGCTGTCCGGCTCGCCCATGATCGCCGACTGGACCCTGTTGCCCGGTGAGCTGATGTCGCTGTGGGCCTGGACCCTGTGCATGCTGTTCCTGCCGCGCATCCTGGGCATTGCCGCCGTGCTGATCAACCGCCAGCAGCAGTCCTACGGCGGCACCGCCAGCCTGCTGCGCAGCGCGCTGCTGGAAACCCTGATCGCCCTGCTGCAGGCGCCCATCCGCATGCTGGCGCACTCGCTGTTCGTGGTGGTGGCGCTGACCGGCCTGAAGCTCGAATGGAAGTCGCCCCCGCGGGAAGCGGCCTCCGTGCCCTGGCGCCACGCGCTGGCGCAGCTGGCGCCCATGTCCGGCGTGATCGCGCTGCTGGCCGTCGGCATCGCCGTGATCGACGCGCGCGCGCTGGTCTGGCTGATCCCGGTGGGCCTGCCGCTGCTGCTGTCCATCCCGATGACGGTGCTGACCAGCAAGGTCGGCGTGGGCACGGCACTGCGCGCGCAAAACTACCTGCTGATTCCGGAAGAAACCCGTTCACCGGCGGTGCTGCGCCGCGCCTGGCTGCATGCCAGCCGGCTGGCCAAGCCGCTGCTGAATACGGTCTGAGTCCGGAACGCCCATGAAAAAAGCCGCTTTGAGCGGCTTTTTTCATGGGGAAGCGAAATCAGAATTTCGGCATGCCTTTCATTCCCCCCATGCGCTTCATCATCTTCATCATGCCGCTGCCCTTCATCTTTTTCATCATGCCCTGCATCTGCTCGAATTCGTTGAGCAGGCGGTTGACTTCCTGAACGTGCACGCCTGAACCGGCGGCGATGCGGCGCTTGCGCGTGGCCTTGATGAGTTCGGGCTTGCGGCGCTCCAGCGGCGTCATGCTCTGGATGATGCCTTCCTTGCGCTTGATGTCTCTCTCGGCCTTGTCCATGTCGACCTGGCCGGCCTTGGCGCTCATCTGGGCCGGCAGCTTGTCCAGCAGGCTGGACAGGCCGCCCATGTTCTTCATCTGCTGCAGCTGGCCCAGGAAGTCATTGAGGTCAAAGGCGTCGCCCGACTTGATCTTGGCGGCGAGCTTCTGGGCGGACGCCATGTCCACGCCGGCAGCCACCTGCTCGACCAGCGCCACGATGTCACCCATGCCCAGGATGCGGCCGGCATGGCGTTCGGCGTCGAACACCTCCAGGCCGTCGATCTTCTCGCTGGTGCCGGAGAACTTGATGGGCGCGCCGGTGATCTGGCGCACGCTGAGCGCCGCGCCGCCGCGCGAATCGCCGTCGGTCTTGGTCAGGATGATGCCGGTCAGCGGCAGCGCTTCCTTGAAGGCCTTGGCGGTGTTGACCGCGTCCTGGCCCTGCATGGCGTCGACGACGAACAGGGTTTCGACCGGGTTCAGGATGGCATGCAGCTCCTTGATTTCCGCCATCAGGGCTTCGTCAATCGCCAGGCGGCCGGCCGTGTCGACCAGCAGCACGTCGAAGAAATGCCTGCGGGCGTAGTCGATGGCGGCGCGGGCGATGTCGGCCGGTTTCTGGTCGGGCGTGCTGGGAAACCATTCGGCGCCGGCCTGTTTGGTGACTGTCTTGAGCTGTTCGATGGCCGCGGGGCGGTAGACGTCACCCGAGACCGTCAGCACCTTCTTCTTGCGCTTTTCGATCAGGTGCTTGGCCAGCTTGGCCGTCGTGGTGGTTTTACCCGCGCCCTGCAGGCCGGCCATCAGGATGACCGCCGGCGGCTGGGCCGCCAGGTTGATGTCGCTCACGCCTTCGCCCATGGTGGCGGCGAGTTCGCGGTTGACGATGCCGACCAGCGCCTGGCCCGGCGAGAGCGAGCCCATCACCTCCTGGCCCAGCGCTTTTTCCTTGACCCGGGCGATGAAGTCGCGCACCACCGGCAAGGCCACATCGGCCTCCAGCAGCGCCATGCGCACCTCCCGCAGCATGTCCTGCACATTGGATTCGGTGATGCGGGCCTGGCCTCGCATTTCCTTGACGAGGCGGGATAACTTGTCGGTAAGGGCTGAAGCCATGGGAAGGCGCCACGGGCGTGGGGCAGTTAGGTGAGGAAGGAAGGGCTGCGTTGGGGCCGGCGGGGAAAGCCGCCGCGAAAGCAGTAAAGGCTAAACTCTAGCCATGATTTTAGCTTTGAGCGACTGGTGGGGTCTTGCCGCGGCAGCCGGCGCCGCCGTCGCCTATGCCGTGCTGGCGCTGGCCACGCCGCGCCTGGGTGCCGGCACCATACGCGGCATGCTGCTGGCCGCCTGGCTGCTGCACGCGCTGGCGCTGGCCGACGGACTGCTCGGCGAGCCGGCCCGCTTCGGTTTTGCGCCCGCGCTGTCCATGACCGTCTGGCTGGTGCTGACGGTGTACGCGGTCGAAAGCCGCCTCTTCCCACAGATGCAGGCCCATTGGGCGCTGGCGGGGCTGGGCAGCGTCGCGGTCATCCTCGCCGCCATTTTTCCAGGCACCACTTACCATGCCATCGCCTCGCCCTGGCTGCCGCTGCACTGGGCCCTGGGCATTGCGTCGTATGGGCTGTTTGCCGCGGCGGTGGTGCACGGCTGGCTCATGACGCGCTCCGAACGCTCCATCCGGCTGGCCGCGCAAACCGACGCCGGCGTGCCCCTGCTGACGCTGGAGCGCCTGACCTTCCGCTTCGTGGAGGCCGGCTTCGTGCTGCTGTCGGCCACCTTGTTCGTGGGCTGGCTGTTCGCCGAAACCCTGTACGGGCCGGGCCTGGCCTGGAAATGGAACCACAAAACCGTGTTCTCGGTCCTGGCCTGGCTGACCTTCGCCGGCCTGCTGATCGGCCGCGCGCGCCTGGGCTGGCGCGGCCGCAAGGCGGTCCATGTGCTGTACCTGGGTTCCGGCCTGCTGCTGCTGGGCTATGCCGGTTCGCGCTTTGTGCTTGAAGTCATCCTGAGGCGGGCATGAAATACCTGCTGGTCATGGCCCTGGTGCTGGTGGTGTTCTGGATCTGGCGGCACAACCGTGAAACGGAACGCCGTGATGCGGCGCCCGCCCGTCCGCCAGCCCCGCAAAGACCGGGAGCGGCCATCACTGAAATCGTCGCCTGCGAAGTTTGCGGCGTGCATTTGCCGAAAACGGAAGCGTTGATCGGCAACAAAGGCATTTACTGCAGCGACGCGCACCGGCGCCAGACGGAAGGTTAAATGAGCACGCCGTCCCACTGGTTTGAAACAGGCGGCGACAAGGGCTCAGGCGGCTGGGAAATCACGGCCGGGCCGGGCTCATTCGGCCGCCTCTGGCATGTTTTCATGACCGCACGCGTCGCCATCGCTGCCGTGCTGGTCATCCTGCAGGCATTCATTTATGCCCTGGGCAACACCACCAACCGCTGGTCCATCGCGACCTGTATCGCCTATCTGTGCGCCACACTGGCGGTGCGGCTCTGGTCGCGGCCCCGGCCGCCCGGCAGCACCTTTGACGCGCAATGGGTGCTCACCATCGGCGTGGACGTCATCGCCTTCTCGGCGCTGAACTTCCTGCAGTCCGGTGGCATCAATTACACCCCGTTGTTCGCGCTGCCGGTGCTGCTGGCCTCCATCCTGGGCCCGATATTGCTGGCCTTTGGCACAGCCGCCAGCGTGACGCTGCTGCTGCTGGCCGACGCCTGGTGGAACTCGCTGCAGGGCCTGGGCGACGCCAACGCGCGTTTCCTGCAATCAGGCCTGAGCGGCTCCGGCTTCTTTCTCGTCGCGCTGCTCGCCAACCACCTGGCCCTGCGCCTGGCCAGAGAAGAGCAACTGGCCAAACGCAGCCAGTCCGCCGCGCGCATGCAAACGCAGGTGAATGAACTGGTGATCGAAGCACTGGCTGACGGCGTGCTGGTGGTCGACGTCAACGGCATCGTGCGCTCGGCCAATCCGGCCTCACGGCGCCTGTTGGCGGCCGACGATACCGTGCGCAGCGCCCCCTTCATCCTGGCCACGGAAGCCGCCTGGCAGCCTCTTGCCGAACTGACGCACCGCACCTTCGCGGCGCAATCGCCGCAGGAAGCCGACGTCAGCCTGGACAACGCGGGCGGCCACACCCGGCGGCTGCACGTGCGCACGCGCCTGGCCGCTTCGCCGAACGGCTCGCATGAGAGCCTGTGCGTGATGTTCCTGGAAGACCTGCGTGAAATGGAAGCGCGCGTGCGGACCGAAAAAATGGCGGCCATGGGCCGCATGTCGGCCGCGGTGGCCCATGAAATCCGCAACCCGCTGGCCGCCATTTCGCAGGCCAACGCCCTGCTCGAAGAAGACCTGCAGGACCCGGGGCAGCGCCGGCTCACCGCCATGGTCAGGCAAAACGCCCAGCGCCTGGCCCGTATCGTGGACGAGGTGCTGAATATTTCGCGCGCCCAGGCGCAGCTGCCTTCGCCGCAGACCACCACATTGCCGCTGGACGACACCGTCCGGAAGATCACATCCGACTGGGCGGAGCAGACAGCGGCGTCCGGGCGCACACGCATCACGGCGGACTCGGACAACGCCGTCGTGATTTTTGAGCCCGAGCATTTGCGGCGCCTGATGATCAACCTGCTGGACAACGCCTTGCGCTACGCCAGCGACTCCGCAGGGGCGATCGAAGTCGCGACCCAGGCCGTGGCGCCGGGGCAGTCGCGCCTGTCCGTCTGGAGCGACGGCCAGCCCCTGGAGCAGACCGTGCAAAGCCACCTGTTCGAACCCTTCTTTTCGTCGGAAAGCCGGTCCAGCGGGCTGGGCCTGTATATCTGCCGTGAACTGTGCGAACGCTACGGCGCCATGATCGGCTACCAGCGCGTGCAGCGCGAAGGCACCGAGGGCAACGAATTTTTCGTGATGTTCGCGCCCTCCGCGCAATCCCCGAACATCTCCGCGCCGTCTTTTGCCACAATGCCCACCTGACACCATGAGCATGCAAAACCCCGTTCCCCAGCAAGCCCGCATCCTCGTCATCGACGACGAGCCGGACCTGCGAACCCTGTACGAGCTGACCCTGCTCAGGGAGGGCTACCGGGTGGAGGCCGCCGGCGATTTGCTGCAGGCCCGCCAGCAGCTCAGTGAAAACCGCTTCGATGCGGTGATCACCGACATGCGCCTGCCGGACGGCCTGGGCCTGGAACTGCTGCGCGACATGGTGAGCCAGCAACGCAGCGAACGCTGCGTCGTCATCACGGCGCACGGCTCCGCCGAAAACGCGGTCGAGGCCCTCAAGGCCGGCGCCTTCGACTACCTCACCAAGCCGGTCGACCTCAAACAGTTCCGCAGCGTGGTGGCATCGGCCGTGCAGGGCGCCAGGCAAGCAGCGCCGGCCACCGACAAAACCGGGCGCGTCGCACCGGATTCCGGCATCACGCCCTTGTCGCTGCCCCTGCCGGTGGCCGCCGAAGCCCCGCTGATTTTGCAAAAGCTGGTCGGTGAATCGGCCGTCATGCGCGCTGTCAAGTCGCGCATCGTCAAAGTGGCCGGCAGCATGGCCCCGGTGCTGATCCAGGGCGAGTCGGGCACCGGCAAGGAATTGGTCGCGCGCGCCGTTCACGGCTGCAGCCACCGCGCGGCGGGCCCGTTCGTGGCGGTCAATTGCAGCGCCATCCCTGAGAACCTCCTGGAAGCGGAGTTCTTCGGCGCGCGCAAGGGCGCCTACACCGGCTCGGCGCAGGACCGGCAGGGCTACTTCCAGGCGGCCAAGGGCGGGACCCTCTTTCTCGACGAAATCGGCGACTTGCCCCTGGCCATGCAGTCCAAGCTCCTGCGGGCCATCCAGGAGCGCACCGTGCGGCCGCTGGGCTCCGCGCAAGAGGACTCGGTGGACGTGCGCATCGTCAGCGCCACCCACAAGGACCTGGTCGCCGAAGTCCAGGCCGGGACTTTCCGCCAGGATCTTTATTACCGGCTCAATGTGATCGAGATTCACGTGCCCGCCCTGCGCGAGCGCCGGGAAGACCTGCCGGCCCTGTGCAAAGCCCTGCTGGCCAGAATTTGCCATGAGTCCGGCTTCCCGGTACCCGAGCTGACCGATGCTGTGATGGGACAGCTGCGCGCCCTGCCTTTCAACGGCAACGTCAGGGAACTGGAAAACACCCTGCACCGCGCGGTGGCGCTCGGCGACGGCAGCGAACTGCATTTCGACGCGCCGGCCGAAGAGCAGGTCGCCGTTCCGGAAAACCTGCAGGACTACCTGGACAGGCAGGAGCGCAGCATCCTCACGAAAGTGCTGCTGGAAAACGGCTTCAATCGCACCGCGGCCGCCGCCAGGCTGGGACTGAGCCTGCGCCAGATCCGCTACCGCATTGCGCGCCTGAACATCGTGACACCGGGCAGCGAAGACCCCGCCGATGAACTCGACGCCGCCGATGACCCCGCCTGAAGGCCGGGGCGCCGGCACCCCGCAGCCCCTGTGGCGGAACGGCTGGTACCGCTATGCGCGCGCGCTGGCCTCGCCCAATTTCGGGCCGCGGCCAGAGGACGCGCTGATCGACCTCGTCGTCATCCACTCCATCAGCCTGCCGCCCGGCGAATTCGGCAACGGCAACGTGCAGCGCCTCTTCACCAACCAGCTCGATTGGGAAGCCCACGCTTACTTCCAGGGCATACGCGGCCTGCAGGTGTCGTCGCATTTCTTCATTGCCCGCTCCGGCGCCTTGTGGCAGTTCGTCGGCTGCGGCGACCGGGCCTGGCATGCCGGGGATTCGAACTACCGCGGGCGCGGCAACTGCAACGACGATTCCATCGGCATCGAGCTTGAGGGCCTGGAAGGCGGCGCCTTCGAAACGCCCCAGTACGAAACCCTGGCTGGCCTCTGCGCCTCGCTGCTCCAGGCCTATCCCATTGCCCACATCGCGGGACACGAACACATCGCGCCCGGCCGCAAGCAAGACCCCGGTCCGGGTTTTGACTGGCCCCTGCTGCAAGACTCGCTGGCCTTGCCGGCTAGGTATTTTCCCGAGACCACCTAGCCTCACGCGTACAAAACCACACCGCAGTGGTGCGCTTTGCATCCGGAAATTTCACGGTATTTTTACCGCGCTAACATGGGCTTGTGTTGGCGGGCGAAAGCCCGCGACGAGGCGCGCCGCAGCGTTGCCGGGGCCGCGCAAGCCTGATGGAATCAGGCTTTGCCGAAGATGAGCGGCACGAAATTGAGAGCGTCGCGCAGCCGTCCAAAACGGGGCGGAAAAAGCCACAAAACGTAACGATCCATTCAGTCGGCGATACACTACCTGTAGTGGCTTGTATTCCCCCCATACCCTAGGTATAGTGTCTAAGCCCTAATTCAGTTTGATGTAATTCGGGCCCCGGCGGCGAGGAATTGGTTCATGCTTTTTGAACACCTTCCGCCAAAACGGTTGCCCGCAACAGCACATCAAGCCAGTCATAAAACAAAGCAAAGAGGAAGTCATGCAAACAGCACAGCACGCAGTGCCCGCAACGTCCAGCGTTGCCGCCGGCAATCCGGCCGCCAGCGATACCAACACCCAGCCCAATCCCCTCGCCCACTACCAGATCATTCGCCGCAACGGCGGCGTGGTGCCCTTCGAGCCCAACAAGATCGCCGTGGCCATGATGAAGGCCTTCCTGGCCGTTCACGGCACGCAGGGTGCGGCGTCCGCGAGTGTTCGCGAAACCGTCGACGGCCTGACCCAGGCGGTGATCCGCGCCCTGATGCGTTCGCGCCCGGGCGGCGGCACCTTTCATATAGAAGACGTGCAGGACCAGGTCGAACTTGGCCTGATGCGCGGCGGCCACCACGAGATCGCCCGCGCCTACGTGCTGTACCGCGAAAAGCGCACGCAGGAACGCGCCCGCCAGCCGCAAACCCAGGCGCCCGCAGCGCCCCTGATCCACGTCACCGACCGCGGCAACCGCGTCGCCCTGGACATCCGCAACCTGCAGGCGCTGATCGAGGCCTCTTGCGCCGACCTGGGCGCCGACGTCAAGCCAGACCCCATCGTTGCGGAAACCATGCGCAACCTCTACGACGGCGTTCCCATCGACGAGGTCTACAAAGCGTCCATCCTGGCTGCGCGCACCCTGATTGAAAAAGACCCCGACTACACCTACGCCACCGCGCGCCTGCTGATGCACACCATCCGCCGCGAAGTGCTGGGCGAGGAAGTCAACCAGGAAGACATGGCCGTCCGCTATGCCGAATACTTCCCGCAATTCATCGCCAAGGGCGTGCAGAACGAGCTGCTCGACGAAAAGCTGCAGCAGTTCGACCTGGCCCGCCTGGGCGCCGCGCTCAAACCCGAGCGAGACCTGAAATTCGACTACCTCGGCCTGCAGACCCTGTTTGACCGCTACTTCCTGCACGTGCGCAAGCAGCGCATCGAACTGCCCCAGGCTTTCTTCATGCGCGTGGCCATGGGCCTGTCGCTCAACGAGATCAACCGCGAAGAGCGCGCCATCGAGTTCTACGAGATCCTGTCGTCCTTCGACTTCATGTCGAGCACGCCCACCCTGTTCAACGCCGGCACCCTGCGTTCGCAGCTGTCGTCCTGCTACCTGACCACGGTCGCCGACGACCTTGGCGGCATCTACGACGCCATCAAGGAAAACGCCCTGCTTTCCAAGTTTGCCGGCGGCCTGGGCAATGACTGGACGCCCGTGCGCGCCCTGGGAGCCCACATCAAGGGCACCAACGGCGAATCGCAAGGCGTCGTGCCTTTCCTGAAGGTCGTCAACGACACCGCCGTTGCCGTCAACCAGGGCGGCAAGCGCAAGGGCGCCGTCTGCGCCTACCTGGAGACCTGGCACCTGGACATCGAAGAGTTCCTGGAACTGCGCAAGAACACCGGCGACGACCGCCGCCGCACGCACGACATGAACACCGCCAACTGGATTCCCGACCTATTCATGCGCCGCGTGATGGAAAAAGGCAGCTGGACCCTGTTCTCGCCGTCCGACACGCCCGACCTGCACGACAAGTTCGGCAAGGACTTCGAAAAGATCTACGTCGCCTACGAAGCCAAGGCCGAGCGCGGCGAGATCAAGCCGTCCCGCAAGCTGCAGGCCACCGACATGTGGCGCAAGATGCTCTCGATGCTGTTTGAGACCGGCCACCCCTGGATCACCTTCAAGGACGCCTGCAATGTGCGCTCGCCGCAGCAGCACACCGGCGTCGTGCACTCATCCAACCTGTGCACCGAGATCACGCTCAACACCAGCGACACCGAAACCGCCGTCTGCAACCTGGGCTCGGTCAACCTCGTCCAGCACCTGAAGGACGGCGCGGTCGACCACGAGAAGCTCAAGAAGACCATCACCACGGCCATGCGCATGCTGGACAACGTGATCGACATCAATTACTACGCCGTCAAGAAGGCCCGCGACTCCAACATGCGCCACCGCCCCGTGGGCCTGGGCATCATGGGCTTCCAGGACTGCCTGTACGAGCTGCGCGTGCCTTACGCCTCCCAGGAAGCCGTCGAATTCGCCGACAAGTCCATGGAAGCCGTCTGCTACCACGCCTACTGGGCTTCCACCGAACTGGCCAAGGAACGCGGCAAGTACGCCAGCTACAAGGGCTCGCTCTGGGACAAGGGCATCCTGCCGCTGGACACGCTGGACATGCTGGCCGAGCAGCGCGGCGGCTATATCGAAGTCGACCGTTCCGCTACGCTGGACTGGGACGCCCTGCGCAAAAAGATCGCCCAGGACGGCATGCGCAACTCCAACTGCGTCGCCATCGCCCCGACCGCCACCATCTCCAACATCATCGGCGTGGATGCCTGCATCGAGCCCTGCTTCGGCAACCTCTCGGTCAAATCCAACCTGTCCGGTGAATTCACGGTCATCAACCACTACCTGGTGCGCGACCTCAAGCGCCTGAACCTGTGGGACGACGTGATGGTGGTGGACCTCAAGCACTTTGACGGTTCGCTGCGCCCCATCGACCGCGTGCCGCAGGACGTCAAGTCGCTGTACGCCACGGCATTTGAAATCGAGACCTCCTGGATCGTCGAAGCGGCGGCTCGCCGCCAGAAATGGATAGACCAGGCGCAATCGCTCAATATCTATATGGCGGGCGCTTCGGGCAAGAAGCTCGACGACACCTATAAGCTCGCCTGGCTGCGTGGCCTGAAGACCACCTATTACCTGCGCACGCAGAGCGCGACGCACGCCGAGAAATCGACCGTGACCGCGGGCAAGATGAACTCGGTGTCGTCCGGCTCCGCACCCGCCGCCGGCGGTATGAGCGCGCTCGAAACGGCCGCCGCAGCAGCACAGGCACAGATGAATGCAACGCCTGCCACCGACATCAAGTTCTGCGCGATCGACGATCCGGGATGCGAGGCCTGCCAATAAAAGCATTGAATCGCGGGACCGCCCGGCCCCGCGATTCGATGTATATGAGCAACACAATTTTGTAGCGATGTGAATGAACACTTTTCATTTTGTATCGCTGCTTTCATAATCCCACAGTATTGGAAACCTCTATGTTGACCTGGGACGAAGAAGTCAAACCATCGTTGCAAACATCTCAGAACAGCGGCTCGCCCGAAGGCCGCTCGATGGAACTTCCGCCTCTTTCTTTTAACGCCGCCGAGCAACCCCAGGCGCAAGTGCGCATGCTCAACGACGGTGCCTTCACACCGGCACAAGCCGCAGCCCCTTCGGCTCCTGTCTCCGCAGAACCCGCCAAGGCACAGCGCGTCAAGGCTTCCGACAAACGCATCATCAACGGCCAGACCGACGTCAACCAGCTGGTGCCGTTCAAGTACAAATGGGCCTGGGAAAAATACCTCGCCACCTGCGCCAACCACTGGATGCCGCAGGAAGTGAACATGACGCGCGACATCGCCCTCTGGAAAGACCCGAACGGCCTGACCGAGGACGAACGCCGCCTGGTCAAGCGCAACCTGGGTTTCTTCGTGACTGCCGACTCGCTGGCCGCCAACAACATCGTGCTGGGCACCTACCGCCACATCACGGCGCCCGAGTGCCGCCAGTTCCTGCTGCGCCAGGCTTTTGAAGAAGCCATCCACACCCACGCCTACCAGTACATCACCGAGTCGCTGGGCCTGGATGAAGCCGAGATCTTCAATGCCTATAACGAAGTCCAGTCCATCAAGGACAAGGACCAGTTCCTGATCCCTTTCATTGAAGTCATCTCCGACCCGCACTTCAAGACCGGCACCACCGAAGCCGACCAGACCCTGCTCAAGTCGCTGATCGTCTTCGCCTGCCTGATGGAAGGCCTGTTCTTCTACGTCGGTTTCACCCAGATCCTTGCCCTGGGCCGCCAGAACAAGATGACCGGCGCCGCAGAACAATACCAGTACATCCTGCGCGACGAGTCCATGCACTGCAATTTCGGCATCGACCTGATCAACCAGCTCAAGCTCGAGAACCCCCATCTCTGGACGGCGGAGTTCAAGGCCGAGATCAAGGCCCTGTTCATGAAAGCCGTCGAACTGGAATACCGCTACGCCGAAGACACCATGCCGCGCGGCGTGCTCGGCCTCAACGCCTCCATGTTCAAGGGTTACCTGCGCTACATCGCCAATCGCCGCGCCACGCAGATCGGACTTGAAACTCTCTTCCCCAACGAGGAGAATCCATTCCCGTGGATGAGCGAAATGATCGACCTGAAAAAAGAACGCAATTTCTTTGAAACCCGCGTGATCGAGTACCAGTCCGGTGGTGCCCTTTCCTGGGATTGATTGAACAAGACGCGCAACACAAGCCGACAATGATTTCTAGAATTGCAATGACCAATGACAGCACCGCAGAGTGCGCGTTGGGCTTTGCTCCTGTGTTCGCGGCGCTGGGACCGGTTTATCCGGGGCCCAACGCCGTGAATCGCTTTACGTACTCCAACCGTGAAGTGCTCTTTGCAACGTGATCAAGGAGAAAACTATGGCAACTGCGAAAAAAACTGCGGCTAAAAAAGCTGCTCCGAAGAAAGCCCCTGCGAAAAAAGTAGCGGCTAAGAAGGCTCCTGCGAAAAAAGCAGCAGCGAAAAAAGCTCCGGCTAAAAAAGCTCCAGCGAAAAAAGTAGCGGCCAAAAAGCCAGCTGCGAAAAAATCGCCAGCGAAAAAGCCAGCAGCCAAGAAGGTAGCGGCCAAGAAGGTAGCGGCCAAGAAGCCAGCGGCGAAGAAAGCCGCAGCGAAAAAGCCGGCAGCCAAGAAGGCCGCGAAGAAGGTAGCGAAGAAACCAGCGGCCAAGAAAGCCGCTGCGAAGAAGCCTGCCGCCAAGAAAGCAGCGAAAAAGCCCGCTGCGAAGAAAGCCGCGAAAAAACCTGCTGCCAAGGCGCCCGCTGCCGCGGCTGCGCCTGCGGCTCAGACGACTCTGAACCCGCAAGCGGCCTGGCCGTTTCCGACAGCCAGCAAGCCGTAAGCAGTAAGGTAATTCTGCTTAGAGCCCGATATCGAAAGATGTCGGGCTTTTTTCATGCCCGGCCCACTCCCTCATCCACCCGATTGCCTGCCCTGCTCAACCATGACCCCGCCCACACCACCGCCTGACCTTGCTTTTCTGCGGACGGAAAAGAACGGCGATGTGCTGGTCGATGTGCACGTGGTGCCAAATGCCGCCAGAACCCAGGCGGCAGGCCTGCACGGCGAAGCCGGCCGGCAGGCACTTCGCCTGCGGCTGCAGGCGCCACCGGTGGACGGCAAGGCCAACCAGGCGCTTGTGAAATGGCTGGCCGGCTGCCTGGACGTTCCGCAGCAAGCAGTCACGCTGGTGCGCGGAGAGGCCTCCAGGCGCAAGCAGCTGCGCGTGAGCGCTGCGGCGGCCGGCCGGGCCGCATGGGATGTCTTGGTGAAAGCGGCGGGCGAGGATGGCTCGCCTGGTTGATGAGAAGAGGCGAGGTTCAGCCCGCGATCTGGGCAGCCGTCAGCGTGTAGTTCTGGCCGCCGCGCGTCGCGATCTTCAGTGCGCCAACCCGGTTGCCCAGCGCGGCGCAACGCGCCAGCGGCCAGCCCTGCTCCAGGCCGAACAGCAGTGCCCCGCGAAAGGCGTCGCCGCAACCGGTCGGGTCCACCACGGCCTCGGCCTTCACGGGCGGCACCAGGGTTTTCTCGCCGTCAATCCAGACTTCGCAGCCTTCGGCGCCCAGCGTCACCACCAGGCCCTGCACGCGCCGGGACAATTCGGCGCAGGACAGGCCGGTGCGGTCGCAGAGCATTTTGGCTTCGTAGTCGTTGACCGTGACCCAGGTGGCCAGCTCGACGAAATGCGAGAGCTCCTTGCCGTCGAACATGGGCAGGCCCTGGCCCGGGTCGAACACAAAGGGGATGCCGGCCGCCTTGAACTGCTCGGCATGCTGCAGCATGGCGTCGCGCCCATCGGGCGAAATAATGCCCAGCTTGATGTCGCCGCGCGCCGCGATGCGCGTCACGTGGGCCTGCATCATCGCGCCGGGGTGAAACGCCGTGATCTGGTTATTGTCGCGGTCGGTCATGATCATGGCCTGCGCGGTATAGGTGTCGCCGACCTGGCGCACGAACTCGGTGCTGATGCCCAGGGCAGTCATGCGCTCCACATACTCTGCGCCGTCGCTGCCGACCGTCGCCATCGGCAGTGCCGTGCCGCCCAGCTGCCGCAGGCTGTAGGCGATGTTGCCGGCGCAGCCGCCGAATTCGCGGCGCAGCGCCGGCACCAGGAAAGACACGTTGAGGATGTGCAGCTGGTCGGGCAGGATCTGCTCGGAAAAGCGCCCCTCAAAGCTCATGATGGTGTCAAACGCCAGGGAACCACAGATAACAGCGGACATTGATTTTCTCGTTTCAATCAGGGATAAAAAACCAGGACACGGTAGCCCGCCACCCGCAGGGCTGCGGGCGCGGAAGGAGAGGACGAAGCGGAGGAAGGGGACGACGCGGGAGCATCACCCGTGACTTTCATGATGACCAGGCCCGCCAGTTCGGACTGCGCCGCCAGCGTCGCGGCCTTGGCGCCGAACTGCGCCGGCGCCAGGACGCGGCGCACCACGGCCTGGTCCTGGGTGTCGGTCAGGGTCACTTCCAGCGAGGGCATTTCCAGCACCGTCACGCCGGTGTTCTTGAGCGTGAAGCTCAGGCGGTAGGCGTCGGGGCCTATCCGGTTGAAGCTGGAGCTGTCGATGACCAGCGTCTCAATGTGGCGCGGCGGGCGGACCTCACAGTGCAGCGGGCCGCACAGCGCCTGCAGCGCCGGCAACAGCCCCGGCTCCAGCGCGGCCAGCGTATTCCTTTGCTGGATCGCCCATTGCGCCACCAGTGTGGCCAGCAGCAGCAAGGACAGCAGGGCCAGTGACCAGCGCGTCAGCGGTTTTCGCCAGAAGGCCTTGCGCCGCGCTTCCCGCACAAAAGACACGTCGTGTTCCACGGGCCGTCCCGGCATGCCGGAATCCACGTCCGAATAGGCGAAGCTGGAATCGTCCTCGATGGCCTCCTCGCGCACCACGACGGACTGGCGCGGCGGCGGCGCGTCGGGCAGTGATTCGGCGGGCAGCTCCAGCGGGTCGTGCTGGCGTTCCTGCTGAGCCTGCTTCCAGCGCACGGGATCAAAATCGGCGGCGCTGTCCTGGGCGTCGTCCCAGCCGGGGCTGGAAGGCCTGAGCGGCGCCCTGTCGGCAAACGAGCGGGCCGGCGCCCATTCCTGCCGGGACGGCGCCACCGGTGGATCGGCCTCGGGCAGGCTTTGGGGCTCGGTCGGCGCGTCAAACACCGGAAGGGGCGCGGCGGTCGTGTCGGGCACCGAGTCGAGCAGCGCGGCCGCGGGAGCGGTCAGCGAGGACATGTCGCGCGGCAACAGATGGGCCGACGCATCGAACACTTCGGCGCAATGCCCGCATCGCACCCAGCCTTGTGAGACTTTGAGTTGGTCGGTCACGACTTTGAACATCGTGCCGCAGGCGGGGCAGCGCGTAATCAGGCTCATTTAGCGCTGTATTGTAGGGGTGGCGCCTGTCTCCGACGGCCTGGAAACCGCCATACGCGACGGCCGGTGCCGGCTCAGAACCGGGCGGTCATCAGGATCCAGCCCTCTTGCGTGTCATGCACGCTGAGCTGGCAATAAGGAGCGTAGGCTTCCTTGAGCTCGTCGGCCTGGCGCTCCAGGATGCCGGCGAGCACCAGATGGCCGCCTTTCTCGACGTGCGCGCACAGCAGCGGCGCCAGCACCTTGAGCGGCGTGGCCAGGATATTGGCCAGCACGGTGCGGTACTGGCCCAAGGCTTTTTCGGGCAAGCCGGCATTGAGCGCCACATGGTTGGCCTCGGCATTGGCGCGCGTCGATTCGACGGCGGCCGGATCAATGTCGACGGCGTCGATGTCGGCGGCGCCGAACTTCGCCGCGCCAATGGCCAGGATGCCCGAGCCGCAGCCGTAGTCCAGCACACGGCCCAGGTCCTGGCCGGTCCGGCCAGCGATCCAGCGCAGGCACATGCGTGTGGTCGGGTGCGTTCCCGTGCCAAAGGCCAGGCCCGGATCCAGGCGAATCACCTGTTTGGCTTCGGCGGGCGGTTCATGCCAGGTCGGCACGATCCAGAATTCAGGCGTGATGTCCACCGGCTCGAACTGCGACTGCGTCAGGCGCACCCAGTCTTGCTCCGGCACGGGCTGGATGGCGACCACGCGGCAGCCGGCGAAAAAATCCTGGGCTGCCAGCACCTCGGCCGCGTCGCGCGCCAGGGCTTCGGTGGCAAACAGCGAAACGATGCGGGAGCGCTCCCAGCCCGCCTTGGGCGGCGGCATGTCCGGCTCGCCGAACAGCGCCTGCTCGGCCGGCGTCTGGGCGTCGGCGTCTTCCACCGACACGCTGAGCGCATCGAGTGCGTCCAGCGCCTCGCTGAGGGTTTCCACCTCATCGACGGGGGCCAGAAGGATCAGCTCGAACAAACTCATCGCGCGCCCGGGAAGTGCTCAGCGCTCACGTTTCGACAACCACTCTTCCAGGTAGTGGATGTTCGTGCCGCCGTCCATGAACTTGGCGTCCACCATCAGCTCACGGTGCAGCGGGATGTTGGTGTTGATGCCTTCAACCACGGTTTCGGCCAGCGCCGTGCTCATGCGGGCCAGGGCCTGCTCGCGCGTATCGCCGTGCACGATGATCTTGCCGATCATGGAGTCGTAGTTGGGGGGCACGAAATAGTTGGCGTAAATGTGCGAATCCACGCGCACGCCCGGCCCGCCGGGGGTGTGCCAGGTCGTGATGCGCCCCGGCGAGGGAACGAACTTGTAGGGGTCTTCCGCGTTGATGCGGCATTCGATGGAATGGCCCTTGAGTTCGATGTCGCGCTGGGCGAACGGCAGTTTTTCGCCGGCCGCCACCATGATCTGGGTGCGCACGATGTCCACGCCGGTGATCCACTCGGTGACCGGATGCTCCACCTGCACGCGGGTGTTCATCTCGATAAAGTAGAACTCGCCGTTTTCGTAGAGGAACTCGAAGGTGCCCGCGCCGCGGTAGCCTATCTTCTTGACGGCAGCGACGCAGCGCTCGCCGATGCGCTCGATCAGCTTGCGCGGAATGCCGGGCGCCGGCGCTTCTTCAATGACTTTCTGGTGGCGGCGCTGCATGGAGCAGTCGCGCTCGCCCAGCCAGACCGCGTTCTTGTGCTGGTCGGCCAGGATCTGGATTTCGATGTGCCGCGGGTTCTGCAGGAATTTCTCCATGTAGACCTCGGGATTGCCGAAGGCTGCGCCGGCCTCGGCCTTGGTGGTCTGCACCGCGTGCAGCAGGGCCGCCTCGGTGTGCACCACGCGCATGCCGCGCCCGCCGCCGCCGCCGGCCGCCTTGATGATGACGGGGTAGCCGACCTGCTTGGCGGTGCGCTTGATGACGACCGGGTCATCAGGCAAGGCGCCCTCGGAACCGGGCACGCATGGCACGCCGGCCTTGATCATGGTCTGCTTGGCCGAAACCTTGTCGCCCATGATGCGGATGGATTCGGGCGAGGGGCCGATGAATTTGAAGCCGCTTTTCTCCACCCGTTCAGCGAAGTCAGCGTTTTCGCTCAGGAAGCCGTAGCCGGGGTGGATGGCTTCGGCATCCGTCACCTCGGCCGCCGAGATGATGGCGGGCATGTTGAGGTAGCTGTCTTTGGAGGGCGCCGGGCCTATGCAGACCGATTCGTCCGCCAGCTTGATGTATTTGGCTTCGCGGTCGGCCTCGGAATAGACCATCACGGCCTTCACGCCGAGCTCGCGGCAGGCGCGCTGGATGCGCAAAGCGATCTCCCCGCGGTTGGCGATCAGTATTTTCTTGAACATGCGTCGGTAAGCCTGGTTTGAAAAGGAGGCGCTCAGCCCCGCTTATTCAATGATGAAGAGGGGTTGGCCGTATTCGACAGCCTGGCCGTTTTCCGAAAGGATCTTGGTGACCGTGCCCGACTTGTCGGCTTCGATCTCGTTGAGGATCTTCATGGCCTCGATGATGCAGATGGTCTCGCCTTCCTTGACCACGCTGCCGAGTTCGACAAAGGGCTTGGCGCCAGGGCTGGCCGAGCGGTAGAAGGTGCCCACCATGGGCGACTTGACGGCATGGCCGGCCGGGGCGGCAGGCGCCGCATCGGCGGCCGGAGCACCAAGCGCACCGGCGGCCGGGGCCGCTGCGGGAGCTGCTACCATGGCAACCGGCTGCTGCATCACGACGGGGGCGCCGCTGGATTTGACGATGCGCACCTTGCCTTCAGCTTCGGTGATCTCCAGCTCGGAGACGTTGGACTCCGAGACGAGGTCGATCAGGGTTTTGAGTTTTCTTAAATCCATGGGTTCTCTCCAACGACGGTAGATGCTGGCGCGGGATCTCGGCGCAGCTTTTGACTGAAAGGCCGGAAACAGGGCGCACTTGACGCGGCCACCGATCTTCCTTCTTTTTTCACTTACTTTCTGCTTTTACGCTTTAAAGCGCTTATCAGTTAATTACTGCGGGGAGCAGCCAAGCGGCTTTCCCCGGGAAAGCGCAGAGTGTACATCAAGCCGGAGGCCATTCCAAACCGTCTGGCGGCTGGCTTTGTTTCCCTGGATGGGGCTCAGATATTGCTGTTAGAAGCTTGTTACCGCAGGTTAACGAGGATTTCGCGGCGAAAGCCGTAACAGGCAGCTAGGTGAGCTTGGCCCACTGCGCCAGGTCTTCAGGCAGGACCTTGCCGATCTTGCGATGCAGCAGTTCGCCCGACGCGCTGAACACCGCCGTGAACGGCAGGCTGCCGGCGATGTTGCCCAGCGACTTGCTGAGTTCCGTCCCGCCCAGGCCGGCCATGCCGACCGGAAAATGCAGGGGTTTGCTTTGCAGCCAGGTCCGCACCGCGCTCGGTTGGTCGACAGCCAAACCGACTATTTGCAGGTTTTTATCGCGGTTTTCCTGGTAGAAATAATCCAATAGCGGCAATTCCTCGACACAGGGCGGGCACCAGGTAGCCCAGAAATTCACCAGCAAGAGCTTGCCGCGGAAGCTGCTCATGGACAGGTTCTTGCCATCGGGCGTGTCGAAGTTCAGGCTCCAGAAGGCGTCGGATGCGCCGCCCGCCGTGCCCACGACACCCGCCCCAGTCGGGCTTGCATCCACCTGGTGCGGCTGGAATTTCCACCAGGCCATGGTGGCGCCGGCAATTCCGGCTATGGCGGCGGCGCTGCCATAAAGCATGTTTCTGCGATTCACGTGTCTGAAGCTCCGGCTTGGGAAGTCAATAATTTTTGCACGGCGGCGAGGTCGCCCCGTGGCGTCCGGCCCTTGGCGTCGGGTTTGAGGGCACCGCGCAAGTCGTCATGGTCGTAGACCATCAGGTGCACACCCACCGTTTCATTCAAAGGTTTGCACACACTTCGCAGGCTGAGCGCTTCCACGCTGTCGCCGGTAAAACCGGTGACGGTGCGCGGCTCGTAGTCCACATTGTGCTCAATCAGTGCGATTTCAGCCGATTTGGGGTCATCGCAGAAAAGCTGGATGTAGATGTCGGACAGCCGTGTCGCCGTGCCATGCCACACCGCGCCGCCCAGGTAAGGCCGGAACTGCGCCAGGCGCTCCATCCAGACCAGGGCCAGCTCGCGCAGGGCGGCCAGCTCGGCCGGTTGGGTGTCGGCGCAGAAAAGCGCAATGTATTCGCGCACCGCGTCTTCGAGCTCGTCGTTGCCGGGCAGTTCGGTGCGCGCCGGCAGCGCCATCTGTTTGACGGCGCGGCGTTTGGCGGGGCCGTATTCGAGTCCTTCTTCGACCACCATTGCGGCGGCTGTAGCGGCGATTTCGGATTTAAGGGTGTGTGGGGTCACGGTCGGCAGGCCCGAAGGCCAGGAAGGATACGAGGGCAGCGAAGCGATTGTGCCCCTGTTAGGCGCCCATCTGGCCCTAAAGTTCACCGCCCGCCACAGCCCACTGCCCCGGCGGCATTGGGCCGGCAAAAAGCCCTGCCTAGAATACAGGCCCATGCACATACATATTCTGGGAATCTGCGGCACTTTCATGGGCGGCCTGGCTGCCCTGGCGCGGGAGGCGGGGCATAAAGTCACCGGTTGCGACACCGGCGTCTACCCGCCCATGAGCGACCAGTTGCGCGGCCTGGGGATCGAACTGATCGAGGGTTACGGCGCGGACCAGATGGCCTTCGAGCCCGACGTGTTTGTGGTCGGCAACGTGATCTCGCGCGCCCGGCTGGCCGATGGAACGCCCAAGTACCCGCTGATGGAAGCCATCTTGAACAGCGGCAAGCCCTATACCAGCGGCCCGCAATGGCTATCGGGCCATGTTCTGCACCACCCCACGCACCACGCAACCGGCCCGCGCCACGTGCTGGCCGTGGCCGGCACGCACGGCAAGACCACCACCACGGCCATGCTGGCCTGGATCCTCGAGCATGCCGGGCTGAAGCCGGGTTTCCTGGTCGGCGGCGTGCCGCTCAATTTCGGTGTCTCGGCCCGTCTCGGCGAAGGCAACACCTTTGTCATCGAGGCCGACGAATACGACACCGCATTTTTCGACAAACGCAGCAAGTTCGTGCACTACCGGCCGCGCACCGCCGTGCTGAACAACCTGGAGTTCGACCACGCCGACATTTTTGACGACCTTGCGGCCATCGAACGGCAGTTCCACCACCTGGTGCGCACCGTACCCTCGCAGGGCCGCGTGGTCGTCAACGCGGCCGAGGCCAGCCTGCAGCGCGTGCTGGCCCAGGGCTGCTGGAGTGAGCAGCTACTCTTTGGCAACGGCCTGCTGAACAAAGCCGGCTTCACGGCCCATGGCGAGCCGCACGATTTCCACGTGCTCAGGGCCGGCGAGGCCGTGGCCCATGTGAAATGGGGCATCAGCGGCGTGCACAACCAGCTCAATGCCTTGGCCGCCATCGCGGCGGCAGAGCATGTAGGCGTGGCGCCCGAGGCCGCGGCACTGGCGCTGGCGGCATTCCAGAACGTGAAGCGCCGCATGGAAGTGCGCGGCGTGATCCCGCGCAAGGGTGGCGACATCACCGTCTATGACGACTTCGCCCACCACCCCACCGCCATCCACACCACGGTGGACGGCCTGCGCCGCCAGCTGCAAAGCGCCGGCCGGGGCGCCGAACGCATACTCGCCATCTTCGAGCCGCGCAGCAACACCATGAAGCTGGGCGCCATGACGGCCCAGCTGCCCTGGAGCCTGGAGCAGGCCGACCTGGCCTTCTGCCACGCCGGCGGGCTGGACTGGGACGCGCGCGCCGCGCTGGCGCCCATGGGCGAACGCGCCCAGGTCGCCGGCACCATTGACCAGCTCCTCGACCAGGTCAAGGCGGCGGCCCGGCCTGGCGACCATTTGCTGTGCATGAGCAACGGGGGCTTTGGCGGGATTCACGCCAAATTGCTGGAGGCGCTGAAAGCCTGAGCTTTTGCCTGAAGTTCCTGGGGGGCTCTACTACTCTACTAATTAGTAAGTGATGCTGAGCGTTGCCACGTCGATGTGCACGACGGGCTTGGCCAGCGCCGCGCTGGTCGCGCGGGCAAACTCCTGCGCCCATTTGGCCTCGGCGAACTTCGCCGGCCCGGCGGCCTGGGCCACCACCACGACCTTGTCGGCGGTCAGCAGCTTGCCGGTGGGCCGCAACGGCTCGCAGCCCATCTGCGTGAACTGGTCGTCCAGCCACCAGCGTGCCACGTCGTGCGGCATGGGCTGCACTTCGTTGAGGTCCAGCCGCACGGGCGGGCTGTCCTTGAAGCTCACACTGACTTCGCTGCGCATGATGATGTGCTCCTGATCAGGTGCCCATGGTCGGCGACTTGCGGGTGTGGCGGCTATTCGCACAAACCCGCAAGCAGCTTTACTTCGCCGCGCGGCGCTTGAGCACAGCGGCCGACAGGATTTCCAGCACGTCCAGTGAATCGTTCCAGCCCAGGCAGGCATCGGTGATGCTTTTGCCGTATTCCAGCGCCTTCGAGTCGTCCTTGCCCGGGGTGAATTTCTGGGCGCCGGCATTGAGATGGCTTTCCACCATCAGGCCGAACACGTGGCGCGAGCCCCCGGCCACTTGGCCCGCAATGTCGCGCGCCACTTCGACCTGCTTTTCGTGCTGCTTGGAGCTGTTGGCGTGGCTGCAGTCCACCATCAGCGTGGCCGGCAGCTTGGAGGCTTCCAACTCCTTGCAGGCCGCCGCAACGCTGGCCGCGTCGTAATTGGGCGCCTTGCCGCCGCGCAGGATGACGTGGCAGTCCTTGTTGCCGTTGGTCTGCACGATGGCGACCTGGCCGTTCTTGTGCACCGACAGGAAATGGTGGCCGCGCGCCGCCGCCTGGATGGCGTCGGTGGCGATGCGGATGTTGCCGTCCGTGCCGTTCTTGAAGCCTATGGGCGCCGACAGGCCTGAGGCCAGTTCGCGGTGCACCTGGCTTTCGGTGGTGCGCGCGCCGATCGCGCCCCAGGAGATCAGGTCGCCGATGTACTGCGGCGAGATCACGTCAAGGAACTCGCTGCCGGCCGGCAGGCCCAGGCGGTTGATGTCGATCAGCAGCTGGCGCGCGATGCGCAGGCCCTCGTCGATGCGGAAGGTTTCATCAAGGTAGGGGTCGTTGATCAGCCCCTTCCAGCCAACCGTGGTGCGCGGCTTTTCGAAGTAGACGCGCATCACGATTTCCAGCGTGCCTTCGTACTTCTTGCGCTGCTCGACCAGCTTGCGGGCGTAGTCCAGCGCCGCCATGGGATCGTGGATGGAACAGGGGCCGACGACGACCAGCAGGCGGTCGTCCTTGCCCTGGATGATGTTGTGGATGCTTTTGCGGGTCTTGCTGATCAGCGTCTCGACGGCGGTGCCGCGGATGGGGAAGAAGCGGATGAGATGCTCGGGAGGGGGTAGCACGGTGATGTCCTTGATGCGTTCGTCATCGGTCTGGCTGGTTTTTTCGACGGTCGCATACCAGTTGTCGCTGGCGGAGGTGGCTTTGGCATTCATCGCAGTCTTCCTTTTCTAGGTGTCAGTCAGGCAATTCAGATTTCAGTACAAACATTCAGCAAACTAAGCGGGCAAAAAAAAACCGCCGGGGGCCGGCGGTTTTTTGGAGATTCGGTGCGTTTTATCGGGTCACGCCATGATCTCTCTACCGCCGGAAGCGCTCGAGAACCAAAAGTAACCAAAATAAAACTTGGCGGAATTCATAAGGTGGAATGTAGCACAGGTCTCAAAAAGCCCGGGGAAAGCCCCGGATCAGCCCGTTTCAGGCCGTTCCGCCGACGGTCAGTCCATCGATGCGCAGGGTCGGCTGGCCCACGCCCACCGGCACGCTCTGGCCTTCCTTGCCGCAGGTGCCTACGCCGCTGTCGAGCGCCATGTCGTTGCCCATCATGGTGACGCGGGTCAGCGCGTCGGGGCCGTTGCCGACGATCGTCGCGCCTTTGACGGGGTAGAGGATCTTGCCGTTTTCGACCCAGAAGGCCTCGCTCGCCGAAAACACGAACTTGCCGGAGGTGATGTCGACCTGGCCGCCGCCGAAGTTGGTGGCGTACAGGCCCTTCTTGATGCTGGCCACGATTTCTTCGGGCTGCTTGTCGCCGCCCAGCATGTAGGTGTTGGTCATGCGCGGCATGGGCACGTGGGCGTAGCTTTCGCGCCGGCCGTTGCCGGTGGGCTTGACCTTCATCAGGCGGGCATTCAGCGAATCCTGGATATAGCCCTTCAAGATGCCGTCTTCGATCAGCACGTTGCGCTGGCTGGCGTTGCCTTCATCGTCGACATTGAGCGAGCCGCGGCGGTCGGCAATCGTGCCGTCGTCCAGCACCGTGACGCCCTTGGCCGCCACGCGCTGGCCGATCTTGCCGGAAAACGCGCTGGAACCCTTGCGGTTGAAGTCGCCTTCCAGGCCGTGGCCTATGGCTTCGTGCAGCAGGATGCCGGGCCAGCCCGAGCCCAGCACCACCGTCATCTCGCCGGCCGGCGCGGGGCGCGCGTCGAGGTTGGTCAGCGCGGCTTTCACCGCATCGTTCACATATTCGGCGATCTGCGCGTCGTCAAAATAGGCCAGGCCGAAACGGCCGCCGCCGCCGCCCGAGCCGACTTCGCGCCGGCCTTTTTGCTCGGCGATCACGGTCACGCTCAGGCGCACCAGCGGGCGTACGTCGGCGGCCAGCGTGCCGTCGGCGCGCGCCACCATCACCACGTCGTATTCGCTGGCCAGGCCGGCCATGACCTGCACGATGCGCGGGTCCTTGGCCTTGGCGAATTTTTCCACTTTTTCGAGCAACTGGACCTTGGCGGTGCTGTCCAGTGTGGCGATGGGGTCCAGCCCCTGGTACAGCGAGCGGCTGCCGGCGATGCGGCCGGCCGGCGTCTTGACGCGGGCGCTCTTGCCGCCGGCGGAAATGCTGCGCACCGTGCGTGCCGCGTCGAGCAGCGAGGCCTCGGAAATGTCGTCGGAATAGGCAAAAGCGGTTTTCTCGCCGCTCACGGCGCGCACGCCCACACCCTGGTCGATGCTGAAGGAGCCGGTCTTCACGATGCCTTCTTCCAGGCTCCAGCCTTCGCTGCGGGTGTACTGGAAATAGAGGTCGGCGTCGTCGGCGCCGTGGGAGGTGATTTCACCGAGCGCGCGGCTCAAATGCGCCTGCGTGAGGCCGAAAGGCGCCAGCAGCAATTTCTGGGCGATCTCCAGCCGCCCCGAGGTCGACTCCACCGTCGGCCGGGCGGACGATGAGGCCGTGGACTTGTTGGGGGCGGAGGCGGTGGTGGAGCGGAGTGAGGTCATGCGGCCATTGTAGGCAGTCTGCCTCCGCGACGGGGTAGCGGGGTTTTGCCCGCAACCGCGGTGAAACGGCCCGAAAAGCCCGCTCAGCCGCCCTTGCTGCCCAGGTGTTGCAGGTGCTTGAACAGCGCGGCGTCGTCCTCCGCCGCCAGCCCAGCCTGGTGGGCCTCGGCGAAAACCCGGCTGGCGCGCTCGCCCAACGGGCCGTCGAAACCGGCCGCGCGGGCCGCCGTGACGGCCAGCCGCGTGTCTTTTTCGAGCAGCGTCACATGGGCGCGCGGCGCGTAGTCGCCGGCAATCGCCCGGCGCATGCGGTCCGAGCCTATCCAGCTCTGGCCGCTGGACTGCTCGATCACGTCCAGGGTTTTCGCCAGATCCAGCCCCAGGCGGCCGGCCAGGGCCAAGGCCTCGGCCGCGCCCACCAGGTTGATGCCCGCCAGCAGGTTGTTGACCAGCTTGGTACGGGCGCCGTCGCCGGGCTTTTCGCTGATGTGGAACACTTTGGCCGACAAGTCCCGCAGCAAGCCGGCCTGCTGTTCCTGCACAGCCTGTTCGCAGGCCAGCATCAGGCTCATGGAGCCGTCGCGCGCCCGGGCCGGCCCGCCCGACATGGGCGCATCCAGCGTGTGCACGCCGCGCTCGGCCAGCCGGGCGGCGAAGGATTCGACGTCTTGCGGCGCGATCGTCGGGCACAGCATCACGGCATGGCCGGGCCGCAGCATGCGGGCCAGGCCTTGCTCGCCAAACAGCACTTCCTCGGTTTGCGCCGCATCGACCACGCAGACGATAAAAGCCCCTGAATCCGCCGCAGCGCGGGCGGGATGGGCAACAGCCGCGGCGCCCAGTTGCGCCATGGCCGCGACCTTGGCTGCGTCAGTGTCGCAGACCCGGACGTCCCAGCCCTTGGCGAGCAGGTTGGCAGCCATGCCGCCACCCATGTTGCCCACCCCGATCACGGTCACGATGCGGGCGTTCAAAGCAGCCGGCCTCTCAGGTCTGCACCAGGCGCTTGGCCTTGGCGATCGACATCAGCATGCCTATGGCCAGGCCCAGCGTGACCATGGCGGTGCCGCCGTAGCTGATGAAGGGCAGCGGTACACCCACCACGGGCAGGATGCCGCTGACCATGCCCATGTTGACGAAGGCGTAGGTGAAAAAAATCATGGTCAGCGCCCCCGCCAGCAGGCGCGCGAACAGGGTCGAGGCCTCCAGTGCGATGGCCAGCCCGCGCAGGATCAGGAAGATGAAGCCGGCGATCAGCAGCAGGTTGCCCAGCAGGCCGAACTCTTCGGAATAGGCGGCGAAGATGAAGTCGGTGGTGCGCTCGGGAATGAATTCCAGGTGCGTCTGCGTGCCGGCCATGAAGCCTTTGCCGGTGATGCCGCCCGAGCCGATGGCGATCATGCCCTGGATGATGTGAAAGCCCTTGCCCAGCGGATCGCGCGATGGGTCCAGCAGGGTGCAGATGCGCTGCTGCTGGTAGTCGTGCAGGATGGGCCAACGCACGCCGTCGGCGCAGATCTGCGGCTCGAACCACACCACCAGAAACACGCCGACCAGGCCCAGCAGCACGGGCGGCAGGATCAGCTTCCAGCTCAGTCCCGCAAAAAAGATTACCGCGAGGCCGGCGGCCAGCACCAGCAGCGCAGTGCCCAGGTCGGGCTGTTTCATGATCAGGCCCACGGGCATGGCCAGCAGCAGCACGGCGGCCACGTAGTCCAGCGGACGCAGCTGGCCCTCGCGCTTCTGGAACCACCAGGCCAGCATCAGCGGCATGGCGATCTTGAGGATTTCGCTGGGCTGGATCACCACGCCCACATTGAGCCAGCGCCTGGCGCCTTTTTTGGTCAGGCCGAAAATCGCGACGGCCACCAGCAGGCTCACACCCGCGATATACAGCGGTACGGCAAAGGCCATCAGGCGCTGCGGCGGCACCTGCGCCACCACGAACATGATGGCCCCGGCGATCAGCATGTTGCGGCCGTGGTCCACAAAGCGGCTGCCGTGGTCGTAGCCCGAGGAATACATGATCAGCAGGCCCGCGCAGGCCAGCAGGAAGACGGCAAACGCCAGCAGGCCGTCAAAACCCTGCAGCAGGGGCAAAGTTCGCTGGTAAAGAGAGGGTTTGTCGAAAACGGCTGACATGCCGGGGATTATCCGCCAGGGCCCGCGGCCCGGGCCCAAAGACCGTGGACTCCCGTCTACCATGGCGGCATGCGCACCACCCACCTGCTCTACCTGCACGGCTTTCGTTCTTCGCCGCAATCCATGAAAGCCCAAAAAATGGCGGCCATCGTAGCGCAGCGCCACCCGGCCGTGCACTGGTACTGCCCGCAATTGCCGCCCTCGCCCGAGGCCGCGCTGTGCGGGGTGATGGACGAAATCGCTCGCTGGCCGCTTGAAGCCGGCTACCAGGGCCTGGCCGTGGTCGGCTCCTCGCTGGGCGGCTTTTATGCCACCGCCGTGGCCGAGCGAACCGGCTGCAAGGCTGTGCTGCTCAACCCGGCCGTGGAGCCGGCGCGCGACCTGGCCCGCTACATCGGCGAGCAGACCGCCTGGCATGACCCCAACGAGCATTTTTTCTTTGAGCCGCGTTTTGTCGACGAACTCAAGGCCCAGCACACCGGGCCGCTCAAGGCACCCGAAAACTACCTGGCCTTTATCGCCAAGGGCGACGAGGTGCTGGACTGGCGCGAAATGGCCGGCCGCTATGCGGGCGCGCACCTGCGCATCCTCGAAGGAGGCGACCATGCGCTGAGCGACTTTGACGCGCATGTGCCGGAAATCCTCGATTTCCTGGCGCTGGCCTGAAAATCTCCCCCAACATGGCCTGATTACACTAACCCCAAGTCATCAAAGACACCAAAGGGATCCCGTTTTGTTTGTATTGTTTGAAGAAGCCGGCAAGTTTCTGGCCGGCCGCATTTTGTCCGAGAGCGATGCCTCGCTGCAGGTGGAGCTCGACTCGGGCAAACGCGTCAAGGTCAAGGGCGTCAACGCCCTGCTGAAATTCGAGAAGCCCGCGCCCGCCGAGCTGATGGCCGCCGGGCAAAAACTGAGCACCGACATCGAGCTCGACCTGGCCTGGGAATTCGCCGGCGAAGGCGAATTCGGCTTCGCCGACCTGGCCCGCGACTATTTCAGCGCCGACGGCAAACCCGCCACGCTGGAGCAGCAGGCCGCCGCGTTGTTCCGCCTTTACGACGCGCCGCATTACTTCCGCCGCGCCGGCAAGGGCCGCTTCAAGAAAGCGCCCGCGGAAATCCTGCAGCAGGCGCTGGCCGCCATCGAGAAGAAAAAGCAGGTGGCGGCACAGATCACCGCATGGGCCGAAGAACTGGGCCGCGGCGAATGCCCGGCGCCGGTGCGCGAGCAGCTCTACAAAATATTGTTCAAGCCCGACAAGAACAGCCCCGAGTACAAGGCCGTGGTCGAGGCCTCGCGCGCCACGCATACCGCGCCGCTGGATTTGCTGCAAAAGGCCGGCGCCATCGCCTCGCCCTACCAGTTCCACTGGAAGCGCTTCCTGTTCGAGAACTTCCCCAAGGGCACGGGCTTCCCGGCGCTGCAGGCGCCCGAGGTCAAGGACGAACTGCCGCTGGCCGACGTGAAGGCGTTTTCCATCGACGACTCGGCCACCACCGAAATCGACGATGCGCTGTCGGTGCAGGGCCTGGGCAGCGGCACCGTCACGCTGGGCATACACATCGCCGCGCCCGGCCTGACCGTGCTGCCCGGCAGCCCGATTGACACCGTGGGCCGCGCGCGGCTGTCCACCGTTTACATGCCGGGCTACAAGCTGACCATGCTGCCCGACGAAATCGTCAAAAGCTACACGCTGCAGGAAGGCCGCAATTGCCCATCGCTGTCGCTGTACCTCACGATTGACGAGGCGACGCTGGAAATCAAGGAAAGCGCCACCCGGCTCGAACAGGTGCCCATCGTCAGCAACCTGCGCCACGACGTACTGGACAGCACCTTCACCGAGGCTTTTTTTGAAGCCGCGCAAAGCAGCCCGCCCACCGGCGTGCCCTGGGGTGTGGAACTGACATTCCTGCACCGGCTGGCCAGGCACCTGAAGGCCCAGCGCGAAATCGCGCGCGGCAAGCCTGAGAACTTCAACCGGCCCGACTACAACTTCCGACTGGACAACCCCACGGGCGGCGAACCCCAGGGCAACGAGCCCGTCAGCATCAGCACGCGCCAGCGCGGCGCGCCGCTGGACCTGATCGTGGCCGAAGCGATGATTTTGGCCAACAGCACCTGGGGCCAGTGGCTGGCCGAGCACGGCGTGCCCGGCATCTACCGCAGCCAGGCCAGCCTGGCGCCCGGCGTGAAGGTGCGCATGGGCACCAAGGCCTTGCCGCACGCGGGCCTGGGCGTCAAAAGTTATGCCTGGAGCACCTCGCCGCTGCGCCGCTACACCGACCTGGTCAACCAGTGGCAGATCATTGCCTGCGCGCGCCACGGCCGCACGGCCGCGCTGGCCGCGCCTTTCAAGCCCAAGGATGCCGAGCTGTTCTCCATCATCTCGGGTTTTGACGCCGCCTACAGCGCCTACAACGGTTTCCAGGCCGGCATAGAGCGCTACTGGACACTCAAATACCTGCAGCAAAACGGCATCACCGAACTGACGGCCACCGCCTTCAAGGACAACCTGGTGCGCGCCGACGAACTGCCGCTGGTGTTGCCGGCGGTGGGCGCGCAGGGCTTGCCGCGCGGCGCGAAAGTGCGCGTACGGCTGGGCGAGATTGACGAAATTACGCTGGACGTGTCGGGCACCGTGACCGAGCGGCTGGACGTGGAACTTGACGAGTCGCCCGACCCGCTCGGTGAGGACGACGGCGAGACCGAGATGGCCGCCGGCCCGATCTCCATCGCGGTCGATGTCAATGAGCCACAAACCGATGCCGCCGCCGCGGCTCCGGTGGCCGGTTGACGCCGTATTTCGCGCATAAACACCGATAATCTCTTTCTGTGAAGAACCCCAGCACACTGCAAATCGCCCTCGGCGTCTCCATCGCCGTCCACGTGGTATTGCTGACGGTGCGTTTTGTCGACCCCGAGCGCTTTAACCGCGTGTTCCAGGACACCCCGCTCGAGGTGATCCTGGTCAACGCCAAGTCCAACGAGAAGCCCGACTTCGCCAAGGCCATCGCCCAGGCCTCGCTGGCCGGCGGCGGCGAGGCCGAAAAAGGCCGGGCGACCTCTCCCCTGCCGCCTTCGGCTCTGATGGAACTCGGCGACGCGACGGAAGACGCGCAGCGCAAGGTCGAATCGCTGCAGGAGCAGCAGACCCAGTTGCTGGCGCAGATCAAAAAACAGCTGGCCTCCATGCCGCCGCCCGACCTGACCCAGCCCGCCAACAGCCCGGCCCAGGCCGAGCGCGAGGAAAAGCGCAAGGCGCTGGTCAAGATCCTGGCCGAGATCGAACGCCGCATCAACGAAGAAAACGCCAGGCCCAAGAAGCGCTACATCAGCCCGGCCACGCGCGAAGAGGTTTACGCCGTCTATTACGACGAGCTGCGCCGCAGGATTGAAGACCGGGGCACCGTGAACTTCCCCGAACAGGCCGGCAAAAAGCTCTACGGCGAACTCACCATGATCGTCACCGTGAACTTCGACGGCACCGTGCTGGACACGGAAGTGGTGCAAACCTCGGGCAACCTGACGCTGGACCGGCGCGCGCAAAGCATCGTGCGCGGCACCGGGCCCTTCGGAAAATTCAGCGATGCCATGCGCCGCAAGGCCGACCAGATCGTCGTGGTGTCGCGCTTCAAGTTCACCCGCGACGACACGCTAGAGACCAAGCTCACCAGTCGCTGAAGCCCGCACAAGCGTCATGGATCAGTATTACGTCCTGGGCAACCCGATCGCGCACAGCAAGTCGCCGCTGATCCACGCGCGCTTTGCCGAACTCACCGGGCAAGTCCTTCGCTACGAGCGCCTGCTGGTGCCGCTGGAATCCTTCGCCGCCACCCTGGCCCAGCTGCTGCGCGATGGCGTGAAGGGCTGCAACGTCACCGTTCCTTTCAAGCTCGACGCCTTCGGCGCCGCCGCCACGCGCAGCGACCGGGCCCAGCTGGCGCAGGCCGCCAACACCCTGGTGCTGCAGGGCGGTGCCGTGCACGCCGACAACACCGACGGTGTGGGCCTGGTCAATGACATCCAGAACAACGCCGGCGTGTCGCTGGCCGGTCGCGACGTGCTGCTGATAGGCGCGGGCGGCGCGGGCGCCGGTGCGCTGGCGCCGCTGCTGGCCGCCGGGCCGCGACGGCTGGTGCTGGTCAATCGCACGCGGGCCAAGGCCGACGCGCTGGTCGCGCGGCACAAGGCGCACGCCTCCCTGCAGGGCCTGCTCCAGAAAACCGAACTGCTGGCCGAAGACCTGCAGGGGCTGCAAGGCGCTTTCGACGTGGTCATCAACGCCAGCGCGAGCAGCCTGGCGGGCGCCGGTGTCCCAGTCTGCGCCAGTGTGCTCAAACCCGGCGCGCTGGCCTGCGACATGATGTACGGCCCGGCCGCGGCCGGTTTTATGGCCTGGGCCCGGGACCACGGCGCCACGCCGCGCGACGGCCTGGGCATGCTGGTGGAGCAGGCCGCCGAGGCCTTCGAACTCTGGCGCAAGGTGCGCCCGCCTTCCGCGCAGGTGCTGCGGGAAATGCGGGCGCTGCTGGCATGAAAGCGCTGTTCAGGCTGGTCGGCCTGGGCCTGCTGGCCAGCCTGGCCTTGCAGCTCTTTTTTGTGGCGCGCATCGCCGTGATGGCCGTGGTCGACCCGGAGTCCACCGCTTTCCAGCGCTCGGAGGCCTACCTGGTCGCGCGCAACACCGGCACCCTGAAATGGCGCCAGCAATGGGTGCCCTATGACGAACTGCCCGATACCCTCAAGCGCGCGGTCATCGCGTCCGAGGATGCCAGTTTTGCCGAGCACGACGGCGTGGACATGGAAGCGCTGGAAAAAGCCTGGGACAAAAATGCCAAGGCCGAGCAGCGCGCCGCGCAGTCGGCCAGCCGGCTGGCGCCCGCCAAGGCAGCTGCGGCGGCCAGGCCCGTGAAGATCGTGGGCGGCTCCACCATCACGCAGCAACTGGCCAAAAACCTGTTCCTGTCGGGCGAGCGCACGCTGCTGCGCAAGGGCCAGGAACTGGTGCTGACACTGCTGCTGGAAGCGCTGCTGAACAAGGAGCGCATCCTCGAGATTTATCTCAACAACGTGGAATGGGGCGAAGGCGTGTTCGGCGCCGAGGCGGCGGCCCAGCATTACTACCGCAAGCCCGCGGCCAAGCTGGGCGCCTACGAGGCCGCGCGCCTGGCCGTGATGCTGCCACGGCCCAAGTATTTTGAAACCCGGCCCGGCTCAGGCTACCTCGCCTCGCGCGCCGGCACCATCGCGGCCCGAATGGGCGGCGTCGAACTGCCTTGAGGCGCACAAAGGCAATCGGCCCATGAATGACAAGCTTTCTCCCGTACTGGCCAAGCTCATGGGCTTGTTCCTGCTGGGCCTGATCCGCACCCTGACCGGCGCCCAGGCGCGCTGGCAGGGCTGCCCGCCCAAAGCGGAACAGCGTATTTATTTCGCCAACCACCAAAGCCATGCCGACCTGGTGCTGATGTGGGCGGCCCTGCCCGAAGAGCTGCGCAGCATCACGCGGCCCATCGCGGCCAAGGATTACTGGACCAAGACGCCCTTCAAGCAATGGATCACCACGGCGGTGTTCAACGCGATTTATGTGGACCGCGCCAAGACCGGCGACCAGGACCCGCTGGAGCCACTGATCGAGGCACTGACCAACGGCGACTCCATCATCCTGTTCCCCGAAGGCACGCGCGGCAACCACGAGGAGCCGCAGAAATTCAAGGCCGGCCTCTACAACCTGGCGCTCAAATTCCCCGGCGTGGTGCTGGTGCCCGCCTGGATCAACAATGTGCAGCGCGTCATGCCCAAGGGCGAGGTCGTGCCGGTGCCCATCCTGTGTTCGGTCACCTTCGGCGCGCCCGTTGCCCTGGGCGCCGGTGAAGACCGCGGCGAATTCCTGGCCCGTGCGCGCCAGGCCGTGATGGATCTGCGAGAGTCCTGATGAACACTTTCCTGCGCAATCTTTCGCCTTCGCACCAGGTCGGCCTGCTGTTCGTGCTGGTCTTCGGCATCCTGGCCGCCATCAGCGTGGCCGCTTTCGTGATGTCGCTCAGGGACACCCACGAGGACGACCTGCACACCCAGAAGCTCAAGGAATTCAACGGCGTCCTGCGCACCTCCTGGCTGATGTCCACGGTGTTCTGGATAGGCTGGACGCTGGGCGAGACAGTGGCTACCGTGCTGTTCGGGCTGGTCGCTTTTTTTGCGCTGCGCGAGTTCATCACGCTCTCGCCCACGCGCCAGGGCGACCACCGCAGCCTGGTGCTGGCTTTCTTCGTGGTGCTGCCGGTGCAGTTCGCGCTGGTGATCGCGCAGCGCTTCGACCTCATCACCGTGTTCATCCCGGTCTACGTTTTCCTGGCGATCCCGGTGGTCAGCGCCTTGGCCGACGACCCGCAGCGTTTCCTGGAGCGCAATGCCAAGCTGCAATGGGGCATCATGGTCTGCGTCTACGGCATCAGCCATGTGCCCGCCCTGATGCTGCTGAAGTTTCCCAACTATGACGGCAAGAACGCCTTCCTGGTGTTCTTCCTGGTGTTCGTGGTGCAAAGCTGCATGATCGTGGAGTACGTGGTCGGCCGCAGGCTGAAGCGCCCGCCCAGCGCACCCAATGTGAGCAAGAGCTTCAACTGGACCAGCTGGCTGATCGCCGTCGTGGCGGCCAGCCTGCTGGGCGGCCTGCTGGCGGGCCTCACGCCCTTCAAGCCGGCGCAGGCCGTAGCCATGGCCTTTATCGCCTGCGTCTCCGGCTCGCTGGGCCACCTGGTGATGAAAGCGCTCAAGCGCGACCGCGGCATTCCCAACTGGGGCAAACGCGGTGTGGGCGTGACCGGCGCCAGCGGCCTGCTGGACCGCGTCGATGCCCTGTGCTTCGGCGCGCCCATCTTCTTCCATTCGGTCCGCTGGTATTTCGGCCTCTGAGGCCAGGCGGCATCGATGCGCATCCTAGGCATAGACCCCGGCCTGCAGACCTCCGGCTTCGGTGTGGTCGACGTGGACGGCCCGCACCTGCGCTATGTGGCCAGCGGCACCATCAAGACCACGCACCTGGAGCGCGCCGACCTGCCGGGCCGGCTCAAGGTGCTGTTCCAGGGCGTGTGCGAGGTGGTGGAGCGTTACCAGCCTGACACGGCCTCGGTCGAAATCATCTTCGTGAACGTCAACCCACAGGCCACCCTGCTGCTGGGCCAGGCCCGCGGCGCCTGCATCACAGCACTGGTTTCGCGCGACCTGGCGGTGACCGAATACACGGCGCTGCAGCTCAAAAAAGCCGTGGCCGGCTACGGCAAGGCCGGCAAGGCCGAGGTGCAGGAAATGGTGATGCGACTGCTCAAGCTGCCTTCGCTGCCCGGCAAGGATGCGGCCGACGCGCTGGGCCTGGCCATCACCCACGCCCACGTGGGCAGTGCCATGGCACGGCTGGCGCAAGCAGCCGGCGGCACGGGTGCAGGCATGACCAAGAATTACCGCGGCGGACGCAGCCGCTGACGCGGCTGGGAATGTGAAAGGCCGTTAGGCCACGCGCTCGAGAATCAGCACCGCGAAGAAGCCGAAGGCGGCGATCAGCGTCCATTTGAGGATGATCAGGCCGAAGCGCTTGTAGCGCGCCTGGCCGGTGCCCGCGTAAAACATGAAGGCCACCACGGCGGCCAGCAAAAACAACAGGATCAGCCAGCGAAACAGCAGCATGGGGATGCCCTGTCCAGCAACTACCAGGCGCGTGCCAGCGTGGCAAAACCCCGGGGCGCCTTTTTCTCGTCCGCGAAGGTGACGACTTCGTAGGCGTCCTTGTGCGTCAGCAGCTCGCGCAGCAGCTTGTTGTTCATCGCGTGGCCGGAGCGGAACGCGCTGTAGGCGGCCAGCAGCGGCTTGCCCAGCAGGTACAGGTCGCCCATGGCATCGAGGATCTTGTGCTTCACGAACTCGTCGTTGTAGCGCAGGCCGTCGCTGTTGAGCACCTTGTAGTCGTCCATCACGATGGCGTTGTCCAGCCCGCCGCCCAGGGCCAGACCGTTGGCGCGCATCATTTCGACGTCCTTGGTGAAACCGAAGGTGCGGGCCCGCGCGATGTCGCGCGAGTAAGCGCCCGAGCCCATGTCGAACTCCACACGCTGGCCCGTCGAGTCCACCGCCGGGTGGTCGAAATCGATTTCAAAACTGAGCTTGTAACCCTCGTAGGGGCTCAGGCGCGCCCACTTGGTGTTCGCACCCTCGCCGTCCCGCACTTCCACCGGCTTGATCACGCGGATAAAACGCTTGGGCGCGGCCTGCAGTTCAATGCCGGCCGACTGCAGCAAAAACACAAACGACGAAGCCGACCCGTCCAGGATGGGCACTTCCTCGGCCGTGATGTCCACATACAGGTTGTCGATACCCAGGCCCGCGCAAGCCGACATCAAATGCTCCACCGTGTGCACCTTGGCACTGCCGCTGGAGATCGTCGACGCCAGACGCGTGTCCGTCACCGCCTGCGCCGAGATATGAATGTCCACCGGCTGCGGCAAATCCACCCGGCGAAACACAATGCCCGTATCCGGCGCCGCAGGGCGCAAGGTCAGCTCCACCCGCTGCCCGCTGTGCAGGCCCACGCCCACGGCTTTGGTCAGGGATTTAAGGGTTCTTTGGGCAAGCATGGGCTCTATTTTAGTTGGCGCAAGGCCATTTCAAGGGTAGGGGATAGCAATGCCGGGCATAGGCAGAGTGAATTAGGGCGCAAACCAGCAACCCCAGCGACGCGCACCAAGTCCACTCCCCAACGGCGATTAATCGAAAAAGCAAGGGGAGCGAAGCATGCCCCTCCAACGGCGATTAATGGGATGGAAAGCGTAGCGAGCAGCCCGAGGTTGAGGCGAGGAGCGGAACCGTACTCAGGTACGGTGAGCACCACAGCCTCAAGATCGGGTTGCGCAGTAGCTTTACACCCATTAAGCGATTAATCGGCTTGTTTGCGGAGAAAGGCCGGGATTTCGAAGTCGTCCATCCCGCCGGAAGCCAGCGCATCCACCTTGGCCGCCGCCTGCGTCCGATTGGTACGCCACACGCTTGGCACAGCCATGTTCCCGTAGTCCGGCTGGGCCGAACCCGCGCCCATCTGCGTTGCGCCGCCGGCACCGGCCGTGGTGTTCAACGTGGGCACGTTGAAGGGCACGTTGTCGGTTCCGGTGCGCAGCACCTGCAGCGGCGGCGCATGGCGGCGCACGCCCTGGCGCGACAAACCCGTCGCGACCACGGTCACGCGGATCTCATCGCCCAGCACATCGTCATAGGCCGTGCCGTAGATCACGTGCGCATCGGGCGAGGCATAAGCGCGGATGGTGTTCATCGCCAGCTTGGATTCGCTCAGCTTGAGCGAGCCCTTGGCTGCCGAGATCAGCACCAGCACGCCCTTGGCGCCCGACAGGTCGATGCCTTCGAGCAGCGGGCAGGCCACGGCCTGCTCGGCGGCGATGCGCGCGCGGTCCGGGCCGTTGGCCTTGGCCGTGCCCATCATGGCCTTGCCGGGCTCGCCCATCACGGTGCGCACATCCTCAAAGTCGACGTTCACATGGCCGGGCACGTTGATGATTTCGGCAATGCCGCCCACGGCGTTTTTCAGCACGTCGTTGGCATGCGCGAAAGCCTCGTCCTGCGTCACGTCGTCGCCCAGCACTTCGAGCAGCTTTTCGTTCAGCACCACGATCAGCGAGTCGACATTGGCTTCGAGCTCGGCCAGGCCGAGGTCGGCGTTGGTCATGCGGCGGCCTCCTTCGAATTCGAAGGGCTTGGTCACCACGCCGACCGTCAGGATGCCCATCTCCTTGGCGATGCGCGCGATCACGGGCGCCGCGCCGGTGCCGGTGCCGCCGCCCATGCCGGCGGTGATGAACAGCATGTGCGCGCCGTCAATCGCGCTGCGAATGTCGTCCGCCGCCAGCTCGGCTGCATCGCGGCCCTTGTCGGGCTTGCTGCCCGCACCCAGGCCGCTGCTGCCCAGCTGGATGGTCTTGTGGGCGCTGCCGCGGCTGAGCGCCTGCGCGTCCGTGTTGGCGCAGATGAATTCGACGCCTTGCACGCCGCATTCGATCATGTGCCCGACGGCATTGCCGCCGCCGCCGCCGACACCGATCACCTTGATCTGTGTGCCCTGGTTGAATTCTTCGATTTCAATCATTTCGATGCTCATTGGGAGCCTCCTAATCAATAAACTGCAGTTGCCAATAATCGGAAATTTGTATTTATGGTTGCCATGGCCTTCTCACGCAGGGGGATCCGCCCCGCCCGAATGCATACAACGCGAGGGCCTGCCGATAAAAGTGGAATAGGTTTTCATGGTCAGAAATTCCCCACAAACCAGTCTTTGACCTTGCCGAATGCGTTGTGCACGCTGCCCGCCTTCTGCGACACCTTGTAGCCGCGCATGCGGGCCAGCCGGGCCTCTTCGAGCAAGCCCATCACGGTGGCGGCCCGGGCCTGGGCCACCATGTCGGACAGCGCGCTGGAGTAGCGGGGTATGCCGCGCCGCACCGGCTTGAGGAAAATGTCCTCGCCGAGCTCCACCATGCCGGGCATGACGGCGCTGCCGCCGGTGATGACGATGCCGGACGACAGCACCTCTTCATAACCCGACTCGCGTATCACCTGCTGTACCAGTGAAAAAATCTCTTCGATGCGCGGCTCGATCACGCCGGCCAGTGCCTGTTTGCTCAGCATGCGCGGCCCGCGGTCGCCCAGGCCGGGAACCTCCACCTGCTGGTCCGGGTCGGCCAGCAACTGCTTGGCATAACCGCTTTCGACCTTGATGTCTTCGGCGTCCTTGGTGGGCGTGCGCAGCGCCATGGCGATGTCGCTGGTGATCAGGTCGCCGGCGATCGGGATCACCGCGGTGTGCCGGATGGCGCCGCCGGTGAAGATGGCGACGTCGGTGGTGCCCGCGCCTATGTCGACCAGCGCCACGCCGAGCTCCTGCTCGTCCTGCGTGAGCACCGCCAGGCTGGAGGCCAGCGGGTTGAGCATCAGCTGGTCGACTTCCAGCCCGCAGCGCCGCACGCACTTGATGATGTTCTCGGCCGCGCTCTGCGCGCCGGTCACGATGTGCACCTTGGCCTCCAGGCGTATGCCGCTCATGCCTATGGGCTCGCGCACGTCCTGGCCGTCGATGACGAACTCCTGCGGCTCGACCAGCAGCAGGCGCTGGTCGGTCGAGATGTTGATGGCCTTGGCGGTTTCGATCACGCGCGCCACGTCGGCTTGCGTGACTTCCTTGTCCTTGACCGCCACCATGCCGCTGGAATTGATGCCGCGTATGTGGCTGCCGGTGATGCCGGTGTAGACGCGGGCGATCTTGCAGTCGGCCATCAATTCGGCCTCCTTCAAGGCCTGCTGGATGCTCTGCACCGTGGCGTCGATGTTGACCACCACGCCGCGCTTGAGGCCGTTGCTCGCCGCGATGCCCAGGCCCGCGAGCTTGAGCTCGCCGCCCGGCATGACCTCGGCCACCACGGCCATGACCTTGCTGGTGCCGATATCCAGCCCAACCACGAGATCCTTGTATTCCTTGGCCATATGTTTACCTTTTTTTCTTTCCGTCGTCTTTGTCAGCGGGGTTTCCCGTGGTGACACCCCTGAGCCTGATCGCATAACCGTTGCCGTAGCGCAGGTCGGCGGACTCCAGGTCCCGTCCGTAGCGCGACGACACCTGCGTCACCGTGGCGAGAAAAAGGCGCGTGCGCGCCTCGATCTCCTGCGGCGACCCGTGGCCGAGTTCGATCACGGCGCCGTTGTCGAGCTGGGCGCGCCAGCTGCCCTGGCCGCTCAGTTGCAGCTGTTCCAGCGAGGCATCCGTCTCATCAAACAGCGGCGAAAGCACCTGGTAGGCCTGCAGCACCAGCGGCGCCTGGCCTTGCGGGCCGTTCAGCACCGGCAGGACTTCCGCCTCGACCTCGCCCTGGTTGGCTTCGAACACCTCGCCAAAGTTGTTGACCAGGCGCGCGTCGCTTTCGGCGCCCCAGAAGGCCACCGGCTTGTGTTCCTGCAGCACTACCTTGAGGCGGTTCGGGAACTCGCGCTGCACCAGCGCCCGCCGCACCCAGGGCACGGACTCGAACACCGCGCGCGTGGCGGCCAGGTCCACCGTGAAAAAATTGCCGGCCAGCCGGGGCGCCACGTTGGCGCGCAGCGTGACCGCGTTGTTGTGTATCAGGTCGCCCTGCACGCGGATCGCGCTCAGGCTGAACAGCGACTGGCGCAACACCCAGGCGACGCCCAGCGCCACGACCATGGCGGCAAACGCCAGGCCCAGGACCACCGAGAAGGTGTTCATGAGCTTGACGTCCAGCGGCATGGCGATGGGTTTGGGCGTTCTGCGGTTCAAATTACCCCTCCCCCTGTTTCTGGTGGTCCAGCGTGGCGGTCTTGAGCACTTCGACGCACAGGTCTTCGTAGGAGATGCCGGCCGCGCGCGCGGACATGGGCACCAGCGAGTGGCCCGTCATGCCGGGCGAGGTGTTGATTTCCAGCAGGTAGGGCTTGCGCGTGGCCTTGTCGATCATCACGTCGGCGCGCGCCCAGCCGCGGCAGTTGAGGATGCGGAAGGCGTCCAGCACCAGCTGCTGGATGACGGCTTCTTCGCCTTCGGGAAGCCCGCAGGGCACCAGGTATTGCGTGGTGTCGGTGAAGTATTTGTTCTGGTAGTCGTAGTTGCCGTCGGGCGCGACGATACGGATCACCGGAAGCGCGTGCGCGCCGGCGCCGGTTCCCAGCACCGGGCAGGTCACCTCGTCGCCGCTGATGAACTGCTCGCAGAGCACGTCGGCATCGAGCTTTTCAGCCTGTGCCACCGCCTCGGCCATGCCCTCCCGGCTGGTGACCTTGGTGAGGCCAATGGAAGAACCCTCGCGCGCGGGCTTGACGATCAGCGGCAGGCCCAGCGCGTCGGGCACGGCGGCGATGTCGGCCGCGCCGTAGGCGCCGCGGCGCAGCAAACGGTACTGGGGCGTCGGCAGCCCCTCGGAGATCATCACGCGTTTGGTCATGACCTTGTCGATGGCCATGCTGGAAGCCATGACGCCAGAGCCGGTGTAGGGAATGCCCAGCAGCTCCAGCGCGCCCTGCACCGTGCCGTCTTCGCCGAAGCGGCCGTGCAGCGCGATGAAGCAGCGCGCAAAGCCGTCTTTCCTGAGCTGGGAAAGGTCGCGCTCGGCCGGGTCGAAGGCATGGGCATCCACACCGCGCGAGCGCAGGGCCTTGAGCACGCCGCTGCCCGACATCAGCGAGACTTCGCGCTCGGCCGACATGCCGCCCATCAGGACGGCGACCTTGCCGAATTGGGAGATGTTTTCGTTCTGCTTCATGCCGGGGCTCCTGCGGTCTTGGGGTGTCCTACCTGTTCCAGCATCTCGACCACCCGGGCGGGCACCTGGCCTATGGAGCCGGCACCCATGCACATCACGACGTCGCCGCCCAATGCGTTGTCCACAATTGCCTGCGGCATGGCCTCGATCTCGTCGACGAAGACGGGTTCGAGCTTGCCGGCCACGCGCAGCGCGCGCGCCAGCGAACGGCCGTCGGCAGCCACGATGGGCGGCTCGCCCGCGGCGTAGACCTCGGACAGCAGCACGGCATCAGCCTGGCCTATGACCTTGACGAAATCCTCAAAGCAGTCGCGTGTGCGGGTGTAGCGGTGCGGCTGGAAGGCCAGTACCAGGCGCCGGCCCGGAAAGGCGCCACGCGCGGCGGCCAGCGTCGCGGCCATCTCGACCGGGTGGTGGCCGTAGTCCTCGATCAGGGTGAAATGCCCGCCATCCTTGGCCGGCATGTCGCCATAGCTCTGGAAACGCCGGCCCACGCCGCGGAAATCGGCCAGGGCTTTTTGCACCGCGGCGTCGGGCACGTTGAGTTCGACCGCGATGGCAATCGCCGACAGGGCGTTGAGCACGTTGTGCTCGCCGGCCAGGTTGAGCACCACTTCCAGGTCGGGCAGGGTGACGCCGTTGCGCCGCTGCGCCGTGAAATGCATTTGCGCGCCCACCGGCCGCACGTTGACGGCGCGCACCTGCGCGTCCTCGCCGAAACCGTAGCTGGTGATGGGGCAGGAGACCTGCGGCACGATGTCGCGCACGGCCGGATCGTCGGTGCACAGGATCGCCGTGCCGTAAAACGGCATGCGGTGCAGGAAGTCGACAAAGGCCTTCTTGAGGTTGCCGAAATCATGGCCGTAGGTTTCCATGTGGTCGGCGTCGATGTTGGTGACGACGGCCATCACGGGCAGCAGGTTCAGGAAGGAAGCGTCGGACTCGTCGGCCTCGACCACGATGTAGTCGCCCGAGCCGAGCTTGGCATTGGCGCCCGCGCTGTTCAGCCGGCCGCCGATCACGAAGGTCGGGTCCAGGCCGCCTTCGGCCAGCACGCTGGCCACCAGGCTGGTGGTAGTGGTCTTGCCGTGCGTCCCGGCGATGGCGATTCCCTGCTTGAGGCGCATCAGTTCGGCCAGCATCAGCGCGCGCGGCACCACGGGAATGCGTTTCTCCCGGGCGGCCAGCACCTCGGGGTTGTCGGCCTGCACCGCGGTGGAGGTCACCACCGCGTCGACTTTGGCCAGGTTGCCCGCCGCATGGCCGACAAAGGTCTTGATGCCGAGCTTTGCCAGGCGCTGCAGCGTGGCGCTGTCCGACAGGTCGGAACCCGAAATCGCGTAACCGAGGTTGTGCAGCACCTCGGCAATGCCGGACATGCCGGCGCCACCCAGGCCGATGAAATGGATATTTTTTATAGCGTGTTTCATGTCGCCAGCTCCTCGCAGGCGGCCACCACGCGTGCGGTGGCATCGGTTTTTTGCATGGTCTTGGCCTGCAGGGCGCGCTCCAGCAGGGTGTAGCGCGTGGTGGTTTTCAGAATGTTGGCCAGCTTCTCAGCGCTGAGATCGCGCTGCTGGATCAACCAGCCGCCGCCCTGGTCCACCAGGAATTTCGCATTGCTGGTCTGGTGGTCGTCGACGGCGGCCGGGAAAGGCACGAAGATCGCCGCGGCGCCGACCGCCGCGATCTCAGTCACGGTGCTGGCGCCGGCGCGGCAGATGATGAGGTCGGCATCGGCAAAGGCCTGCGCGGTGTCTTCAATAAAGGGCGTGAGTTCGGCCTGCACGCCGGCGGCCGCATAGTTGGCGCGCAGCGCGTCGATCTGCTGGGCGCCGCTCTGGTGCCTGACCTGCGGGCGCTCGCCGGCGGGAATCAGCGCCAGCGCCTTGGGCACGATGTCATTGAGCCCACGCGCGCCCAGGCTGCCGCCCACCACCAGCAGCTTGAGCGGCCCGCCGCGGTCGGCAAACCGCTCAACCGGGCCGGGCTGGCGCGTGAAGGCCGGGCGCAGCGGATTGCCTATCCATTCGCCTTTGCGGAACACGTCGGGGAAGGCGGTGAAGACACGGTCGGCCACACCGGCCAGCACCTTGTTGACCATACCCGCGACAGAGTTCTGCTCATGCAGCACCAGCGGCTTGCCCAGCAGCACGCTCATCATGCCGGCCGGAAAGCTGATGTAGCCGCCCAGGCCGACGACCACGTCGGGCTTGACGCGGCGCACCACCTGGATGCTTTGCCAGAAGGCCTTGAGCAGGCGCAATGGCAGGAACACCAGCGTGGCCGGGCCCTTGCCGCGCACGCCGGAAAAATCGATGTGCTCGAAAGCGAAGCCGCGCGGCGGTACCAGCTGGCTTTCCATGCTGGGACGGCTCGCGCTGCCCAGGCCGCCCAGCCAGTGCACACGCCAGCCGCGCTCGCGCAGGGCCTCGGCCACGGCCAGGCCCGGGAAGATGTGGCCGCCGGTTCCACCAGCCATGACCAGGGCGCAGTGCTGCTTGCTCATGCGCGCCCTCCCCGCATGAGCGATCGATTCTCGTAATCAATCCTCAGCACAACCGCCAGCGAAATCAAATTCATCAAAATCGCCGAGCCGCCATAACTCATCAGCGGCAAGGTCAGCCCCTTGGTCGGCAAGGCGCCCAGGTTCACGCCGATGTTGATGAAGGTCTGGAAACCTATCCAGATGCCCACGCCCTGAGCGACCAGGCCGGCGAAGAGGCGGTCCAGCGCGATGGACTGGCGGCCAATGTGCATGATGCGGCGCGTCATCCACATGAAGAGGCCGATCACGGTCAGCACTCCAGCCAAGCCAAACTCCTCACCGATCACGGCCATCAGGAAGTCGGTGTGCGCCTCAGGCAGCCAGTGCAGTTTTTCGATGCTGCCGCCCAGGCCAACGCCGAAGATCTCGCCGCGGCCGAAGGCGATCAGCGAGTGCGAAAGCTGGTAGCCCTTGCCCATGGAATATTTGTCGCTCCAGGGATCCAGGTAGGCAAAAATCCGCTCGCGCCGCCATTCGCTGAGCATCACCATCAGGCTGAAGGCGACCACCACCACGGCCGCGATGACGAAGAACATGCGCGCATTGACGCCGCCCAGGAAAAGTATGCCCATGGCGATAACGGAGATCACCATGAAAGCGCCCATGTCGGGCTCTGCCAGCAGCAGCAGGCCGACGATGGCGATAGCGACCGCCATGGGCATCACGGCGCGGAAGAAGCGCTCCTTGACTTCCATCTTGCGCACCATGTAGTCGGCCGCGTACAGCAGCACCGCGAACTTCGCGAGTTCCGAGGGCTGGAAGTTCATGATGCCTATGGAAATCCAGCGGCGGGCGCCGTTGACGCCTTTGCCGATGAAGGGCACCAGCACCAGGATCAGCAGCAGCAGTGAAATGACGAACAGCCAGGGCGCGAGCTTTTCCCAGGTCGCAAGCGGCACCTGGAAGGCCAGCACGGCGACGATGAAGGCGACGACCAGCGACAGTACGTGGCGCGTCACAAAATGGGTGTGGGCATAACGCGCGAACTTGGGGTTGTCGGGCATGGCCACGGAGGCCGAATACACCATGACCAGGCCCCACATCAGCAAGGCCACCGTGACCCAGAGCAGCGCCTGGTCAAACCCGGCCATGCGCACGGGCGGCGCCGCCAGCGTGCGCGACAGGCTCTGCCCGCCCAGGCGGACAGGCAGCACATCGGCCGCGGCCTTGCCGAAGCCGGAGAACCAGCCTGAAAGACGCGCGGCAACCGTCACAGCACCTCCCCCTGGTCGCGGGCCAAGGCCTGCACCGCTTCGCAAAAGACGCGGGCGCGGTGCTCGTAGTTGTCGAACATGTCGAAGCTGGCGCAGGCCGGTGACATCAGCACGGCGTCGCCGGTCTGGGCCTGCTGCGCCGCCAGGGTGACGGCCTCTTCCATGGAGGCGGCGTCAAACATCGGGATATTGCGCGGCAGGACCTCTTTGATGAGGGGCGCGTCGCGCCCTATCAGCACCACGGCCCGCACATGGCGCAGCACGGGATCGGCCAGCGGCGAAAAATCCTGCCCTTTACCTTCGCCGCCCAGGATCAGCACCAGCTTGCGCTCCAGGCCCAGGCCCGTGAGCGCCGCCACGGTGGCGCCCACGTTGGTGCCCTTGCTGTCGTCGAAGTACTCGACGTCCTTGACGACGGCCACCGACTCCACGCGGTGCGGCTCGCCGCGGTATTCGCGCAGGCCGTGCAGCATGGGCGCCAGGGTGCAGCCCGCGGCCACGGCCAGGCCCAGCGCCGCCAGGGCGTTGGTGGCGTTGTGGCGCCCGCGTATGCGCAAGGCCTCGATAGGCATCAGGCGCTGCACGTGCAGCTCCACTTCTTCGTCCTTGCGGCGCTTGATGGTTTCGTCGGCCTCGGCCGCGCGCACCAGCCAGGTCATGCCGTTGACGGTCTCAATGCCGTAGTCGCCGGGGCGCTGCGGCTCGCCGGCGCCGAAGGTGGCGTGGGGACGCAGTTGCGGCGGCTTCAGGCGCACCTTGACGGGCGGCGGCAGCATGGCCATCACGCGCGCGTCGTCGCGGTTGAGCAGCATGAAGGTGCCGGCGCCGAACACCCTGGCCTTGGCCGCGGTGTAGGCGTCCATGTCGCCGTGCCAGTCAAGGTGGTCCTGCGTGATGTTGAGCACCACGGCGGCGGTCGGTTCGAAGCCCTGCACGTCGGCCAGCTGGAAGCTGGACAGTTCCAGTACCCAGACCTGCGGCAGGGTTTGCGCATCCATGTGGGCCGACAGCGTGTCCAGCAGTGTCGGGCCTATGTTGCCGGCCACCGCCACGGTTTTGCCCGCGCGCTGCACCAGCTGGCCCAGCAGCGAGGTCACCGTGGTCTTGCCGTTGGTGCCCGTGATGGCCAGCACTGCCGGCCGGTAGCCTGGCTCGGGTTCGGCCTGGGCCAGCGCCAGCAAGGCGGGCAGCGCCGATTCTTCACTGCCTTCGTCGGACACAGGCGCGGTGTCCGGGACGACCGCTGCGGCTGCTTCGTGAATATCGCCGGAGGCATGGGCCGCCAGGGCGGCTTCGCCTTCAGGTGCATCAGACACATCGGAAGCATCAGGAACCACAACGCTTTCATCAACCGTATCGGTGTCGTCAGGCGCATCAGAGGCATCAAGTGCACCGGGCAAAGCCGTCTCGCTCGGCGCCTCGGGGGATGCAGTCGCTTCGGCGAGTGCCTCGCCCGCTTCGGCAGCCGGCGGCTCGCGCAAATCCGCCAAAGCCCGCGCAAACAGGTCCAGCTCACCGCCTACAGGCAAGCCCATGGCACGCGCCGCATCGGCCACGGGGGCGATGGTGGCCGGCGCCAGGCCGGGCGAACGGTAGACGGCGCGCACGGCCGTGCCTTGCACCAGCTCCGGCGTGAACGCACCGCCGACAAAGGTGACGCCCGGCAGTTCCTCGCGCAGCGTGGCGAGCAGGGGCGGTGCTTCGCGCGTGTCGGCAACCGTCACATGCGCTCCATGGCGGGCGCACCAGCGCGCCATGGCCAGGCCGGACGCGCCCAGGCCCAGGATCAACACGGTTTGGTCTTGTAAATGCCGCATGCCTGTTTACCTGAGCTTCAAGGTGGAGAGGCCGACGAGGCACAGCAGCATGGTGATGATCCAGAAACGGACGACCACCTGCGTTTCTTTCCAGCCGCTTTTCTCGAAGTGATGGTGCAGCGGCGCCATCTTGAGGATGCGGCGGCCTTCGCCATAGCGCTTCTTGGTGTACTTGAACCAGGTCACCTGCATCATCACGGAAAGCGCTTCGACCACGAAGATGCCGCCCATGATGGCCAGCACGATTTCCTGGCGCACGATGACGGCGATGGTGCCCAGCGCGGCGCCCAGCGCCAGCGCGCCCACGTCGCCCATGAAGACCTGGGCCGGGTGTGTGTTGAACCACAGGAAGGCCAGGCCAGCGCCGGCCATGGCCGAGCAGAAGATCAGCAGTTCGCCCGAGCCGGGGATGTGCGGGAAAAGCAGGTACTTGGAATAGACCGAGCTGCCGGTGACATAAGCGAAGACGCCCAGCGCGGAGCCCACCATGACCACCGGCATGATGGCCAGGCCGTCCAGGCCGTCGGTCAGGTTGACGGCATTGCTGGAGCCGACGATCACGAGGTAGGTCAGGATCACAAACCCGAAAACACCCAGCGGGTAGCTGACCTCCTTGACGAAAGGCACCAGCAGGCCGGCCTTGGGCGGCAGGTTCACGTCAAAGCCCGACTGCACCCAGCTGAAGAACAGCTCGAGCACGCGCAGGTTGGAGCTCTCGGAAATGCTGAACACCAGGTACAGCGCCGCGACCAGGCCGATGAGGGACTGCCAGAGGTATTTCTCGCGCGAGCGCATGCCTTCCGGGTCCTTGAGCACCACTTTTCGCCAGTCGTCGGCCCAGCCGATGGCGCCGAAGCCCAGCGTGACGATGAGGACGATCCAGACAAAGCGGTTGGACAGGTCGAACCACAGCAGCGTGGAGATGCCGATGGCCAGCAGGATCAGCACACCGCCCATGGTGGGCGTGCCACTCTTGCTCAAGTGCGTCTGCATGGCGTATTGACGGATGGGCTGGCCGATCTTGAGCGAGATGAGCCGCCGGATCACAAAGGGCCCGGCCAGCAGGCCGATCAGCAGCGCGGTGAGCGCGGCCATGACGGCGCGGAAGGTCAGGTACTGGAACACCCTGAAGAACCCGAACTCGGGGGAAAGTGACTGGAGCCACTGGGCCAGACTAAGCAGCATGGGGCTCTTCCTTATGGTTTTGCTTGTGTTGAGCTTGATCTTGATCTTGTGCATGGGCCGTGATGGCCTGGACCACACGTTCCATCTTCATGAAGCGGGAACCTTTGACCAGCACGCTGCCGGTGTGGGGCAGCTCCGCCAGCACGGCGGCGGCGAGTTCGTCCATGCCGCCGAAAATTTGCGCGCCGCCGAAACCGGCCGCGGCCTGCCTGGACTGCTCGCCCAGCGTGAAAAGTTTTTCAATGCCCAGCGCGCGCGCATGGCGCCCGGCCTCGTCGTGGAACTGCGGCCCTTGGTCGCCGACCTCGCCCATGTCACCCATCACCATCAGGCGCGGGCCGGGCAGTTCGGCGAGGACCTCCAGCGCGGCGCGCATGGAATCGGGGTTGGCGTTGTAGCTGTCGTCGACCAGCGTCAACACCCGGCCCGGCAAGGCCACGGCGATGGCGCGGGAGCGGCCCTTGACCGGCACAAAACCCGAGAGGCCCGCGGAAATAGCGGCCAGGGGCACACCCGCCGCCAGCGCGCAGGCGGCGGCGGCCAGGGCGTTCTTGACGTTGTGCCGGCCGGCGATGTGCAGCGAGAAATCGGTGCTGCCCGCCGGGGTGGATGCGGCCACCTTCCAGCAGCCACCCTCCCATTGCGCGGTGCCGGTGACGTCGGCGGCACCCGAGAGCGCGAAGGTCAGCACCTTGCGCTTGCCGACCAGCTCGCGCCACAGCGGGGTGTAGTCGTCGTCGGCCGGAAAGACCGCCGTGCCGGCCGCATCCAGCGACGCGAACACCGAGCCGTTTTCGCACGCCACCGCTTCCACCGTGGCCATGAATTCGAGGTGCTCGCGCTGCGCGTTGTTGACCAGCGCGACGGTGGGCATTGTGAGTTCGGCCAGGTAGGCGATCTCGCCGGGGTGGTTCATGCCGAGTTCGACCACACCCACTTCATGCGCGGCCGACAGGCGCAGCAGCGTGAGCGGCACGCCGATGTCGTTGTTGAGGTTGCCTTCGGTGGCAAAGGCCTTGTCGGCCTTCCAGGCATGCAAAATCGAGGCGATCATCTGCGTGACGGTGGTTTTTCCGTTGCTGCCCGTGACCGCCACCAGCGGCAGGCGGAACTGCGAACGCCAGCCTGCCGCCAGCCGCCCCAGCGCCAGGCGCGTGTCGGCCACTTCCAGCCCCGGCAGGCCGGCTTGCGCCAGCCCGTGGTGAGCAATCGCCGCGACCGCGCCTTGCGCCTTGGCTTGCGCGAGGAAATCGTGAGCGTCGAAACGCTCGCCCTTGAGCGCCACGAACAGGTCGCCGGCCTGCAGGCTGCGCGTGTCGGTGTTGACGCGCAGGGCCTGCACGCCGCCGTCACCCACGAGGCGGGCGTCGGGCAGCCAATCGAGGGCTTGTTGCAGGCGCATCATGATTGCGCTCCTTGCCGGGGTGCGGCCAAGGCATCGAGCGCCGCCTGCGCATGTTCGCGGTCGGAGAAGGGAAGCTTGGCGCCGCCCACTTCTTGGAAACTCTCGTGGCCTTTGCCGGCCAGCAACACCACGTCTTCGGGACCGGCCAGGCTCAGGGCGTGCGTGATGGCGGCAGCCCTGTCCGCCTGCACGTGCACGGCATCGCGGTGGCTCAGGCCCAGCAACACCTGGCAAATGATGGCCAGCGGGTTTTCGCTGCGCGGGTTGTCGCTGGTGACCACCACCTGGTCGGCGTTCTTTTCAGCGACTGCCGCCATCAATGGGCGCTTGGTCGCATCGCGGTCACCGCCGCAACCGAACACGCACCATAGCTGGCCGCCGCGGTGCGCCGCGGCCGGCCGCAGGGCGAGCAGCACTTTCTCGAGGGCATCGGGCGTGTGGGCGTAATCGATGACCACCAGCGGCCGGCCCGGCACGGCCAGGGTCTCGGTGCGGCCGGGCACGGGCAGCAGGCCGGTGCAGGCCTTCACCGCATCGGCCAACGGCACACCCATGGCACGCAGGGCCCCCAGCACGCCGAGGAGGTTGGACACGTTGTACTGGCCCACCAGCCGGGCGGCCAGCGTGTGGCTTTCGGCGCCCTCGGCCACTTCAAAACTCAGCGCATCGGTGCCGTGTTCGATGTTGCGCGCCTGCAGGCGCGCCGGTTCCACGCAGGAGACGGTCCAGACATCCAGGCCGCTGCCGGCAAGGGAGTCCTTGAGTTCGGCGCCTTTGGCGTCGTCGATGTTGATGACCGCCGCCTTCAGCCCCGGCCAGCCGAACAGCGCGGCCTTGGCCTCCCAGTAGGCCTGCATCGACGCGTGGTAGTCGAGATGGTCCTGCGTGAAATTGGTGAAAATGGCGACCTCGATGGCGGTCGCGTCCAGGCGGTGCTCGACCACGCCGATGGAGGAGGCTTCCAGTGCGCAGGCGACAAAGCCCTCGTCGGCGAAGCGCCGCAGCTCCTGCTGCAGCAGCACCGGGTCGGGCGTGGTCAGGCCGTTAGAGACCATGGCGCCCGGCTCGCCAATGCCCAGCGTGCCGATGAGGCCGCATTTGCGCCCCAGCCGGCCCAGGGCCTGCGCCAGCCACCAGGCTGTCGAGGTTTTGCCGTTGGTGCCGGTGACGGCGGAAATCCGCAATTGCCGGCTCGGTTCCTTGAAATAGACGGCGGCGATGGGGCCGGTCGCAGCCTTGAGGCCGGCGTATTCGGCGACTTTGCCGTCCTCAAAAGCATAGGCGGCCGCGCCTTCCTGTTCGACCAGGCAGGCCGTGGCGCCCGCATCCAGGGCGCCGCCCACAAACTTGCGCCCATCGGTCGCGGCGCCGGGCCAGGCGATAAAGCCATCGCCCGGGGCCAGCCTGCGGCTATCCGTGCGCAGGCTGCCGCTCACGCGTTCGCGCAACCAGCCGGCCGCTTGTTCAGGGGTATGGAGCTGCGTGCTCAAAACGACTCCTCCACGGCCTGGGTGGTGATCTGCGGTTTGACGCTCATGTCGGGCTGCACGCCCATCATGCGCAGCGTCTGCTGCACGACCTCGCTGAAAACAGGCGCGGCGGCCACGCCGCCGAAGTAGTTGCCGTCGCCGGGCTCGTCGATCATCACGCCGACGATGATGCGCGGAGCCTCGATGGGCGCCATGCCCGTAAACCAGGCGCGGTATTTGTTGGTGGCGTACCCTTTTCCGACCTGCTTGTGCGCCGTGCCGGACTTGCCGCCCACCGAATAGCCCACGGTTTGCGCCAGCGGGCCCGTACCGCCGGGAGCGGCGGCCATCTGCAGCATGCGGCGGACGGCATGCGCGTTCTCCGCGGAAAAAACCTTGACGCCCACGGCAGGTTCGCTGCTTTTGAGCATGGTGACGGGAATGATCTGGCCGTCGTGCGCGAAGGCGGTGTAGGAGTGCGCCATCTGGAACAGCGAGGCCGACAGCCCGTAGCCATAGGCCATCGTCGCCTGCTCGACGGGGCGCCAGGTTTTCCAGGGCCGCACACGCCCCGTGACGGCGCCGGGAAACTGTATCTGCGGTTTTTGCCCGTAGCCCAGCGCCATGTAGGTGTCCCACATTTCCTGCGCGCTCATCTTTTGCGCGATCTTCAGCGCGCCGACGTTGCTGGACTTCTGGATCACGCCTTCCACCGTCAGCGTGCCGTAGTTGTGGGTGTCGCTGATGGTAAAGCCGCCGATGCTGTAGCGGCCGGGCCCGGTTTCAATGATGGTCTGCGGCTTGATGCGCCCGGCTTCGAGCGCCATGGCGACCGTGATCGGTTTCATCGTGGAGCCGGGCTCGAAGGTATCGGTGAGGGCGCGGTTGCGCAACTGCTCGCCGGTCAGGTTTTTCCGCCTGTCGGGCACGTAGCTGGGATAGTTCGCCAGCGCCAGCACCTCGCCGGTGGTGGAATCCAGCACGACGACGCTGCCGGCCTTGGCCTTGCGCGCGATGACCGCGTCGCGCAGCTTCTGGTAGGCGAAAAACTGCACCTTGCTGTCTATGCTCAGCTGGATGTCCTTGCCTTCGACGGGCGGCATCTGCTCGCCGACATCCTCGACGACACGGCCCAGGCGGTCCTTGATAACGCGGCGCGAACCGGCCTTGCCCGCCAGGTCCTTGTTGAAGGCCAGCTCAATGCCCTCCTGGCCGCGGTCCTCGACGTTGGTGAAGCCGACCACGTGGGCCACGGTTTCGCCTTCGGGGTATTGGCGCTTGTATTCCTTGCGCTGGTAAATACCCTTGATGCCCATGGCGTGGATTCTTTTCGCCACCGGCTCGTCGACCTGGCGCTTGAGCCAGACAAAAGTCTTGTCCTCGTCACCCAGTTTCTTGCTGAGCTCGGCCAGCGGCATTTCCAGCAGCAAGGCCAGTTCGGCCAGTTGTGGCTTGCTGGCTTCGACGTCTTCGGGAATGGCCCAGATGCTGGAGGCCGGCACGCTGGACGCGAGGATCAGGCCGTTGCGGTCCAGGATGCGGCCGCGGTTGGCGGGCAGCTCAAGCGTGCGGGCAAAGCGCACCTCGCCCTGGCGCTGGAAAAATTCATTGCCGAAAATCTGGATATAGGCCGCCCGGCCGGCCAGCCCCGCAAAGGCCAGCGCGATGCCGGCCACGATGAATTTGCTGCGCCAGACAGGTGTCTTGCTAGCCAGCAGGGGGCTGGACGAATAAAGAACGCTGCGGCTCATGGCCTGGCGCCTTCAGCCGCGGAAGCCGGTGCGGCCGGGGCGTCCTTGTGAGTCACGTACTGCGTGATGGCGGGCGTCACCGTACGCATCTGCAGCTTTTCCTTGGCCAGCTTCTCGACCTTCAGGGGCGTGGCCTGCGCGCGCTTTTCCACCTGCAGGCGCTCGTTGTCCATTTCGATTTTGCGCGCCTCGGCCGTCGCCTTCTCAAGCTCGACATAGAGGCGGCGCGACTCGTACTGGGTGCGCACGAGGTAAAGCGCGCTGGCCAGCACAGCAAGAAGCAGCACGAGGTTCAAGCGCGCCATGACTGAGCTCCGGCATTCATGCGGCCACCTCTGTGCGTTCGGCAACGCGCATCACGGCGCTGCGCGAGCGCGGATTGCCGTCGACTTCCTCTTCGCTGGGTTTGGTGCGGCCGAGAGCCTTGAGCTGCATGGCCTTGGGTTCGGCAAAAGGGGCGCGGCGGTCGAACACCTCGCGCGAATGCGCGGCGATGAACTGCTTGACGATGCGGTCTTCGAGCGAATGAAAACTGATCACCACCAGACGGCCTCCCGGTTGGAGAACTTTCAGTGACGCGGCTAGCGCCTGTTGCAGCTCTTCAAGCTCGGCGTTGATGAAAATCCGAAGAGCCTGAAATGTGCGCGTTGCAGGGTCCTTGCCCGGCTCGCGGGTTTTGACCGCGCCAGCCACGACTTCGGCCAGCTCAGCGGTGGTTCGAAGAGGGCCCCGTTCCTGTCGGCGACGATCAATCGCCTTTGCAATCTGTTGAGCAAACCGTTCTTCGCCATATTCACGAATCACCTCCGCCATGGTTTCTATGGATGCATCCACCAGCCACTCGGCCACGCTCTGGCCACGCGTGGTGTCCATGCGCATGTCGAGCGGCCCCTCCTGCCGAAACGAAAAACCGCGCACCGGGTTGTCGATCTGCGGCGAGCTCACGCCGAGGTCCATCAGCACGCCGGCCGCGCTGGCGGCGGGCAGCTGGCCCAGGTGCATAAAACCCTCGTGGCGGATCGAAAAGCGCGGGTCGGTGATGGTCTGCGCCTCGGCGATGGCGTCGAGGTCTTTGTCGAAGGCGGTGAGCCGCCCCTGGGGCGAGAGCCGCGACAGCAACAGCCGCGAGTGCCCGCCGCGCCCGAAGGTCGCGTCGACGTAGTGGCCGTCCGGGTTGACAAGAAGCGCCTCTATGGCTTCGTTCAACAGGACGGTGCGGTGTATCCATGTGCCGTTCACCGTCTTCTTTCAGAACGAAAAGTCTCTGAAGACATCGGGCATCTCGCCCTTCATCTGTTCGGCTTCCTGGGCCGCGTAGGTGGCGGCATCCCAAAGTTCGAAGTAGCTGCCCATGCCGAGCAGCACCGTGTCCTTGCCGATGCCCGCCGCCGCGCGCAGTTCGGGCGACACCAGCACGCGGCCGGTGGCATCCATGTCGACGTCCATGGCGTTGCCGAGAAAAATGCGTTTCCACCACTGTGCCTGCATCGGCAGGGAGGCGATGCGGTCACGGAATTTTTCCCACTCGTTGCGAGGGAAAATCATGAGGCAGCCGTGCGGGTGTTTGGTGATGGTGAGCTGGCCGGAAGCAGTGGCGCTCAGCACGTCACGATGCCGGGTCGGCACGGAGAGCCGACCTTTGGTATCGAGAGCTAACGATGAGGCGCCTTGAAACACTGCTAAAAACCTTTAGAGAACACTTTTCACCACTAAATTGCACTTCCTCCCACTTTAGCAGGAAACCATTTGCAAACAAGGGATTTGAAACAAATTTTTTCAATGAAATCAAGGACTTAGAAGCGTCTGTGGATGCAAAAGGGAAAATCAAAAAGCGTTCTAAATTAAGCACTTAGACGATGCAATGAAAGTATTGCTTTAAGGCAACAGTGCTCGGCCGGTGAAGGCAAGGTGAAAAGCGGGACTATTTCCCTCTTCTCACATTGGCGCCGCGAGCATGACGGCGAGGTTCGCTATAGAAACCATAGCGACCAAGCCAGTTTGCACAGGGAACAACAGCATGCACACGCGCCAGATGGCGGGCGCGAGCGGCGCGCCACGGGCGGCGGTGCACCCGGTGGCCGATGAAATGAGGGAGGTAAAAACCGATTGAAAATGGCCCCGTTGCGCAGGGCCAAAGTGGGCACGGTCCGCGTCAGTCGACGCGCACCATGACCCTGGCGTGCTCGGTGATGCCGATCACATTGAAGAAGGCGGCCACGAGGCGGTTGACGTCGGAGAACTGCACCGCGCGGTTCTCGGCTTCGCGGGCCGACACCCAGTTGAGCAGCGTCCCCGCAGCGGAAAAATCCACGCGGATCAGCTTGGAGCAGGAGATCAGCATCATGTCGGCGCCCATCAGCTTGGCTTCGAGCTTGTCGAGCACGGCGATCGCATCGCCCTGCACCTGGCCGGACAGTTCCACCGACAACAGGTTGCTCATCTGCGAGCTCGGCGCATCCATCTGGGTGTCGCCTTCGATGGAGCTGAGACTGGAGGACATCGAGTCGCGGTAGACATCGCCGATGATGGCCTGGCCGCTCATAACGCCGCCCTGGGCGTCTATGGGCTTGTATTCACAGCGCGCGCTGTCCCAGGCCGGAGGGGAAACTTCATAGGTGACGCAGAAATCGAGCGCCGCCAGCTCAAAGTCGTCGGGGCGGTGCGTGACGCGCAGCGCCTCCATGCGCAAAAGCCACCAGTTCTGGGCCGTGTCGCGGCTGCCCGAGGGCGTGGCGTCCTGCAATACCTTCTGCAGCTGCGCATCGCCCATGAAACGCAGCTGGACGGGCTGGGCGGCCCAGCCGCTGAAAACCTTGTACAGCGGCTCCACCGCGGCGGCCTCAATGGACTTGATGTTTTTCCAGTCCAGCCGCCACGGCATCGGGGCCTTGGCCATGGCCGCCTTGAGCGCGGCCACCGTCTGTATACCCAGCACCGAGGGGCATACCCAGTCGGCCGCGGGCCCGTTGGCAGCTTTGCCGCTTGCAGGCTCACTGAGTTTTTTCACCATGTCGGGCATGGAGAACCACTGCGGCGCCGACCGGTCAAAGCGCTCGACGAACTGGATCGCGGCGGTTTCAAACTTGTCCTGCTGGGCCGTGGCGCGATACAGGTCGAACAGCGTCAGCCAGGTGTCCGCATGGCCGGTGCGCGAACCGTTCGGGGCGAGGATTTCCAGCAGGCCGGCTTCGGCACCGGCATCGTCGCCGTTGGCAAAGCGAATGGCCGCTTCTTCGAGTTCGGCGTCATGCTCGACCCCTTCGTCTACATCGACGGCGCTGAATTTGGAATGCGAAAAGCCGGAACTGCCGCCTTCGTCGCTGCGGCTGATGCCTGCCAGCCCGCCCGGCAAGCCCACCGGCGCCGGAGCGGGCGGTTTGATCGCCGGAGCGGGCGGTTTGGCCGGCGGCGCGCCGCCSGCGCGCGCCTCCGCGCGGGGGATGGCTCAGGCCCGCCGGGGCCGTGGCCCTGTAGGCCGTCGGCAATGCGTTGTCCAGCAGGGGCGCCTGGACCGAGGGATTCCTGGCGCCCGTAGGCGAGGCATGCGGTGGCGTGCTGTCGGGGATACCGCCATTCTTGGTTTTCCACCACTGCATGGACATCTGCGCTTCGATCTCGTCGATCTTCTTGAGCGTGGTGGCCCTGTCGTCGGGCTTGGACGGCATGCTGCTCTGGAAGAACGAAGGCCGCCCGCCCGGATCCTGGCCGACGCCGACCATGGCTTCGCGCTTGCGCATCTTACGCAGCATGTCGAATTCGCGCTTGCGCACGAAGTCGTTCTGCCGCTTGCGCTCTATCATTTCCTTGAGCAACTGCTTGCTCATGGCTTCGTCCCGGTCCGTGGGGGCCGCGTCCAGGTCGGCCCAGTTCGTGGCCGGATTCCGGACGAACTTCACCATCTTGGACAGCAGGCCTGAAGCGGTATCTTCTTTGGACATGGGAGGACGACTAAAAATACGTCAATCGGCAGCCTGGCGTCAATCGCCAAACATCTTTTGCTTGAGTTCGCGGCGCTGCTGGGCTTCCAGGGACAGGTTGGCCGTGGGGCGGGCGATCAGCCGGCCCACGCCGATGGGCTCGCCGGTTTCGTCGCAGTAGCCGTAGTCGCCGGAGTCGATGCGGGCGATCGACTGCTCGATTTTCTTGAGCAGCTTGCGCTCGCGGTCGCGGGTGCGCAATTCAAGGGCGTGCTCTTCCTCGATGGTGGCGCGGTCCGCGGGGTCGGGCACCACGACGGTGTCCTCGCGCAGGTGCTCGGTGGTTTCGCCGGCGCTGTTGTGGATGTCCTGCTTGAGCACCGACAGCTTGTGGCGGAAGAAGGCCAGCTGCTTTTCATTCATGTACTCGGAGTCGGGCATGGCCTTGACTTCGTCGTCTGTGAGCTGCTCGGCGGATTTGGTCTTCCAGTTGTTGGCGAGCTTGGGGTCTTTTTTGGCCGCCGCCTGGGGTGGCGGCGCGATCACGCGTTCGGTCATTGTGGAGTAACTGGCTTTGGCTGCGTCGGGCGCATGGGTTGGCACCATGGGTGCGGGAGGGGGTGACTGGGTGGCGACCCGGGCGGAACTGCGCCGGCCGGGTTTCAGGGGAGGCGGGGCGGCGAGCCCAGCCCTCACGGGAGCCGCGGCCGGAGCCGGCGCAACGGCGGCCACAGGCGGCACCGGCTTGGCGACGGGTTTTGCGGCGGGAGGTTTGACGGCGGGTTTTGGAGGGGATTTGAGCACTGGCTTGACGGGTTTGGCGACGGCCTTGGCCTTGGAAGGCACAGGCTTGGCAGCGGTTTTCTTGACGGCTGCGGCAGGTTTTTTCGAGGGTGCCGCCTTGGGCACCGGCTTCGCAACCTTTTTCGCGGCGGGTTTGGGCGCCGGCTTGGCTTTGGCCACGGGCTTGGCAACTTTTTTCACGGCCTTGGCGGCTGCCTTGGGCGCCGTCTTGGCTTTCACGGCTGTCTTGGCGGCCGGTTTGGCTGCAGCCTTGGCGGGCGTTTTGGTCTTCTTCGCTGGGGCTTTCACAATGTGTCTCCTCTGGAAAGCAGCCTTGGAACGGCCCGGGGGCCTCTGCGGCGGCTTCCTGGCCAGACTGCCGCAGTGCGATAGTCCAACCCTAGCTGTTGCCAGATTTCCTGGTTTGTCCGCCGCCCGCCAGTCCTGAGAACCGCTAAAACGCGATCCTCAACCCGCTTTTTAGCTGGTTTTGTGCCTGACTGGCCTCCCGATCCGGTTTTCCGGGTATTTTGGTCGGCGCGCGATTGTAGCGGCTCGCCAGCGCCCTGTGACACCCAAAAAACAAATCGTTGGAGAATCGAGACAAACATGAAGCCCTCCGCCTTTTATAGGCTACAGGCGGACAGCCTACCTCAAACCAGGCACTGCTCCAGGCCCTGCAGAAAAATATCTTTGGGCAGGTCGATGCCGATGAACACCATCTTGCTGTTTTTCTTCTCGCCCTCGGCCCAGGCGGGCCCCAGGTCGCTGCCCATGAGCTGGTGCACGCCCTGGAAAATCACCTTGCGGTCGGTGCCGTCCATGTTCAGCACGCCCTTGTAGCGCAGCATGCGCGGGCCGTAGATGTTGACTACCGCGCCCAGGAAATCCTCGAGCTTGGCCGGGCTGAAGGGCTTGTCGGAGCGGAAGACGAAGCTCTTGACGTCGTCGTCATGGTGGTGATGGTGACCGTGGCCCTCATGCCCGTCCTTGGCGTCGTGGGCGTGAGACGGGTGGTCGCAATGTTCGCCGTGCTCATGGTCATGGTCGTGGTCATGGCCGGCGTGTTCGTCTTCCTTGAGGAAATCGGGGTCGATGTCCAGCTTGGCGTTGAGGTTGAAGCCGCGCAGGTCGAACACGTCCTTGATCGCCACCTCGCCGAAATGCACGGCCTTCTGCGGGGCGCGCGGATTCATGTGCTTGAGCCGGTGCATCAGCGCATCGACCTCGTCCTTGGCCACCAGGTCCGACTTGCTGATGAAGATCTGGTCGGCGAAACCGACCTGGCGGCGCGCCTCCTGCCGGTCATTGAGCTGGCCGGCCGCGTGCTTGGCGTCCACCAGGGTCAGGATGGAGTCCAGCAGGTATTGCTCGGCGATTTCCTCGTCCATGAAAAAGGTCTGCGCCACCGGGCCGGGGTCGGCCAGGCCGGTGGTTTCGATCACTACCCGGTCGAAGTCGAGCAGGCCCTTGCGTTTTTTGGCGGCCAGCAACTGCAGCGTTTCACGCAGGTCTTCGCGGATCGAGCAGCAGATGCAGCCGTTGTTCATCTGGATGATGTTTTCCGTGGTGTCGTTGACCAGGATGTCGTTGTCGATGTTTTCCTCGCCGAATTCATTCTCGATGACGGCGATCTTCTGCCCATGCGCCTCGGTCAGCACGCGCTTGAGCAGCGTGGTCTTGCCGGAGCCCAGAAAGCCGGTGAGGATGGTGACGGGGATCAAGCTCATGATGTCTACCTAAAAACGAAGGGTTACGGGGATGCGGGCGGGCCGCGAGAACCCAAGCTGGGGAGTTTAGCGGCGGGTTCAAGCCCCAAGCGGGGCCCGGGCGAATACCACCTCGGCCAACAGTTACTTTACAGAGGCTGTCAAGCCCCCCGGGCTATACGCTCTTAGCCGCCCACCCGCTTTACCAGCACCAACCCTTTGAGGTATTCGCCCTCCGGGAAGGCCACCGTCATGGGGTGGTCGGGGGCGCCGCCCATGCGTTCGGAGATAAAGGCGTCCACACCCGCGTCTGTGCCGGCCGAAGCCACAATCTTGTGGAACAGGTCGGCGCTGATGCCGCCCGAGCACGAATAGGTGAACAGCACGCCCCCGGTTGAAAGGATGGACAGCGCCAGGCGGTTGATGTCCTTGTAGGCCCGGGCGGCGCGCTCGGCGTGCGTCACGGTCGGCGCGAATTTGGGCGGGTCCAGCACGATGGCGTCGAAGGTCCGGCCCTCCTTCTGGTACTGGCGCAGCGAGGCGTTCACGTCGGCGTCGAGCAGGGTGGTGCGGCCGGCGTCAAAGCCGTTGAGCGCCACGTTGGCGCGGGCCCGTTCAATCGCCGGGGCCGACGAGTCGATGGACGTGACGTGCCCGGCGCCGCCGGCCAGCGCGGCCACAGTGAAGCCGCCGGTGTAGCAGTAGCAATTGAGCACGCTTCCGAAGCCCAGGCGGCGCGTGTAGGCCGCAAACTTCTGCCGGCTGTCGCGCTGGTCCAGGTAAAAGCCGGTTTTGTGGCCTTCGGCGATGTCCAGGCTGAGCTTCCAGTCGTGTTCGGTGATGGTGATGCCGGTCTCGCCGGAACCCTTCAGCCATCCGGTGACCTCGGGCAGGCCTTCCAGCGCCCGCGAACTCGCATCGGAGCGCTCATAGAGACGGGTCAACCCGGTCTGGGCCAGCAGGGCTTCGACGATCACGCTTTTCCACTTTTCCGCGCCGCAGCTGGAAAACTGGGCGACCAGGGTGTCGCCATAGCGGTCAACCACCAGGCCAGGCAGTCCGTCGGATTCGCCGTGGATCAGGCGCCGGCCGTCGCTCTGGATATCAAACAGCTCCCGGGCCTTCAGGGCCTGGGCAATGCGATCCGCGAAAAAAGCCGCGTCGATGCGCTGGGCCTCGTCAAAACTCCAGACCCGTGCCCGGATTTTGGAAGCAGGGCTGAAAGCCGCCCAGCCGAGGAACTGGCCGGCATGACCTTCCACCCGCACGGTTTCGCCGGCATCGCCGCCGCCCTTGGCGATGGCGCCGTCAAAAATCCAGGGGTGGCGCCGCAGCAAGGAGCGCTCCTTGCCATCCCGCAATCGAATAATTTTCATGGCGCTATTGTCGCGGCAGGGCGCACCGGCCCCAGCCCTTCCCCAGTGAACCGCAAAACAACGCCCGCCTTTGTCCCATAAACAGGGACTGTAATTTTCGCGAAAGTTTGCGACAATCGCAGGTTAATGATTTTTAAGTACTTTTCCGTGCAGTTGAAGAAACACACGCCAATTGCAGGCAATGTGATTCGCAGAGGCACGGCTGTACGGACCCTGTTGCTGGGCCTGGCGATGAGCCTGCTGATGGGCTCGCTGCTGGCGCTGACCAGCCTCGATGCCCGCTCGCGCACGGTGCTGGACCTCGACGCCCAGATACAACCGGTGGCGCTGCAGGACTGGGGCGACTACTGGATAGACACCACCGGCAAGTTCACCCCCGAGCAGGTCGCCGCCTCGCCCGACATTCCCTGGAAGCCGACGCACGCCGACGCGATCTATCCGGTCACCAGCGGTTATTCGATGTGGGTGCGCTTCAACGTGCCACCCGCACCCGATAACGAACGCTGGTACCTCGAGGTCCCCTACCCGTCCATAGACCGGGCGTCGCTGTACACGCTGGACGGCGCCGGCCAGTGGAGCGAGCAGCGAGCCGGCGACCTGGTGGCGGTCAATAAATGGCCGGTGCCGCACCGCCATCCGCTGCTGCCCATCGCACTGTCGGCCGAGGTTCCCTCCAACTACCTGCTGCGCCTGGAAAACGGCCACCCCTTCAGCGCGCCGCTGCAGTTCATCAGCGAGGGGCGGCTCAGCTACTCCGAACAGCGCGTCTCGCTGATCCTGGGCATTTTCTTCGGCCTGACCGGCCTGGCCGCGCTGATCTCTGCGCTGGGCGCCGTGTCGCTGCGCGACTCCGCTTATGGCTTTTACGCCCTGTGCGTGACCTTGCTGGGGTTGACCCAGGCCACCGTCACCGGCATCGCCGGCCTGCACCTGTGGCCCGCCTGGCCGGGCTGGAGCGACGTCGCGACCTCGGTGCTGCCCATGCTGACGGCGGCGGCCACGCTGCTGTTCATTTCTGCGGCCGTGGCCCTGCCCGAACGCTCCATGCGCCTGCACTGGCTGATGGTCGGCCAGGCGGTGCTGGGCGCGCTCACGGCCGTACTGCTGGCATTGGTGCCCGCGGCCTCGCGCATGGATGTGTTCATTCCCATCATGCTGCTGCTGCAGTTCAGCGGCATGCTGGTCATGGGCTGGGCCTGGCGGCGGGGCGACCGCTTCGCACCCTGGCTGATGCTGGCCTATGTGCCCGTGCTGGTCGCCGCCGGCTGGACCCTGGCGCGCAACGCCGAACTGGTGCCCATCGGCTTCCTGACGCAGCATGGCATGCAGCTGGGCGTGGCGCTGCACCTGCCCATCGTCATGCTGGTGCTGATGCTGCGCAGCCAGCAGCGCCGCGAAAACATACGCCGCATCCAGGGCCTGGACCGGGTGGACCCGGCGACCGGCCTGATCAACGGCCACGTGTTCGCCGAACGCCTGATCCGCATGATCGCGCGCTCCGAACGGCTGCGTCACCAGAGCGCGGTGATGATCATCGACCTGGTCAATACCGAGCAGATCCAGCGTGACTTCGGGCGCAAAGCGGCCGACGAGCTGCCGCTGCGCGTGGCCGAGCGCCTGTTGTCCACCGCGCGCGAAATCGACAGCGCCGCACGACTGTCGGAGCGGCGCTTCGGCATGCTGGTGGAAGGCCCGTTCAACGCGGAAGACGCCGGCACGCTGGGGCCGCGCATCGTGGCGCGTTGCCTCATGCCCTACAAGGGCCTGCATGTAGATTGCGTGGCGCAGGTGCATGTGGCCTATGCGCTGGTGCCCCACCAGGGCTCCAATGCGCAGGGCCTGCTGACGCAGCTCGAAGAACGCCTGGCCGCCGCCTCCACCGACAGCAAGCGCGCGGTGTTCATGCTCGGGGAAGCGCAGCCCCTGCGGCCACCCCGGCGCGACCGGCCCAAGGCGGCCTGAGACGGTCCCGGCGCCTGCTCAGGCCTTGCCGGTCTTGGTCGCTTTCGGCGTGGCGGCTTGGTCGGTCACAAGCGGCGGCGCCACACCCATACCGGCCTTTGACACCGCGCGCGGATGCGCCGCGTCATACACCTTGGCCAGGTGCTGGAAGTCCAGCCGCGTGTAGACCTGCGTGGTCGTGATGTTGGCGTGGCCCAGCAATTCCTGCACGGCGCGCAGGTCGCCGCTGGACTGCAGCACGTGGCTGGCAAAGGAATGGCGCAGCATGTGCGGATGGACCGGCGTGGCCAGCCCGGCCTTCAATGAGCGCTGCTTCAGGCGCACGCGTATGTGCTGCGGCGTCAGGCGCGTGCCGCGCTCACTGACGAACAGGGCTTGGTCCTCGCGCGCCCAGGCGCCGCGCGCCGCGAGCCACTGCCGCAGCGACTGCAGCGCCGCAACCCCCACCGGCACGCTGCGCCGCTTGGAACCCTTGCCGAGCACATGGGCCTCGGCCGCATCGATGTCTATCCAGCCGCGCGCCTGGGCGCTGGCCTGCACGTCCAGCCCCACCAGCTCGCCGATGCGCAAGCCGCAGCCGTAGAGCAGCTCGGTGATGCACTGGTCGCGCAGCGCCAGCAAAGGGTCACCGTCGGTGACGTCGGCCTGGTAGGCGGCCAGTTGTACGGCCTCGTCCACGCTCAGGGCCTTGGGCAGGGGCTTGGCGGCCTTGGGCGCGCGCACGTCCTGCACCGGGTTGCCTTTGACCAGGCCCTCGCGGCCCAGCCAGGTGTAGAAGCCGCGCCAGCCCGAGAGGATGAGCGCGATGCCGCGGCCGCTGCGCCCCGCGCCGTGCATCTGCGCCACCCAGCGCCGCATGTGGATGTTCTGTACTTCGGTCAGCTGCACGCCAGCCTGCAGGGCGTTGGCCTCGAGTTTTTGCAGGTCCAGCGCATACAGCTCCACGGTGCGCAAGGCCAGGCGCTTTTCCACGCGCACGTGCTCGAGGTAGCGTTCGACCAGCGGGTGCGATGGCGGCACAGGCGCAGGCTCGGCGCCGCCGGTTTCAGGCGCGAGCGGGAACGTCTGCGCCATGGCCGTGGTGTTTACGCGGCCGCCACCTGCTGGGGCCGCAGGCGCGTCAGCGCCGCACTGGCGAGTTCGCCCAGGCGCTCGAGGAAGTCGGTGCCCATGCCGCTGTGGAAGCGCTCCGGATCGGGCGAGGCCAGCACCAGCAGGCCGGAAGCCTCCGCGCCCGGGGCAACGCGCAGCGGGATCATCGCCATCGACAGCGCCACGGCGGGTTCGGGCAGCCAGCCGGCGGCTTCAAAACCGGAGTTGACACCGCAATAGGGCGCGCCCAGCGAAGAGGCAAAGGCCTTGGCGTCCTCGCTCACGCCGGTGGCAAAACTTTCGTCGGAAAAAATGCCGTTCACGTCCCAGATCTTGATGGCCGCCTGGGGAATCAGGAACTCGGTGGTGATGCCCTCGACCACCGCGCCGGGCAGGTCGCGCGCCTGCGCGGCCTGCAGCAGCTTGCGCGTCCAGCGCTGCATCTTGTCGGCGATGCCCACGTTCTCCTGGCCATGGCGGATCATGTCGACCATGCGCGTCTCCAGGCCCTTGATTTTTTCGCGCAACATCAGCGCCTGGCGTTCCTGCAGGCTGACGGCGCGGTTGCCGTGGCCGCTGGACAGCTGCACCGAAGCCAGCAACTCGGCGTGGCGCTCGAAGAAGTCGGGCGTGTTGGCCAGGAAGTTGGCGATGTCGTCTTCGGTGATGGGATGTTCGGTTGGGTTCATGCTGGCATTGTCCTCAGTTTTGCGGCCCACGCAAAGGTCGCTGGTGGTTCGCGTTACATCCGCTTTGGCCGAAAGCGCTCAGATCGTGTCGGGAATCTCAATCTCGGACTCGAACACCGTGGTGGCCGGACCCGTCATCATGACGGGTGCATCGAGCTGCCCCGTCCATTCAATCGTGAGCTGGCCGCCGAGCGTCATCACGTCCACCCGCGTATCGAGCAGGCCCCAGCGTATGCCGGCCACCACCGCCGCGCAGGCGCCCGTGCCGCAGGCCAGGGTCTCGCCCACGCCGCGCTCATAGACACGCAGGCGTATCTGCCCGCGCGAGACCACCTGCATGAAGCCGGCGTTCACACGGCGCGGAAAGCGCGCATGGTTTTCGATCAGCGGACCAGTTTCCAGCACCGGCGCGGTATCGACGTCATTCACCAGTTGCACCGCATGCGGGTTGCCCATGGACAGCGCCGCAATGAAAGACGGTGCGGCCTGCCCTGCCAGCGCAAGCGGCCACTTCTCCCATGAACCCTCGGTGACGGGCGTGAGACCCGTCGCGTCAAACGGGACACGCACCGGCTCGAACACCGGCGCGCCCATGTCAACCGTCACGCGCCCATCGGCCTGCATGCGCGGCTCGATGATGCCGCTCAGGGTCTTGACCCTCACAACGTCCTTGCTCGTCAGCCCCTGCTCGCGCACAAAACGCACAAAACAGCGTGCGCCGTTGCCGCACTGTTCCACCTCGCCGCCGTCGGCGTTGTGGATCACGTATTCGAAATCAATGCCTTTTCCAGGCGACGGCCGCACCGTGAGGATCTGGTCGGCGCCCACGCCGAAGTGGCGGTCGGCGAGGAAACGGTATTGGGCGGTGGTCAGGCCCAAGGGGCCTCGGGTTTCGTCGAGCATGACGAAGTCGTTGCCGGCGCCTTGCATTTTGGTGAATCGGATTCGCATTGGGGGATTATCTGTGGTTCTGTTCGGCCGGGTCTTGCGCCGGCTGTCCGCGCTTCCTCTGTTCTCTTTGCTGAGGGTTGCTGGCCGGGAGTCGCCCGGCATGCGACTCACTTTTTTTGCTTCGCCAAAAAAAGTAAGCAAAAAAAGGCGACCCGCAGTCTGGGTCCCTACGCTTCGCTGCGGGCAACCTGCGGTGCTCGACTACGGCGGGGTCTCGCGCAAACTCGCTTCGCTCAAACAAGCGCGATCCCTGATCCGCCTACGTCTGCGCTCCTCGGCCCAGCCAGGACGGGGCAATCGGGAGCGGGGACAAATACAAACAAGGACTCGCCGTGGCGAGTCCTTGTTTCTTCAGGTATTCGTTATTGGTATTCGGCTGTTCGGTTTTCTTGTCCCCACCCCTTGTGGATGCGCCGAGGAGCGCAGGTTCAGGCGGATCAGGGATCGCGTTGTTTGAGCCGAAGGCGAGTTTAGCGAGACCCCGCCTGAACCGAGCACCGCAGGTTGCCCGTAGCGAAGCGCAGGGACGCAGCAACCAGGGTCGCCTTATCTTTTGCTTACTTTTCTTTTGGC